>JAAYOH010000045.1 GCA_012520375.1 Clostridiales bacterium
GCCACGTACAAGAGGGGCGGCGCCTTGTCTCCCAATCGCTCCTTCAGACGCCGGGGATACTCCCTTTGGTTCCAGGTGACGGGCCGGATGCCGTTCATGGCAAAGCCTTCCAGGCTCACGGACAAGGGCAGGACCCTGCCCAACAGTACGCACAACCGGTAGGCCTCCTGCTCGCTCATCTTCAGGCGCATCATGAGCCCGGACATATCCATATCAAAGAGATCCGCCATGCCCAGCCCCTGCTCCCGCAGGCTCCGGTGCAGTCCGTGCCATTCCGAGAAGCTCAAGGGAAGCACCAGTTCATTCTTGCCGGGATCGATCTGGCTCATGAGCAGCATGATGGCAAAGGACTCGTCCCGCTGGGTCATCCCTTCCTCTCCTCCCCGTGCAAGCGCATCAATTCCTCCTGGTTGTTGAAGGGCTTTGCATCCCCTCCGCTCACGGGATAGTATGTACCGTCGCTCTCCAGCTTCCGCGCCTTCACGTTGTCCTTCCATTGCATTTTCAGCACCTGCCAGGCCTTGTCCCGCAGAGCTTGCTGTTCCACCGGGAACAGCAATTCCACCCGCCGGTCCAGGTTCCGGGTCATCCAGTCAGCGCTGGACAGGTACAGTTCGGGTTCCCCCCCGTTGTGGAACAGGTAGATGCGGCTGTGCTCCAGGTAGCGGCCCACAATGCTGCGCACTTCAATGTTCTGGCTCACCCCTTCAATGCCGGGGCGCAGGCAGCAGATGCCCCGGACAATCAGCCGGATCCTCACCCCCGCCTCCGACGCCCGGTACAGGGCCGCAATGATGCCCTCGTCCACCAGGGAGTTCATCTTGGCAAAAATCTCCGCCTTATTGCCCGCCCTGGCGTTTTCGGCCTCCCGTTCGATCAGGCGCATGAAGGTGTCCCGCATACCCTCCGGGGCGCAGGATAACTTGTTCATGGCGGGCATATCGGAGTAGCCCGTGAGCATATTGAAGAAGGCGGAGGCATCGGCGCCCATGACCGGGTCGCAGGTGAACAGGCCGTGATCGGTGTAGATGCGTGCGGTCACGTCGTTGTAGTTGCCCGTGCCCAGGTGTACGTAGCGGCAAATGTCCCCGTCTTCATTGCGCACCACCAGGGTGATCTTGGAGTGGGTCTTCAGCCCCGCCATGCCGTAGATCACATGGGCGCCCGCCCGCTCCAGTCGGCGGCTCCAGTGGATGTTGTTGGCCTCGTCAAAGCGGGCCTTCAATTCCAACAGAACGGTGACCTGCTTGCCCGCCTCGGCAGCCTCTACCAGCGCTCCGATGATGGGGGAATCCCCGCTCACCCGATACAGGGTTTGCTTGATGGCCAACACCCTGGGATCCCGGGCGGCCTGCCGGACGAAGCGCACCACACTGTCAAAACTGTCGTAGGGGTGGTACAGCAGCAGATCCCCGGAGCGGATCCGGTCAAACATGCTCTCCTCCTCCCCGAGCTCGATCTGGCTGGGGTAGTAGGGGGGATACTTCAGGTGTTCGCAGCCCGGTAACTTGTACAGGATGTCCAGGAAGTCGGGATTGATGGGGCCGTTGATGGGGTAGGCGTCCCCACCCTCCAGCTCCAAAGCGTCTTCCAACACCTTCACCAGCCGCCGATCCGCCCGGGAGTCGATCTCCAGGCGCACCGCAAAACCCCAACGCCGCTGGTGCAGCTTCTTTTCCATCTCCTCCAGCAGATCCGCGGTGTCGTATTCGTCCAGGGGCAGGTCCGCGTTCCGGGTGATCCTGTAGGCATGGGTGCACATCACTTTGCGGCCCGGGAACAGCTTGTCTATGTTCCGGGCAATCACATGTTCCAGCAGCACGAAGCAGGTTCCCTCCCCCGGGATGGGGATCACCCGGGAAAGGCCGCTGGGCACTTGCACCGTGGCAAAGGAAGGCTCCGCCCATTCCCCCTCGTCGATGAGCAGGCCCAGGTTCAGGCTGCGGTTCAGAATCAAGGGAAAGGGGCGTCGGGAATCCACCGCCATGGGGGTAAGCACCGGATACACCTGCTCCTCGAAGTAGCGGTCCACGTATTTTTTCTGGTCGGGGCTCAGGTTTTTCATGGCCAGGATATGGATGCCCGCCCGGCCCAGGACGGGAAGCACCTCCTTGCGCAATACCTCGTACATCCCCTCCATCATCACCCGCACCCTGGCGGTAATGGCTGCCAGCTGCTGCCTGGGCGTCATCCCTGCGATGTCCAGACGATTGATGCCTGCATCCACCTGCTCCCACAGGGTGGCTACCCGCACCATAAAGAATTCGTCCAGGTTGCTGAAAGCGATGGCGAGAAAGCGCATGCGCTCAAAGGGGGGATTGGTCGGCGAGAGCGCCTCGTCCAATACCCGTTGGTTGAATTCCAGCCAGCTCAATTCCCGGTTTATGTAGTGTTCATAGGAAAATGCAGCCGTCGCGCCCTTTTCCATAACCATTCCTCCCCCTACAAGTCTGCGCCTATTATATCACGGGCCGCGTCTCGCTACAAGAGCGGACGAGTTAATGTGGCTCCGGGCATCAATCGACATATGCAGAAGACGGTTTATTTAACTTGACTCAAGCTTGTAGATACTATATACTGTGTCTTGTGAATGTTTGAACACAATATATAGATATTTGCGCGGGAGAAAAGTGGACATAAAAATTGCCGGCTTTCAGAAACTGACTTTGTTGGATTACCCTGGCAAAGTCGCATGTACAGCATTTACCATTGGCTGTAACTATCGCTGCCCTTTTTGCCATAACAGTGCGCTTGTACTGCCGGAACGCTTTGCCGTTGATATCCGCCATGATCATTTATTTGCTTTCCTGAAGAAACGTATAGGGGTTCTGGAAGGGGTATGCATCACGGGTGGTGAGCCAACACTGCACAGCGGTTTGCGTAGCTTTATCCAGCAAGTAAAAGACATGGGTTATGCAGTCAAATTGGACACCAACGGAAGTAACCCTTGTTTGTTGACCCGATTGATGGAGGAAGGGCTACTGGACTACGTCGCGATGGATATCAAGAATACCCTGGCAAAGTACCCGCAAACGGTCGGCATATCCGGATTGAATGTGGATTCGGTTGTTAAAAGTACGGAATTGCTGCTGCAAAAGAGAATCCCCTTTGAGTTTCGAACCACCTTGGTGCGGGAATATCACACCCCCGAGGACATCCGGGAGATTGGGCGCTGGTTGCAGGGCGCGCCGCGCTACATCCTGCAAAGCTTTGTGGATTCAGGCGATTTGGTTGGCTGCGAGGCCTTGCATCCGTTGGCGGAACCTCAGATGCGGGTTATGGCCCATATTTTGCAGCCATATATGGGGAACGTCGAGCTTCGGGGCGTATAAAAGATTCAACGGCAAAAAATAAGAAAACCCAAAGAGAACAAAGGAGGCACATCATGTATCAGGTCAAGAAACGCAACGGAGAGACGGTATCATTTGATATTGCGAAAATATCAAATGCCATCAAAAAAGCGTTTGACGCGCTTGAAAAAAACTACACGGACAACATTATTGACTTTTTGGCGCTTAAGGTAACGGCAGACTTTGACAGCAAAATCAAGGATAGTCTGATCTATGTAGAAGACATCCAAGACAGTGTAGAAAATGTATTGTCCCTGGCTGGTTACGCTGATGTTGCCAAAGCCTATATTTTGTACCGGAAGCAGCGCGAAAAACTCCGTTTGATGAAATCCACCTACCTGGACTATAAAGATGTTGTGAATAGCTATGTTGATGTCACTGATTGGCGGGTGAAAGAAAACAGCACCGTCACCTATTCTGTGGGCGGGTTGATTTTGTCCAATTCCGGCACGGTTACAGCAAATTATTGGCTGAGCGAGATATATGATGAAGAGATTTCCAATGCCCACCGAAACGCCGACATCCATATTCACGATCTGAGTATGTTGACAGGCTATTGCGCTGGTTGGTCGCTTAAACAGTTAATCAAAGAAGGTTTGGGCGGCATTCCGGGGAAAATCAGCAGCAAGCCCGCCAAACATTTGGCGACCTTATGCAACCAAATGGTTAACTTCCTGGGCATCATGCAAAATGAGTGGGCAGGCGCACAGGCTTTTTCTTCCTTTGATACCTACCTTGCGCCCTTCGTGAAAACTGACAACCTGACATACGAGGAAGTCAAAAAAGCCATCGAGGCCTTTGTTTTTGGCGTAAATACGCCCAGCCGCTGGGGAACGCAAGCGCCGTTTTCCAACATCACGCTCGACTGGACAGTACCGCCAGATCTGGCGGAGATGCCCTGTATCGTCGGTGGGGTGGAGCAGGATTTTCTGTATAAAGACTGCAAGTTTGAGATGGACATGATCAACAAAGCCTTCATCGAAATCATGGTTGAAGGGGACGCAGATGGTCGCGGTTTTCAATACCCCATCCCAACCTATTCCATCACCAAGGATTTTGACTGGTCAGCTACAGAAAACAACCGTTTGTTGTTTGAAATGACGAGCAAATACGGTACTCCTTATTTCAGCAACTACATCAACTCTGATATGGAGCCCAGTGACGTACGTAGCATGTGTTGCAGGCTGCGGCTTGATCTGCGAGAACTTCGCAAAAAGTCCGGCGGCTTTTTTGGAAGCGGAGAATCCACCGGTTCTGTCGGTGTCGTTACCATTAATATGCCCCGCATCGCCTATGTTGCAGCCGACGAAGCCGATTTCTACCGCAGGCTTGATCGGCTGATGGACATCTCCGCGCGCTCTCTGAAAGTAAAGCGGGACATCATCTCCAAACTGCTTGAAGAAGGGCTGTATCCTTACACCCGTCGTTACCTGGGTAGCTTTGAGAACCACTTTTCCACCATCGGCTTGGTTGGGATGAACGAGGCGGCCCTCAACGCCAAGTGGATTGGAAAGGATCTGTCGCATGAATCGGCGCAGCGCTTCACTGGCCAGGTTCTGGACCATATGCTTAACCGCCTGAGTGATTATCAGGAGCAATACGGCGACCTTTACAACCTGGAAGCCACGCCGGCAGAATCCACCGCTTTCCGCCTGGCCAAGCATGATGTCAAGCGTTACCCTGATATCATCACCGCAGCGCAGGCAGGGGGAACGCCCTATTACACCAACTCTTCGCACCTGCCCGTGAGCTTTACTGAAGACATGTTTTCTGCGCTGGATATCCAGGACAAACTCCAGACCAAATATACCTCTGGCACGGTGTTCCATGCTTTCCTTGGCGAGAAATTGCCTGATTGGCAAGCTGCAGCCGCGCTGGTACGAACGATTGCCGAAAACTACGCCCTCCCCTACTACACCCTCTCACCCACCTATTCAGTCTGCAGTAAGCATGGATATATCGCCGGAGAGCATTTTACCTGCTGCAAGTGCGGCGAACCTGCCGAAGTATACAGTCGTATCACAGGGTATTATCGCCCGGTGCAAAACTGGAATGCAGGCAAAACCCAGGAGTTTAAGGAGCGGCGAGAGTATGTCCCTGCTGTAACCGCGTCATCCATTCAGAAGATGAAACCAGCGAAAACGGTTATGGGACAAACCAATCCGGAGCTAAAAGTCGGCAAACTTTCGCTTTTTTCCAGCAAAACCTGTCCCAATTGCCGGGTAGCCATGATGTTGCTGGACAAGGCGGGTATCCCTTATACCAAGCTGGACGCTGTTGAAAACAGGGAAATGGCTTTGCGTTATATCATCAAGAAAATTCCTACCCTGGTCGATGTAAGGGGGGATGATATCCGGCGCTACGCAGGCATTGCTGATATCAAGTGTTTCCTGCAATCACAAGTTGTCAAGACCTGAAGCCAAGGCGTTGATGCCCTTGTATGGTTATTTGTCATTGGCGGCAGTCAGGCAGGTATGACTGCCGCCCTATACGATTTGCGAACGAAAATTTGTGATGCTCCTGAATAAGAATGCCTTTGGCAGACAGATCTCCTTCTCCCTCATAGTGGGCAATTGTCCAGGGATTCATGGCATGATTGGCATGGATTTTGCTGGCCGGTTGACCAACCAAGTCATCATCTAAGGAGTGGCTTTTGATATCGCGATGGCAATGGACATAGGGAACAAAGAAGACCACAAACAGGTTTATCCAGATGACGGCGATGTCCAAGGAACCACTTTAAGACATCCCCATGCCATTTCAAAAGCTCATCCGCCTCAAAAATACGTGTATTACACTCATAGAAGGAGCCCATACTTAGCCTTCACGCAATACCAAGTACACCCAGATACAACAGCCCGGGTACAGCAAAAAGCTTGACAAAAGGAACTGCGAGTGGTAAAATATAGAAAATCATTTGCGAAAGGGGCGGCTTCTGGTGTTCGGATACAACGGATATTATTATGACAGCAAAAAGACCGCCTGTGTTTCGTAAACGCCAAAGGGCAATCGAAGGACAAACGGTCTTACTGGGCGTGCCTGCTTGGACAAGGCCGTTTTTTTATTGCCCGATGCGTATTAGAGGAGGAGATCCATATGTTCGTTAAGCTCGTTATGATCGCAGTATTCTTTGCCGTTATGATCGCGGTGGGCATCCTGTGCCGCCGCCATGCCACCGACGTGCGGGGCTTCGTGCTGGGAGGCCGAAACGTAGGGCCCTGGCTCACCGCCTTCGCTTACGGCACCACCTATTTCTCCGCCGTCATTTTCGTGGGCTATGCAGGACAGTTCGGCTGGAAGTTCGGTATCGCCTCCACTTGGATCGGGCTGGGCAACGCCTTCATCGGCTCCCTGTTGGCCTGGGTCTTCCTGGGCCGCCGCACCCGCATCATGACCCAGCATTTAAACTCCGCCACCATGCCCCAGTTTTTCGCAGAGCGCTTCGGCAGCCCCTCCCTGCGCACCCTGTCTTCGGCGATCATCTTCGTGTTCCTGATCCCCTACACCGCCTCCCTGTACAACGGCCTGAGCCGCCTGTTCGGCATGGCCTTCCAGGTAGACTATACGGTGTGCATCCTGATCATGGCCGCCCTCACCGCAGTGTACGTCATCGCCGGGGGCTACATGGCCACCGCCATCAACGATTTCATCCAGGGCATCATCATGCTGGGGGGCATCGTGGCCATCATCGCCTCGGTGCTGAAGATCAACGGGGGCTTTACCGGCTCTCTGGCAGCCCTTTCCCATGTGACCGACGAGGCCGCATCCGCCATGCCCGGGGTCTTCGCCTCCTTCTTCGGCCCGGACCCCATGGGTCTCCTGAGCGTGGTGCTGCTGACATCCCTGGGTACCTGGGGCCTGCCCCAGATGGTGCAGAAGTTTTACGCCATCAAGAGTGAAAAGGACATCCACAAGGGCACGGTGATCTCCACCATCTTTGCCCTGGTGGTTGCCGGTGGCTGCTACTTTCTGGGCGGTTTCGCCCGCATCTTCCCCGTGGACGTCGCGGCAGAGGGCTACGACGCGATCATCCCGCATATGCTCTCCCAGCTCTCCCCCCTGATCATCGGCATCGCCCTGGTGCTGGTGCTGTCCGCTTCCATGTCCACCCTGTCCGCCTTGGTCCTGACCTCCAGTTCCACCCTGACCATGGACTTCATCGTACCCCTGCTGTTCAAGGGCAAAAAGAACGATCGCCGGGATCTGGGCTACATCCGGGCCTTCATCGCCGCATTCATCCTGCTCTCCGCCTTCATCGCGGTGATCCAATACAAGCTGAGCATCACCTTTATCGCCCAGCTCATGGGTCTGTCCTGGGGCGCCCTGGCGGGGTCCTTCCTGGCGCCCTTCCTGTACAGTCTGTACTGGAAGCGGGTGACCAAGACCTCCTGTGTGGTGTGCTTCCTGTGGGGCACCCTGCTGATGCTGGCCAATATGTTCTTCAAGGGCGCCTTCCCCTCCATCCTCCAGAGCCCCATCAACTGCGGCGCCTTTGCCATGCTGGGCGGCCTTCTCATCGTGCCCCTGGTGAGCCTGCTGACCCGGGCCCCTTCTCCGGACAAGCTGGAAGAGGTCTTCTCCTGCTACCGGTACACCGTCACCGTGCCCATCACCGAGGCCCTGACCTCCGGGGAAGAAGCCTGATTGATTGCTATCATGAAACAAAGTTGCCGCAGCCCGATGGCTGCGGCAGCTTTTCTTCGTATGCTTCGTATGCTGCGGTTTTCCTTGCTCAGTCCAGGACCTTGATGACAACCCCGGAGCCCACGGTGCGGCCGCCTTCACGGATGGCGAAGCGCAGGCCTTCTTCGCAGGCGATGGGGGTGATCAGCGTGATCTCCATGTCGATGTTGTCCCCGGGCATGACCATCTCTACCCCTTCGGGCAGCTTGATGTCCCCCGTCACGTCCGTGGTGCGGAAGTAGAACTGGGGGCGGTAGCCGTTGAAAAACGGCGTGTGACGGCCGCCCTCTTCCTTGGTCAGCACGTATACCTGGCCCATGAAATGGGTGCGGGGACGAATCGAGTTGGGCTTCGCCAACACCTGGCCGCGCTCGATATCCGTCCGCTGTACGCCACGCAGCAGGCAGCCGATGTTGTCCCCCGCCTCCGCGTAGTCCAGAAGCTTCCGGAACATCTCTACGCCGGTCACGACCGTGGTACGGCTCTTCTCCATCAGCCCTACGATCTCTACGGTGTCCCCTACCTTCACCGTGCCACGCTCCACGCGGCCCGTGGCGACCGTCCCCCGGCCCGTGATGGAGAACACGTCCTCCACGGGCATCAGGAAGGGCTTGTCCACCGCGCGCTCCGGATCCGGAATGTACTTGTCTACTGCGTCCATCAGCTCGAAGATGCACTGGCACTCCTTGCACTCCTTCGCGGACGCCCCCGCGGTCAGCTTCTCCAGCGCCAGCAGGGCGGAGCCCTTGATCACGGGAATGTCGTCGCCGGGGAAATCGTACTCGCTCAACAGCTCGCGGATCTCCATCTCCACCAGCTCGAGGAGCTCTTCGTCGTCTACCTGGTCCGTCTTGTTCATGAACACAACAATATACGGCACCCCCACCTGGCGGGCCAGAAGTATGTGCTCCCGGGTCTGGGGCATCGGGCCGTCCGCGGAAGATACCACCAGGATCGCCCCGTCCATCTGGGCTGCGCCGGTGATCATGTTCTTCACGTAGTCCGCGTGTCCGGGGCAATCCACATGGGCATAATGACGCTTCTCCGTCTCATACTCCACGTGGGACGTGTTGATGGTGATCCCACGGGCCTTCTCTTCGGGAGCCTTGTCGATCTCGTCGTACCGCATGGCCGCCGCGTGACCTTCCTGGGACAGGGTGATCGTGATCGCCGCGGTCAGGGTGGTCTTGCCATGGTCAACGTGACCGATCGTCCCGATGTTTACATGCGGCTTGGTGCGCTCAAATTTCGCCTTTGCCATCTTGAATCCTTCCTCCTATGATGTGTATAAATGTATGGAGCGGGTGATGGGAATCGAACCCACGTGATCAGCTTGGGAAGCTGGGGCTCTGCCATTGAGCTACACCCGCACGCCCGCCACACAATGCGTATTGTACCCAAAATAGTGGTATTTGTCAACGGCAGAAAAGAACGTTCGCAGGCGAATAAGGTAAAATGTTTGGGGATTATCCCTTTTCTTCCACATATTTCTGCAGTTTCCGCTTGACCCGCTGCAGCGCATTGTCGATGGACTTGACGTGCCGGCCGATTTCTTTGGCGATCTCCTGGTAGCTCTTGCCCTCCAGATACAGCAAAATGGACTGCATTTCCAGCTTGGACAACATCTGGCCCAGCAGTCCCTCCACGTCGCTCACATCCTCCTGCCGGATGAACACATCCTCCGGGTTGGCAGCGTGGCTCCCTGCGATCACGTCCATCAGGGTCCGGTCCGACTCGTCATCGTAAATGGGCTTGTTCAGCGAGATGTAGGAATTGAGGGGGATGTGCTTTTGCCGGGTGGCGGTCTTGACGGCGGTGATGATTTGCCGGGTGATGCACAGTTCGGCAAAGGCGCGAAACGAGGCGAGTTTTTCACTCCTGTAATCCCGGATGGCCTTGAACAGACCGATCATGCCCTCCTGCACGATGTCCTCGTGGTCGGCGCCAATCAGAAAATAACTGCGGGCCCGGGCGCGAACAAAGTTTTTGTGCTTGTTCAGCAGGTATTCCAATGCAGCATCGTCGGAGGACTGAGCCAACAGCACGACCTCCTCGTCCGTCATACCCTCAAAACGGGTGACCAAATCACTTGCCTCCCCTGCGCATAGATTCCAGTTTTCGACGGGTCTCTTCGTTCATTCGTTCCATAACCGTACTGCGCCCCTGTGCCGCCTGCTCCCGCATATGGCGGCGTCCGGTGCTGCGGGTGTGCTCTATCTCCGCCAACAGTTCCCGGGCAGAGAGGCGTGTGGCCCCCCTGCCCAGGATCACGGTCTGTTCCACGCTGTCCGAGGTAGCCACCCGCACTTCGCATTTGTCCAGGGAGATGTCATGGGCCAGACTGTCGGTGAGCCGCTCAATGTACTGATCCGCGGTCTCCCCCTTGCGGGTGAATACCACGGTGAGGGGGCCGGAAGTTTCCTCTGTGCGGGTCTTGCGGTCGGACAGCCAGGCGTCGTACACCAGAATCACGGCCTGCCCCGCATAGCCCGCGTAATCCCGGAGCATGTCGGTGAGTTCGTCCCGGGCCGCATCCATACGGGCGCTCTCCATGCTGCCCATGCCGCTGCGCCAGGCGCCCAGCACATTGTAGCCGTCCACGATCAGGATACGCTTCTTCTTATGCATGGCGGTTCCGGGCGATTTCGGCCAGCAGGATGCCCGCCGCCACCGAGGCGTTCAGGGACTGTATCTGCCCGTACATGGGCAGGCTGACCAAAAAATCGCACTTCTGGCGGACCAGGGCGGAGATGCCGCTGCCCTCGGAGCCGATCACCAGGGCCAGAGGACCGCTCAGGTCGGCCTCCCGGACGTCCGGAGCGTCCGTCACCGCGCCGGCGATCCACAGGCCTTCCCCTTTCAGGGATTCCAGGGTACGGGCCAGGTTCACCACCCGGGCGACCTTGATGTAGGACAGGGCGCCTGCCGCCGCCTTTACCGCAGCGGGGACCAGGCCGGCCGCCCGGCGCTCGGGGACGACAACTCCATGGGCGCCCATGCACTCGGCGGTTCGGATGATGGCGCCCAGGTTGTGGGGATCGGTGATGCCGTCCAGCACCACCACAAGGGGCGCTTCGTCCCGTTCCGCTGCCAGGGCCAGGAGATCTTCCACCGAAGCGTATTCCGCTGCGGAAGCCCAGGCTACCATGCCTTGATGGCCCTTGCAGACCTGGTCCAGCCGGACCCGGTCCACATACTGGACGATCACATGGCGCTCCCGGGCCATGGCGATGATTTCCCGGGCGGAACCCGCCAGATCTCCGTCCGCTACCAGGAGCTTTTCCATGGGGCGGCCGGCTTTCAGTGCCTCCCGGATGGGGTTGCGGCCCACCAGCAGGTTTTCCGCCGGTTCGGGCCCTTGTCCCTGGTCCGGGAAGAGGGGCGCAGGGGGCTCCGGTTGAATGGGAGCGGGCCGGGGCGCAGACCGGGGTCGCCGGGGCGGCTGGACAGGCTGGGGCGCAAATTGCCCGGGCCTGCTTGTCGTGGGCCGCGGCGCGAACCGGGGGGACCGGGGCGGTTGGGCAGGGCGCGGCGCGTACGGATCGGGTTTACCCGGCTCGGGACGCCGGGAACGGGGTTCTGCCTCCCGGGCGGGGGGGATAGGCCCCCGGGGCGGTACCGCCCGGCGGGGCCCGCCAAAGGCCGGGCCGGGTTTGCCCGTGCGTCTCGCGGGCTTTTTGTCAAACGCCAAGATGATCCTCCTCCTGTTTCAGGTTCAGGATGCGCTGCAGCAATTCCTCCAACCGGGCCTGTTGCCCGGTGAGGTACAGGTAGCCCAACAGGGCTTCCAGGGCGGTGGCCTGATGGTATTCTGCGATGTCGGCATTTTTGGTTGGGGTCTGGTGGGCGTTGCGGGCGCGACGGGCTACGGCCCTTTCTTCCGGGGAAAGGCTGCCCTCCAGGGCCTCGAAGGCCCGGGCTTGATACCCGGCGCACACCATGCCTACCGCCTGTCGGTGCAGCGCTTTCACATGGTTGCCGCTGCCGATCAGGGCGCTGCGAACGTACAACTCGTACAGGGCGTCTCCCAAGTAGGCCAGCTCCAGGGAACCTGGGAGCCGGCCGGTGCGTTCGTACAAAGAAGGCTCCATTACAACACCTTGAGGAAGCGCCGATACGCTTCGTCCCAGGCTGCAGTGTCGGCGCCGGGCAGGTAGTCTTTGGTGGGGAAGGAACGCTTTACGATCTCCCGCAGTTCGGCCAGGTTTGCGATCTCGCCCAACCCCATGGCTTGCACCAGCAGGTTGCCGATGACCGTGCCTTCGGTGGGCCCGGTAATCACCGGCCGATTCAGGGCGTTGGCGGTGAACTGGTTGAGCATTTCGTTCTTGGCGCCGCCGCCCACGATGTGCAGCACCTCCACAGGCTTTTTCAGCATGTCCTGCTCCAGGCGCTCCACGCCCCAGCGGTACTTGAGAGCCAGGCTCTCGTACACCACCCGACAGATCTGGCCCCTGCTCTGGGGCACTTGCTGCCCTGTATTGCGGCAGTAGGCCTGGATGCGGGCGGGCATGTCCCCCGGGGGGTTGAACAATTGGTCGTCCACATCGATGAAAGCGAAGAAGGGTTCGGCCTTTTCGGCCATGGCAACCAGTCCGGCATAGTCCACCGCGTCGTTGCGCCGATCCCATTCCCTTTTGCACTCGTTGACGATCCACATGCCCATGATGTTCCTGAGCAGGCGGATGGTGCCGTCAATGCCGCCCTCGTTGGTATAATTGGCGGCCATCACCGAGGGGGCGCACAGGGGCTCCCGGATTTCAGCTCCCAAAAGGGACCAGGTGCCGCTGCTCAGGTAGGCGAAGCTGTCGCTCTGGGCGGGCACGGCGGCCACGGCGGAGGCGGTATCGTGGGAGGCTACCGCGATGACGGGGACCCGGCCCACGCCGGTCTCCCGGGCGATCTGCTCCAGCAGATATCCCCGGAGTGAGCCTGCAGGCTGGATGGGGGTGAACAATTTCTTGTCCAGACCCAGTTTTTCAATCAGATCCCAAGCCCAGTCCCGGGTATGGGCGTCTACCAATTGGCTGGTGGAGGCGATGGTATACTCGGTACCCATCTCCCCGGTGAGGAAGTAAGCCAGGAGATCCGGCATCAGCAGCATCTTGTCGGCGATCTTCAGCTGGGGATCCTGTTGTTCCTGCATGGCCACCAGCTGGTACAGGGTATTGAACTCCATGAAAGCCAGGCCGGTGCTGGCGAAGATCTCTTCCTTGGGGATTTTTTCACAGGTGCGCTGGATGGCGCCCACGGTGCGCTCGTCCCGGTAGTGCACCGGGATGCCCACCAACTGGCCGTTTTCACTCAGCAGACCGTAGTCCACGCCCCAGGTGTCGATGCCGATGGCGTCCAGGGCGATGTCCTGTTTGGCACATTTGTTCAGCGCCGTCTTCATCTCAAAGAAGAAGCGCTGTACGTCCCATAAAAAGCGCCCGTTTATCAGTACGGGATCGTTGGAGAAGCGATGAATCTCGGTCAGGCGCAGAACGCCGTCCGTCAGGGTGCCCAACATGGCGCGGCCGCTGGATGCGCCGAAATCAAAGCCCAGCAAATTGAGGGTCTTTCTCATGGATATCCGCCTCCGATTCGTGATGGTTTTTGTGCACGGCTGCGCATCTTCAGTATAACAGATGTGTGGAAAGATTTCAATCCTGTTTGCTTTGTTTGTGTGTTTGAAGGGGCAGGATGATCATTGACAGCGGGGGCGGAGGGTTGTACAATACCCAAAGAACCTATAGGGGGCTATGGAGGGAGGGGAAGGAAGGGGTGCAGGACATTCGCGTGGAGACGCCAGAGGGAGCGTACGAGGTGCGCATCGCATCCGGCTGCCTGGAGGAACTCGGGCGTCGGGCCCGGGACGTTCTGCGGGCCCGGCAGGTGTGCGTGGTCAGCGACAGCCGGGTGGCAGCCCTGTACCTGGAGCGTGCCTTGGCATCCCTGGAGGAGGCGGGCTTTGTCCCCCGTTCTTTTTTGATCTCTCCGGGGGAAGCGTCCAAGAACGGAGAAAATTTCCTCATCCTGCTGGGACAGATGGCCCGCTGGGGATTTACCCGAACCGATGCCCTGGTCGCCCTGGGGGGCGGCGTGGTGGGGGATCTGGCGGGCTTTGCCGCAGCCAGCTACATGCGGGGCATCGACTTGATCCAGCTGCCCACCACCCTGCTTTCCTGTGTGGACTCCGCGGTGGGAGGCAAGACCGCCATCAACCTGCCCGAGGGCAAGAACCTGTGCGGCGCTTTTCATCAGCCTGTGCTGGTGCTGTGCGACCCGGAGCTTCTGGACAGCCTGCCGGATGAGATCCTGAGGGAGGGCTGCGCCGAGGTCATCAAATACGGGATGCTGGGGAGTACGGAACTTTTGGAGGGGTTGGGGCTGCGGCCGATACGGGGATGGCTGCCGGAGATCATCGCCCGGTGCGTGGGCATGAAACGAGACATCGTTTCCCGGGACCTGCGCGACAAGGGCTGCCGGCAGCTGCTGAACTTGGGCCACAGCTTTGGCCATGCCATGGAGACGCTGAGCGGATATACCCTGTCCCACGGCCGGGCGGTCGCCATGGGGCTGGCGCTGATCACCCGGGCTTCGGTGAACCTGGGTCTGTGTTCCCGGGAGGTGTTCGCCATCCTCCTGGAATTGCTGAAGGGATATGGGCTGCCTGCCGAGAGCGGATACGGGGCGGCGGAGTTGGCCCGGGCGGCGCTGCGGGACAAAAAAATGGATGGGGATGCCCTGCAGCTGGTGGTGCCCCGGAGCTTGGGGTCGGCGGAGCTGTTGCGGGTTCCCGCGGAAGAACTCATCACCTGGGCGAGGTCAGGTACGGAGCCATGACGGTGCACATCACCCCGGGGCCCCTGTCCGGAAGGGTCCGGGCGGTCCCCTCCAAGTCCGAAGCCCACAGGCTGTTGATCCTCTCCGCTTTGGCGGAGGGGCCCACCATGGTGGGACCGGTGGGGGAGGCGGAGGACGTGGCGGCTACCCTGGGCTGCCTCTCGGCCCTGGGCGCCCGCTTTACAAAAAAAGCAGGGGGCCTGTGGGTACAGCCTCTGGGGGAGCGCGCGCCCGGGCGGGTGCAGCTATACTGCAAAGAAAGCGGGTCCACCCTGCGTTTTTTGCTGCCCGTGGCGGGCGCACTGGGGGTGGAGGCGGACTTTGTCCTGGGCAAGCGGTTGCGGGAGCGCCCCATAAAGCCTCTCCTCCGGGCTTTGGAACGGGGCGGCTGCAACGTCCAATGGCCGGATCCCGGCAAGATCCGCATCGTTGGCAGGCTGCGCTCCGGGACCTATGAGCTGCCCGGGGACGTCTCCTCCCAGTTCATCAGCGGCATGTTGCTGGCCCTGCCCCTTATGGGGGGCGGCAACCTGATGTTTCCAAGGGCGCCGGAGTCCGGGGCATACATTGGGATGACCTGCCGGGCCATGGAAGCTTTCGGCGGAGCGCCCCGGCAGCGGGGACAGGGATTTTGGGTCCCCGGAACAGGGTACAAGAGCCCGGGCAGCCTTTCCGTGGGAGGCGACTGGTCCAATGCGGCCTTCTTTTTGTGCGGCGGGGTTCGGGTGGAAGGCCTGGATCCGGAGTCTGCCCAGGGAGACCGGGCGGTGCTCGGCCTGATGGAAGAGATGCGGGCGGGGGAGCTCTTCGAACTGGATGCCTCCGGGGTCCCGGACCTGGTCCCGCCCCTGGCGGCGCTGGCGCTGATCCGGGGGGCGACCCTGAAAGTGCGCCGGGCGGGGCGATTGCGCCTGAAAGAGTCCGACCGGATCGGGGCCATCTGCCGGGTGATGCGGGGATTGGGCGCCCGGGCGCTGGAGGAGCCGGAGGGGCTGACCCTATGCCCTGGGCAGGGGATCCCGGGGGGCATCGTGGATCCGGAAGGGGACCACCGCATGGCCATGATGGCGGCCATCGCTTCCGTCGCCTGCAGCGGGGATGTGGTGATCCGGGATGCGGATGTGGTGGCCAAGTCCGATCCCGCCTTCTGGCAGCGCTTCCGGCAGGCCGGGGGGAGGATCCAAATTCTGGAGGAGGAACCATGAGCAGCATCCTGTTTTCAAGACTTCGGCTCTCCATCTTCGGGCAGAGCCATTCGGAGGGCATCGGGGCAGTGCTGGATGGGCTGCCTCCGGGGGAGGCCCTGGACCTGGAGGCGCTGCAGCGCTTTTTGGAGCGCCGGGCGCCGGGCAGATGGGAATGGTCCACCGACAGAAGGGAGCCCGATATCTTTGAGATCCTGTCGGGGCTGAAAGCGGGCAGGACCTGCGGAGCGCCATTGGCCGTCCTGATCCGGAACAAAGACGCAAGGCCCGCCGACTACGAGGGGAAGGCCTTTCGCCCCGGGCACGGGGACTACACTGCGGGCATGCGCTATGGAGACAGCGCAGACCTGTCCGGGGGCGGGCATCTGTCCGGACGGCTCACCGCGCCCCTGTGCCTGGCAGGGGGCATCTGCCTGCAGATCCTGGCCCGCCGGGGGGTCCGGGTGGGCGCCCACATCCTGTCCATAGAAGGGATATGGGACGAATCCTATGACCCCGTGAACCTGACGGAAGAGGAGCTGCTGCTGCCGGGCACCCGGCCCTTTCCCGTGCTGCGGGAGGGCCAAGGAGAAGCCATGGTCCAGCGCATTCGCCGGGCCAGGGCGGCAGGGGATTCGGTGGGGGGCTTGCTCGAATGCTGTGCCCTGGGGGTGCCCGCCGGGCTGGGGGACCCCATGTTCGACGGCATGGAAAACCGCATCGCCCGGCTGGCCTTTGCGGTGCCCGGGGTGAAGGGGGTGGAGTTCGGTGCGGGTTTTTCCCTGGCGAAGATGCGGGGAAGCGCGGCCAACGACCCCTTTTTGCTGCGGGAAGGCCGGGTGATCTGTGAGAGCAACCATGCGGGGGGCATATTGGGGGGCATCACCACCGGCATGCCCTTGATTCTGCGGGCGGCGATCAAGCCCACGCCCTCCGTCGCACTGCCCCAGCGCAGCGTGTCGGCGGACCTGAGCCGGGAGCTGTCTATCAAGACAAAGGGGCGGCACGACCCCTGTATCCTGCCCCGGGCGGTGCCCGTGCTGGAGGCGGTGCTGGCCCTGGCGGTCCTGGACGCCATGATGGAAAAATGGGGGGAAGGGAATGGAACTTGAGGCGCTGCGGGCGATCATGGACGAGGTGGACCGGGAGCTGTGCGCCTGTTTTCAGCGGCGCATGGAAGTGGTTGCCCGGATCGGGGCGTTGAAACGGACAAAGGGGCTGGACGTGCTGGACCGGGACCGGGAGCGGGAAAAACTGGGGGAACTGGTCCGGCTTGTGACTCCGGAGATGGCGCCCCATGTAACCAGGTTGTACGAACTCCTGTTTGAAATGAGCCGGGAGTACCAGGAAAACCTGCCGCAGGAAGGGCGGCCCTGATGCGGGCGGGCCTTCTGGGGCAAAACCTGTCCCACAGCCATTCTCCCCGGCTCCATGCCTTGCTGGGGGGCTATGATTACGAACTGTTTCAGGTAGAGCCGGGGGATCTGGGGGATTTTCTGGCTTCGGACTCTTTTGATGGGCTGAACGTCACCATCCCCTACAAACAGGCGGTGATCCCCTACTGCAGGGAACTGAGCCCGGCGGCCCGGGCCATCGGCAGCGTGAACACCATCCTGCGGCGGCCCGGGGGAGGACTTATAGGGGACAACACCGACGCACAGGGCTTTGCCCATATGCTGGACGTTCTGGGGTTGGACCCGTTCGGGCAGAAGGCGCTGATTCTGGGCAGCGGCGGCGCTTCCCACACGATCGAATATGTTCTGCGGGATAGGGGCGCAAACACCGTGGTGGTATCCCGCCGTGGGCCCGAAAACTACGAAAATCTTTGGCGGCACAGGGATGCGGCGCTGCTGGTGAACTGTACTCCGGTGGGCATGTATCCGGATACGGGGGCCGCGCCGGTGGACCTCGCCCTTTTGCCGGGACTTGTGGCAGTGCTGGACCTGATCTACAATCCCGCTCGCACCCGGCTGCTGCTTGAGGCGGAGGACCGGGGCATCCCCTGCCTGGGGGGCTATCCCATGCTGGTGGAACAGGCCAGGGCGGCGGCGGAGCGCTTTACCGGACGGGCCATCCCCCCGGAACAGAGGGACCGCGCCTTGCATGCCTTGCGGCGGGAAACCATGAACATCGTGCTCATCGGCATGCCGGGCTGCGGGAAGAGTACCGTGGGCAAACTGCTGGCCAGGGAACTGGGCCGTTCTTTTGCGGATGCGGACCGGTGCATCGAAGAGAGGATCGGCATGTCCATCCCTGCCTTTTTCGCCGGAGGTTCCGAAGAAACTTTCCGGGAACTGGAGGAAGTGGTACTGGAAGATCTGGGCAAAAAGAGCGGCCTTGTCATCGCCACCGGGGGCGGTTGCGTGACGAGGCCGGGGAACCGGGCGCGGCTCCGGCAGAACGGGGTGGTGGTCTTCCTCCGGCGGGAGGTGGGGCTGCTGCCCACCAGGGGGCGCCCCCTCTCCCGGGACATCCCTCCGGAGGCACTGTACCGGCAGCGGCTGCCCCTGTACACACAGTTTGCCGATACGACAGTGGAAAACAGCGGGACCCTGGGGGACTGTGCCCGGGCCATAGAGGAGGCGTTCCATGAAATTCTTGATCATTAACGGTCCCAACCTGAACCTGCTGGGGCAGCGGGAAACCGGGATCTACGGGAAAGAGGACTATGCCGACCTGGTGCGGCTGTGCGAAGAGAGTTGCGCGGAAGCGGGCATCGAATGCGAGGTCTTCCAGTCCAACCACGAGGGCGCCATCGTGGATCGCATCCAGCAAGCCCTGGGGGAGGCGGACGGCATCCTCATCAACCCGGCGGCTTACACCCATACCAGCATCGCCATCCTGGATGCCCTCCGGGGGGTGGGGATCCCCGCCGTGGAGGTGCACATCTCGGACATCGACAAGAGGGAGCCCTTCCGCAGGCATTCCTATGCGGGCATGGCCTGCATCAAATCCTTCATGGGCCTGGGCCTTCAGGGCTACCGGCAGGGGATCCTCTTCCTGAAAGAGTACCTGGACGCCCATTGAGCAGGGACTTTCACCGGAACTGCCTTGACGAAGCCGGGCAAAAGCACCATAATATCGACATTCCCACAGCCAAGGAGAAAATATCGACCATGAACAATGAGAACTTTACCCCGAAGGAAAAAGACGGCGCCATGAAAAAACGGAACCTGATCCTTGTCCTGGCCCTCGCGGCCGTCGCTCTCCTCCTGCTCTTTGTCGGCTTGTCCATGCGCAAACCGGCGGCGCGTCCCCCGGAGGCCATCGGGACAGCCCGGCCTGTAGATGCCGGGGAAGAGATCGTGGCCCCATCGCCCGCGGCGGTGGAAGCGGCGAAGACTCCGCCGTCCGGGACCTCGGAAGAGACCGCGGCTCCGGAGCCCGTGGGAGGCGTTGCGACCCCGTCGCCCGCGGCGATAGAGGGGGAAAACACCGATCCCACCCCCAGGCCCACCCTGTATCCCGCCACCTCCTACCTTCGGATCAGTACAGGAAGGGGCGTGTACGCCCCCATCCCCCTGGTGGAGGACGGCTCCTTCAAGCTTACCCAGGGAGAGGGCATTGAAAATGTGATCCACGTGGGCAAGGATTCCTTTTATATGGAATCTTCCACCTGCGACAATCAGGACTGCGTGAAGCAGGGGGAAGTGACCCTGGACAATATAGAGGAACGGATCCTGTTCAACATGGTCATCTGTTTGCCCAACCAGGTGACCCTGGAACTGCTGACCCCGGAAGAGGCCCAGACCGCCCTGGAGGACATGTACCGGGCCCAGGAGGCATACGAGGACGAGGCGGCCCTGGCGGCGGAGGACGCGTATGAAGCGCAATAGCACCCGGCGGCTGACCCTGTCCGCCCTGTTGGTGGCGGTCATGCTGATCCTGGGCTACATCGAGAGCTTCCTCCCCGTGGGGGGCGTGCCCGGGATCAAGATCGGCCTGAGCAACAGCGTGCTGTTGCTGGCGGTGTATTGGCTGGGCATCCCCACCGCCTTCCTCCTGATGGCGGCCAAGGTGCTGTTGTCGGGGCTGCTGTTCGCCGGGGTCAGCGGCATGATGTACGCCCTGGCGGGGGGGCTGCTGAGCATGATCGTCATGTCCGCCCTCTACAAGGTCCGGGGCTTCAGCCCGGTGGTCATCGGCATGGCCGGCGCCGTGTTCCACAACGTGGGGCAGGTGGGGCTTGCGATGATCATCCTGCAGACCGACAAACTGGTGTACTACATGGCGGTGCTGATGCTGATCGGCCTGGCGACCGGCTTCACCACGGGTACGGTGGCCAAACTGCTGATGAACCGGCTGCCGGAGGAATTGAAACCGTAAGGAAAACTGGGATATGGGCGCGAAAAAAGAGGATGGGCTGCTGCAGACCGGGTTGTGCGGCAGTTTTATCCGTCAAAAGAGCGGAAAACAAAGTGAAATTGATGGTCTGGAAGGTATTGATTTGCTTACAGTTCAAGGCGTATCCCACATCGGGAAAAAGAAATCCGTACCTTCGGGGGAGGGATATGCTGTTTTCGTGAAGAGATGACCGGAAGGGAGATGCAGGCAAGTATGTGGAATTTGGATGGGCTCGATCGAAACGGCGCGGTATACGCCATAGATCAAGCGCTGGAAGAGATGACCAAACGCTTTGAGGAGGCAAGCGCGGCCGCTCCCACGGATGCCTTTGAAGCAGGCAGAAAACTTGCGTACTATGAAGCGCTTGACATCCTTCGCAGCCGCCTGATGGTCTTCGGCGGCAAAATGGACGAAATTGACCTGCCGAAATCCACTGGTTCTATCGGGAAACGAAGGACCAGGTGAAGGATAGAACATATGACAAAGAGATGGCCCGAATGAAGGTAAGGTATATCGGGAAAACACGGCATATGGAATTGACGGAAGGGAAAGTCTACGAGGTTGTATCCGTTGAGCGAACATGGTATCGTATCCAAACGGATATGCTGGGAGATTATCTCTATCCTCCGCATTTGTTTGAGATCATCAGTGAATGACTCCCGAAAGAGGGGTTGTTTGGACGAGATTGACCCGCCGAAATCCACTGGTTCTATCAGGAAACGATGGACCAGTGAAGGAATATAACATATGACAAAGGGATGGCTCGAATGAAGGTAATGTGCGTGAATGTTTCTGATCGGTTTGTCGGACAAGGCCAACTGATCTTATGTGTTCAGCGAGATGGATTTTCTTGAGGCATTGGCGATGTTATCACGGATAGCGTTAATGCATACAAGATTGTAGGGTTTTGCTTTGCGGCAAAAAGGCCGGATATTGTACCGCTGAAGGTGGAGAAAGCCCGCTGAAAGCATGGTGAGCGCGGCCCCCTTCGGGGGCTTTTTCGCATGCGAAGGGAGGGGAGGATTTATGGAAAAGACGGATGAGGTTGCTGCAAGCCCGGCCCCCTGTAGGCGGGCGATAGAATCCGAAGAGATGACCCCGACCCTCACGCGGTTTCTGTTTGAACAGCGGGGCGAATCAGCAGCACGCAGACTTCGTGGGGTTCCAGGCTTTCGCGGAGCACCAGCCCATTCTCGGCCTTCACCTTGTATTTGCGGAAGCTGGGCCCGGAGATGCTCCGCAGACGGTCCACCTCCAGAGCGTCCAGTTCTTTCGGGCTGGCCATTTCCAGCCAGGTATCGTAAGCGCTGCCCATGGCATTGCCCCTGGCTATGCCATAACGGCGAACGATGTAGCTATCATCCGGCAAGCTGAGTTTCATGCTGATCTCCCGCGAGATGCTATCCCGGTACATTTCATAGCGGTTCAGGTCGTTGCCTTCCACAAAGATGTGCTGTCGGGAGAGATTGTCGTAGTGGCAGTAGTTGTACAGGGCAACCTGTACTTCTCCGTCGGCATTGCAGGTGACATAATAGCCATCGCCCCGTTGCACAAAGCGCTCTCCCAGCATACGCAGCAGCAAAAAGGCGTTGTATGCGGCTTTGGGGATGCCGTTTCGGGTTATCAGCCCATAACCGCCATGGAAGAGCTGGCGGGAGGCGTGGACCTCTTCATACAGGTCGCTGAGCACCCAGTACCCGAAAGCGGAGATGGTTTCCGCGTTTTCCAGCATGTTTTTGAACAGAAAGGCGGACTTGAAGCAGGTATCGTTGCGCAGGTCCCGTTGCCAGATGGTGGAATTCCAGGTGTCCAGGATGATGCTCTTGTTTCGGGGATCGAAGGAGCGGATGATCCTGCGCAGCCGCCCCATCCTGTTGGACAGGTAGTCTGCGTCCTCACTGAGGGTAGCCGGCTCGGATTCGTGATAGGAAACAGCCTCCAGGGTGTTGAACCAGTCGGAATCATAGACGTTGTGGAAACACTGGAAGCTGTAGAAGTCGGGCAGAAAGCCCGCCTTGCGCAGGGCGCTCAGGTACTCCTCGATGTCGGGCTGTCCCTCCTCTTGGAGCATGCCGATGTCCAGATTCATGCCGCCGAACTGCAGAGAGGGGTCCACCTGCTTGACAGCCCGGCAGGTCTCGGTATACAGGTACATGTATTCTTCAAAGGACATACGTTTGTAATACATGCTGTGGGCTTCGCCGGTGCGGAACCACCAGGATCTGACCGCTTGCAGTCCGTAGCGCTCGATCCAATGACGAATGGTCTGCCGCACCAATTCGCACCAGTTGTCCATGGAATTGGGCAGCCCCCTCAGGTACGAGCCCTTGCGGAAGTCCTGCCGCGGATCCGCTGCCAGCGCCGATGGATAGTAGCTGAACTCCACATAGGGCTTGAGGCCAATGGACAGGATGAAGTCATACACCATGTCGATGTAGGTGAAGTTGTAAATGATCTTGCCGTTTTTATCCACCCGGTATACCATCATGTCCTCGTCGAAGATGCCATGGAAGCGAATGTATTCAAAACCGATCTCCTCCTGACAGGTGCGAAGCTGCTCCTGGATGGGGGCATACAGGATCTCCTTGGCAAAACCCACATTGATCAGCTTGAAAAAACCGGGTTTGAAACGCCTGCCGCCCAGGGGCTGTTCCACCCGGAAGGTGATTCGCTCCTCGCGTCGGGCATGGACGACAGGCTGCAGGAACAGGGTGGTATGGCTGAGCAAGGTGTCAAAGATGTGGGGATCCAGCCCCTTTCGGGGTTTCTTGGGGACTGCCCTTTCTTTGCGCAATTTGCCCGGCGTCACACCGTAGTGACGCTTGAAGGCCTCGATCAACTGGGTGGTGGAACCAAAGCCTGTGTCCATGGCGATGGTGGTAACGCTCTTGCTTGTCGTTCGCAGTTGATGATAGGCGTTGCTCAGGCGGACGGTACGCAGGTATTGGGAGAAACTCACGCCCAGGTGCTGTTGGAACAAGCGCGAAATGTAACCAGGGGAGAGGAAGAAGCGGGCAGCCAGGGTGTCCAGGCGGATGCTTTGGGGGTACTCCGTGAGAATGTAGGCGAGGATTTTTTCCAAAGACTCCCGCTGCCCGGGGACAGCCTCAAACTGGGGGTTGACCACGGAGAAGTACTTTAGCAGCGTATCCAGCAGGCCATAGATTAGACTGAAGATGATGGCGCGGTTGTGCTCTGCGTCCTTGTAGTAGTATTGGAAGATGCGGGCCAGATGGTAGCGCAGGTGCTCGTACATATCGTTGCCGAAACGGGGATCCATGGAGGTACAGGCTACCCGGACGTTGCAGCCGCCCAGCAAGCTGTCTGCAATGGAATAGCGCAGGACGTGGGCGTCGCTGTCGATGTCCACGCTGTACAATTCCATGGGATTGAAGACGCAGAAATCGTCGGCTCGCATGTCGAAGCGGGTATGGGGCGTCTCCACATGGATGCTTCCATGCAACACAAACAGAATATCCATACGGGCATGGCAAACCGTCCTTGCCTGCTCGAAGCTGTCAAGGTCGATGTGGAATTCGTTATCGTAGCTCGTATGTCCGATATCGAGTATGACGTGTCCCACCTCTTCTTCCAGTATATCACAACAGCGGCCGGTGCGTCCATAGAAAACGTACCGGCCGCTATGGTTTTGGGCCGCTCAGCCCTGGATCTCGCTGATCCGTACGGGGCTGTTCTCCTCCAAAGAACGCTTTGCAGCCATGGCAATGAGCAAAGCCATCAAGCCGTCCTGCCCATCCACAGGCGGCTTATGGTCGTGCTGTATGGCGTCTACAAATGCGGCGGCCTCGCTGATGAAGGCATCGTTGTAGCGCTCCAGGAAGAACCAGGTGGGCTTCTCGTACAACACGCCTTGGGCGGTGGAGATCACGGACGTATCGATCCGTTCGTTGCCGTCCTGCACACAGCCCTTGTCGCAGTGCACCTCCACCCGCTGGTCGTAGCCGTAGCGGGCGGCCCGGCTGTTGTCGATGACGCCGATGGCGCCGTTCGCGAATTTCAACATGACGATGGCGGTGTCCACGTCGTCGTATTTGGCGAAGAAGGGATCCACCTTGTTGGCGCCGTAGGCCATGACTTCCAGTACTTCACTGCCCGCCAGGTATCGGGCCATATCGAAGTCGTGGATCATCATGTCCACGAAGATGCCTCCCGACACCGCCACATAGTCCTCCGGGGGTTGCTCCGGATCCCGGGAACACACCTTCACCAAATGGGGCTCGCCCATGCGTCCCGATGCCACCACATCCCGCACCTTCTTGTGGTTTCGGTCAAACCGGCGCACGAAGCCCAGCTGCAATTTTACCCCGGCCTTCTCCACGGCTTCCAGCGCTGTATCTATCTCGCCCAATTCCAGGCCGATAGGCTTCTCACAGAAGATGTGCTTGCCAGCCGCTGCCGCACGGCAGATGAAATCGGGGTGGGTGGCTGTGGGGGAACAGATAAACACAGCATCGATGTCCGAGGCCGCGAAGATGTCCTCCTCGTCTCGGCTCATGCGCTGGATGCCCAAGCTCTGGCCAAAGGCGATACCTTCCTCGTTCAAGTATGGGTCCGCCGCTGCCACCAACCGCGCCCCGGGTACAGAGTGGGCCAGGTTGGCGGCGTGGAGCCGACCGATGCGACCCAGGCCCAGAAGCCCTATGCGAATCTCTTTCATGCTCGTCCCTCCTCAGTTGCAGTAGGTTTCGGCAAAGGCCCGGGTGACTTGGGCAGACTTGCGCACGTTCTCTTCTTGGCTCAGGGAATAGTATTCGGGCCGGAAGATCTCGATGGTGCAGCAGTCCCCTTCAAAGCCAATGGCCCGCAGGGTGGCGGCGAAGCGACGATGATCCAGGCAGTCGCCGGGGGCATCGGGCCACAGGCGCTTCTCATCATTGTTGTAGTAAGCACCGCAGGGCAGGTCTTCGCTGCCGTTGATGTGCCATACGAATACCTTTTTGCCATCTGCTTTCTCCAGGGCTTCCCACTGAGAGCTCATGGCGTTGAAGTGATACTGGTCCAGGGTCAGTCCCACCAGGGGATGGTCCACCGCTTGCACGATGGCATAGGCGTCCTCGAAGCGGTTGATGGTCATGGCGGGCTCGCCGCAGAATTCCAGAGAGAGCTTGATGCCGTGGGGCTCGGTGCGCTTCAGCATTTCCCGAAGGACCGCGACGGCGTCCTCCCGGATCTCCTGGCGGGAGGGGGTCAGCCCGCGTTCCTTCATGTCCTTGGAGGGGACCACAACGATCATTTTGCAGCCGAGGATCAGGCAGCGCCGAATGATTTTATCCAGTTCGGCCAGGACCTCTTCTTTTTCTTCCGGGGTCTCTTTCATGTTGAAGAAACAAAGGGCGTTGTAGGACAGCATTTTCAAACGATGGCTGGAAAACCACTCCCCGATCTCTTCCAGTGTGACGATGCCCTTTTCCAGATCCCGGTCCAGGCACTCGGACTGGATGTCGATATAGTCAAATCCGTACTTTTCGCAGTATTCCAGATCTTTCATCAGGGTGTGGCCGCTGCAAAAGCGGTCATTCGCCTGGTTAAAGCCGAGTTTCATGTGCATACTCCTTTCGATTCGAAGGTTAGAGTGATTATTTGCCGCCGTTGAATTCCTGCAGCGCGTCCACCATGGCCACGATGTTTTCAATAGGGGTATTGGCCTGGATGTTGTGGACGGTGTTGAACACATACCCCCCATCTTTGGAGAAGACTTCCAATCGCTCCAGCACTTGTCGACGGACTTCTTCCGGGGTACCGAAGGGCAGGACATGCTGGGTATCCACGCCGCCGCCCCAGAAGAGGATGTCCCGGCCATAAGTTTCCTTCAGACGCCTGGGATCCATCCCTTCGGCGGAGCATTGTACCGGGTTGAGGGCGTCGAAGCCCGCCTCGATGAAGATGGGGATAATCTCAAAGATGCTGCCACAGCAGTGTTTGTAGCTCTTCCAATTGGTGTTTTCGTGGATCCAGCGATTGATTTGCTTATAGTAAGGCAGATAGAATTCCCGTATCACAGCCGGCGACATAATGGGACCCCGCTGGGTGCCGAAATCGGTCCCGCATACGGCGATCATGTGGATATCCTCGCCGAAAGCATCCTTGTATCGCTGTAGGTTTTCGATGCTGCGCTCCACGCCCAATTCGAAGACCTGGTGGACATAGTCGGGATACAAAAGCGGCGCCGTGTACCAATCGGCGATATCCCGAATACCCCGGGGATCCTTCAGGTTGGGACCGGGAATGTTGTTGGCATCCCCCAGACCCATGTAGGAAGGCCCCACGTTGATGAAGTATTCCCCTGCCTTGGCCTCTTCCAGGAGGCCCCTATGGTGGGCGATCTGGGCCTCTGACACGGGCAGATAATCCGCCGCATTGTCGAGAGGATCCGCCTCATCCTCGTCAAACGCAGGGGAACGGGTCAGATTGTCAAAGTAGTAACTGCCGGCAGGGCGGTGCCCGCTGGGGGCACAGGAAGCATCTCCCTGGGGATAGACATAGTCGCCGCCCTTCCCATCCGAGCCGATGGTGCAGTCCGCAGGGATCAACACCGGGATACCGTGGTAGAACCATTCCTTCCAGGCCGTATTGGTGTGGCCGTAGGTGTCGCCGTAATTGTCCAGTTGCCGCACGTCGCAGCCCAGGCATTGCGCCAAATCGGGTTCCACATAGGCGGTCATGGTGGACATGTCATTGATGCGGGGAAGCCGTTTCTCCAGCCCGTAATAATCCCGCAATCCCGCGACCACCGAGCAATGGATCATGGAAGTGCTGGTGCCGCCAAAATCCACGGGGACCCGATCGGGCTGGCGGTGTTCAAAGGCGCACAGGACCCGTTCTCTTGATGTCATTGGCTCTCCCCTCCTTTACACGCGCTTGGTATTCTTTCGCATATCCAGAATGACAGAGCCTATGATGATGCAGCCTTTGATGATATTGGTCATGTTGTCATCCACCTTCAGCATCACAAGGCCGTTGTTGACCACCCCCAGGATCAGGATGCCTGCCAGCACGCCCGAGGCGCGGCAGATGCCCCCGGTGTGGGATGTGCCGCCGATGGTGGCAGCTGCCACCGCATCCAGCTCGTAGCTGAGCCCGGTACTGGCCGGTGTGGCGGAACCCACTTTGCCGGTCATGAGGATGGCGCCTACCGATGCACAGAAGGCGCTCCAGATGTACACCAGCATGAGGGTGCGCTCCACATTGATACCGGCTACCCGTGCGGCCTGTTCGTTGCCGCCCACCGCATACACGTTTTTTCCAAAACGCGTCTGTGTCAAAAGAAAGGCAGCCAGGGCGAACATCAGGAAGAAAGCGATGAGGATCACCGGAAAGCTTCCTCCGATCTTGGCGTTGCCCAGAAAGCGATACCCTGGGGTGAGCTTGGAGACCGGGCTGTCCGAATACAACTTGGCGCCGGCGCGACAGATCAGCTGGGTGCCCAGGGTAGCGATAAAGGGCGGGATCTTGGTGTAGGCGATGATGGCTCCATAAATGGCGCCGATGAGCACGCCGATGGCCAGGCCGATGAAAATGACGGCCACGGCGGGCATGGGCTGCATGTTGGGGAAGAGTTTGTTGGCATAGTCCGCCTGCTGCGCGAAGGAGGCAGTGATGGTAGCCACCAGGGCCGCCGTGGCCCCAACCGACAGGTCGATGCCTTTGGACAGAATACAGAACATCATGCCGAACGCCATGATACCCCGAATGGATTCGTTGGAAACGAGGGTGATCATGTTGTTCACCGTCAGGAATCGGGGATTGAAGATGGTGACCACGATGATCAGACCCACCAGAATGAGCCATATCATATTGCGGGAAATGAAACCCCGCACACTCTTATCCATGCTGTGCTTCCTCCTTCTTGTTGTCCTCCCCTTCGGGTTTGTAGAGTTCGTCTGTCGTCGCGTATTTGAGGATCAGCTCGGAGGAAAAATCCTCTCGGTCCAGTACCGCGGTCATCAATCCTTCGTGCATCACAAGGATGCGATCCGACATGCCCATGACCTCGGGCATCTCACTGGAGATGAGGATAATGGCCTTGCCGCTTTGGGCCAGCTGGCTGAGCAGCAAATGAATTTCCGCTTTCGCCCCCACATCGATGCCCCGGGTGGGCTCGTCGACGATCAGGATCTCGGGGTCGGTGAGCA
>JAAYOH010000046.1 GCA_012520375.1 Clostridiales bacterium
AGGTCGAACTTTTTGAGGGGATGACCATTCGCTTCACCGATGCCGGGCACTTGCTGGGTTCTGCCAGTATCCTGATAGCGTTGTGTGAAGGGGGAGAGACCCGGCGTATCCTGTTTTCCGGAGACCTGGGCAGCTCCGGGAAGCCCCTGCTGAGGGCCCCGGCCCCGGCCCCAAAGGCCGACTACCTGGTACTGGAATCCACTTACGGGGACAGGTTGCACCCCCAGGAACATCCCGATTACGTCGGGGACCTCAGCGAGGCGATCCGCAGGACCTTGGATCGAAGGGGCAACCTGGTGATTCCAGCCTTTGCGGTAGGCAGGACCCAGGAGATTTTGTATCTGCTGCGCATCATCAAAGAAAAGGGATTGGTCAAAAGACATCCGAGTTTTCAGGTATACCTGGACAGTCCCCTGGCCATCGAGACAACCAACATATACAGACAGGATCTGTTGGCTTTCTTCGACGATGAGACCCTTGATCTTTTGGCCCGGGGCATTAACCCCCTCTCCTTTCCCGGCCTCCAAAAAACGGTATCCGCCGAGGAATCCAAAGCCATCAACAGGGATCCTGCATCCAAGGTGATCATTTCGGCTTCCGGCATGTGCGAGGCGGGGCGCATCCGCCACCACCTGAAACACAATCTGTGGCGAAGGGAAAGCAGCATCCTGTTCGTTGGGTATCAGTCCGAGGGGACGTTGGGCAGAGAACTGCTGAATGGCGCCAAGAAGGTTCGGTTGTTCAACGAAGATATCCAGGTGCACGCCCAAATCATGACCATGCAAAGCTTCAGCAGCCATGCAGATCAGAAAGGTTTGATCGCTTGGGCCAGGCATGCAGAAGCAAAGATGGTATTCATCAATCACGGAGAAGGCGTCGTATGCGACACGCTGTCCGGCCGGATACAGGAGGTGTTGGGCTGCAAGAGCGAAGCGCCTTACAGCGGCTACGCATATGACCTGATCACGGGCTTGTGCGTGGAGCGGCCCGAAATCAAAGAGAAAAAGGCCCTTCGTCGAAAAGCGAAGTCGGATGCTCTGCATGATGAACTGGTGGCGGCAGGGCAGAGGCTTCTTGAAGTCATACGGAACAACAAAGGCCTCGCAAATCGCGAGACCCGCAAGTTCATCGATGAGATCGCTGCCCTTAGCAGGCGATACCAGAGGGATGCCGAATAGGCGCCTTTCTCACGACATGCCAGGAAAGAGGCTGGCGAAGGAGATGCCTTTTTCCCGGTTTTCTTCCCCCGCATTCGAATGGATACGCCCAGCCTTTGGCATGTCGATGTGATGGAAATCCAGCAATTCCTCGATCTGTCGGCGGCTCAGAGGACGAAGTCGTCCCAGGCGCAGGAGTTCCAGAGCCAGCCGGGCGGAAGCTTCGGCATTTTCCAGTCTGTACCAGGCTTCAATGGGGGTTTTGCCCCAAGCCAGGGGGCCATGGTTGCCCAGATTCACTACGTGGTAGTCCAATACATAGGGGATGATCGATTCTGCCAGCTCCCGGCTTCCCGAGCAGCAATAGGGGATGACCGGAACGCGCCCCGCAATGCACACCGCAGCGGGAGTGGAGGGCAGGTCAAGATCGATGCCGGCACAGGCGAGCAGGGTGAGGTTCAGGGGATGGGCGTGGGCGGTAGAACGCAAACTGTCGTCCGTCCGGTAGGCGTTCAGGTGCATGATAATCTCGCTGGTCACCCCCATGTTGCCCTCCAGAATGGCTCCGTCGGAGATGCGCACCTTGATCAGCATATCCTCTTTCATTTCTCCTTTATTCACCCCGGTGGGGGTGGCCCAGACCGCATCATCGCTGACCCGGATCGTCAGGTTCCCGTCGTTTGCAGTGACAAAGTTGGCGTCGCTCATTTTTTTCCCAATGGCTACAATAAGTTTTTTGGCTTCGCTGTCGCTGGGATACATTTTCAAACTTCCTTTCCTACCCGCTGTGATGGGATCGCCGGTTTCCGGCTATACTTCCATACAGTATCCTTCTCTAACCATTTTGTCAAGCCGGGAAAGGTTGCCCTTTTATGTCTATCTCTTCCAAAAGCTTGACAGCAGAATACCACAGATGGTAGAATCTCTGGGAAAAGCTCCCGGCCAATAGAGGATTGGAGATGAAATATGGCACAATTTCGCGCGGAGGAACAATACTTCATCTGGCTGGCTTCCGTGGAGGGCATGACCCCCGCGAGGCTGGACAGGCTGCTTGAAATATATGAAGACGCCGGCGCCCTGTGGGATTCTCCGTCCGAGGCCCTGAAAATTCTTCCTCCCAAACCGGCACGGGCGCTTCGCGACGCAAGAAACCAGCGATACCTGGAAGAATTGCTGGTAAAAGTGGAGCGCATGCCCTGCCGCCTGATCACCCGCTTGTCCGATGAATATCCTGAACCTTTAAGACGCATCTACGACCCTCCCTCCCTGCTGTACGTCCGGGGGAACTCCTTCCTTGCACACCCGCAACAGCTGGCCGTTGTGGGATCCAGGCAGGCTACCAGGGATGGAAAGCGTGCTGCCCGGGAGATTTCAGCAGGACTTGCACTGCACGGAGTCTGTGTTGTATCCGGGCTGGCCCGGGGCATTGACTCTTGTGCCCATGTGGGTGCTCTGGAAAGCGCGGGCAGGACCATCGCGGTGCTGGGCTGTGGGGTGGATGTGGTATATCCTCCAGAGAATACCGAGCTCGTTGAAAAGATCCTGAGCAACGGAGGAAGCCTGATCAGCGAGTATCCCCCCGGAACGCCTCCCTATGCTTCCCATTTCCCTGCCCGGAACCGGATCATCAGCGGTTTGTGTCAGGGCGTAGTGATCGTGGAAGGGACAAAAAAATCCGGCGCTATGATCACGGTGGACCAGGCTCTGGACCAGGGGCGAGAGGTCTTTGCGGTGCCTGGCTCCATCTATGCGCCCTTGTCGGAGGGGCCCAATCAACTGATTTTTGACGGAGCCATGCCGGTGCGCAGCCACTGGGACATCCTGGAACACTATGGTTGGGCCCAACTGCCTACCACAAACAAGGATCAGGCAGCCCCCGAAGGCCTCTCGAAGGAGGAACAAAAGCTGGTAGAAATGCTTAAAATCGAAGAAAAATCTTTTGATGAACTGGCGAATCTGACCGGAATTCCCACGCCCACCCTCAGTTCGCTCTTGACAATCCTGGAATTACGGGGAATAATTAGCAAGCTTCCCGGACGCATATACCGGGCATAATTGGGTTTGGAGGACTGTATGGCATACAAACTGGTCATTGTGGAATCGCCTGCCAAGGCGCGGACCATTTCAAAGTTTCTCGGCAAGAACTATCGTGTAGTGGCATCCAACGGCCATGTGCGGGACTTGCCCAAGTCCCAGATCGGCGTGGATGTGGAGAAAGGATTTGAACCCAAATACATCACCATCCGGGGCCGGGGTGAAATCCTGGATAAGATCCGAAAAGAAGCCAAGGGTGCTACAAAAGTATTCCTGGCCACAGACCCTGACCGGGAAGGCGAAGCCATCTCCTGGCACCTGGGAAAAGTGCTTAAGATTCCCGAAGATGCGGATTGCCGGGTAGAGTTCCATGAAATCACCAGCCGTGAGGTAAAAAATGCCATCAAGCGCTCCCGGCCCATCAATATGAACCTGGTGGACGCCCAGCAGGCGCGCAGGGTGTTGGACCGCTTGGTGGGCTATAAAATCAGCCCCATCCTGTGGCACAAAGTGCGCAAGGGCTTGTCAGCAGGACGGGTTCAATCTGTAGCCACCGCGATCATCTGCGACCGGGAACGGGAAATTGACGAGTTCGAACAAAAAGAATACTGGACCCTGCGCTGCGACTTCGAGTCAGACGGCATCAACTTTTGTGCCAACTACCTGAGGAGCGGCTCGGAAGAATCGGAAATCGAAAGTGCCCAGCAGGCGGAAGCGATCTGCCGTGCTCTTGAAAATGAAATATTTTCTGTTTCAAGCGTGAAGTGGTCTGAGCGGCGCAAGAGACCCGCTGCCCCTTTCACCACCTCCAACCTGCAGCAGGAAGCTTCCCGCAAACTGAACTTCACCACCTCAAAAACCATGAATATCGCTCAGCAATTGTTTGAAGGCGTGGACATTGAAGGAGAGGGCACCCAGGGCCTGGTGACTTACATCCGAACCGATTCGACCCGTGTGTCTGAAGAAGCCATCAACAATGTGCGCAGCCTGATCGCCCATACATACGGCTTGGAATACCTGCCGGAAACTCCGAATGTGTACAAGAGCCGGAACGGCATTCAAGATGCCCACGAAGCCATCCGTCCCACGGATATGGCCCGCAAGCCCGAAGCCATCAAAGCCTCCCTGTCCCGGGACCAGTTCAGATTGTACAAGCTGATTTACTACCGCTTTGTGGCCAGCCAGATGACCCCGGCAGTGTATCAGACGCTTTCCGCAGACATTGTGGGCGGGCCTCATACCCTTCGTTTTTCCGGACAGAAAATGACCTTCCCGGGCTTTACGGGGGTATACGAGGAAATCCTGGACGATGACCAGAAGGAAAGCGATACCCAGCTTCCCGATCTGAAACAGGGTAAGGAAGCCCGCCTTATCGGGACCGACGCCAGGCAGCACTTCACCCAACCGCCGCCTCGTTACACCGAAGCTTCCCTGGTCCGGGCGTTGGAGGAGAAGGGGATTGGGCGACCCTCCACCTACGCTCCCACCATCAGCACGATCCTGGCCCGTGGCTACATTACCCGGGAACAGAAGCGCATGATGCCCACGGAATTGGGCATCATCGTGAACGACATCATGAAGAAGAATTTCCCGGATATCGTGGATATAGCCTTCACCGCCGGTATGGAAGACCGCCTGGACGAGGTAGAAGCGGGGAAGGCAGACTGGCAAGAAGTGGTGGCGGGCTTCTATGGACCTTTTCGCCTCGCCCTCGAGGAGGCTGAAAAGAACATCGAAAAGGTTTCCATAGAAGATCAGGTCTCAGACGAAGTATGTGACAAGTGTGGTGTCCTGATGGTGTACAAGATGGGCCGCTACGGAAAGTTTCTGGCCTGCCCCAATTTCCCAGAATGCAGGAATACCAAGGCGCTCTTGACGTACATCGATGTTCCCTGTCCCGAATGCGGCAAGAAACTCTTAGAGCGGATTAGCCGCAAGGGGCGGAAGTTCTATGGTTGTGAGGGTTACCCGGATTGCGAATTTGTAAGTTGGGATCTTCCGGTCAACGAAAAGTGCTCACTGTGCGGCGGACGTATGGTGCAAAAGCGGGGCCGCAAGGATGTGGTATTCTACCAATGTGTCAATGAGCATTGTCGGAACCGGATCCAGGTCCAGAGTTCACAGGAGGAAGACGAGACCGAATGAAACGGGTATGCGTGGTAGGTGCAGGGCTGGCGGGCTGCGAGGCTTCCTGGCAACTGGCGCAGCGCGGGGTGCGGGTGGAACTGTTTGAGATGAAACCACTGCACTATTCACCCGCACATCGCAGTCCAGGCTTTGCGGAGTTGGTCTGTTCCAACTCCCTCAAAGCAGAGCACTTGAACAACGCATCCGGATTGCTAAAGGCTGAAATGGAAAAACTGGATAGCCTGATTCTACGCTGCGGTCGGGAAGCAAGGGTCCCTGCCGGAGGCGCCCTTGCGGTGGACCGGGAAGTTTTCTCCGCCCTTGTTACCCGGGCCATGGAGGACCATCCTCTGATCACCATTCGAAGAGAGCGGGTTACAAAGATCCCGGCTGCTCCTGCCATCATCGCTACGGGCCCACTGACCGACGAGGGGCTGTGCCGGGCCATCGAGGAGATCCCGGGCATGAGCCGTCTGCATTTTTTTGATGCGGCTGCCCCCATCGTATTGAAGGACTCCCTGGACATGAACAAGGTATTTGCCGCCTCCCGCTATGGCAGGGGGGATGGGAACGATTACCTGAACTGCCCCATGGACGAGGATGAATACAACGCGTTTTATGATGCCTTGGTGGAAGCCGAGACCAGCGATCCCCATGGCTTCGAAAAAAAGCTGGTCTTTGATGGCTGCCTTGCTGTGGAGATTTTGGCTTCCCGGGGGCGGAAGACTTTGTGCTTCGGTCCCCTAAAACCCGTCGGCCTGGTGGACCCCAGGACAGGAAAGCGCCCGTACGCAGTGGTGCAGCTACGACAGGAAAACCTGGAGGGTACTCTTTACAACATGGTAGGTTTCCAGACCCGCCTCAAGTGGGGAGAACAAAAGCGTGTGTTTTCCATGATCCCGGGGCTGAATCATGCGGAATTTGTGCGCTATGGGGTCATGCATCGAAACACTTATCTGAACAGCCCGGATGTGCTGACCAAAAATTACGCCCTTGCCTCGGATCCCTCGATTCGCTTTGCCGGGCAGATAACCGGTGTGGAGGGATATATGGAATCGGCCTGTTCCGGCCTCATTGCGGGCTTGTCTTTGGCCTGTCGCCTCAAAGGCAGGGAAGAGCCCAGCCTTGGCAAAGAGACCGTTATCGGGGCGCTGGAGGCCCATGTGCGCACCAGGTCTTTGGATTTTCAGCCCATGAACGCCAATTTTGGCATCCTGACGCCCCTACAGGAGCGGATCCGAAACAAGAAGGAGAGGTACCTGCGGTTGGCGCAGCGCTCCCTGACCTTGATGGACGAGTATAATAAACAGTTGGAGGAATCAGAATGATCCGAGGAACAACGATATGCGCGGTGCGCAGGAATGGCGAATGCGCCATGGCGGGAGACGGACAGGTTACCATAGGACAAGCCACCGTCATGAAGATGAACGCCAGGAAGGTGCGCAGGATATACCACGACGAGGTCGTTGTCGGCTTTGCCGGCTCCGTAGCGGATGCCTTCGCCCTGTCTCAGAAATTCGAAGAAAAGCTGACCCAATACGCGGGGAACCTGCCCAGGGCAGCAGTGGAACTTGCCCAGGAATGGCGCAAGGACAAGGTTATGCGTAAGCTGGAAGCCATGCTGTTGTGTGCTGACAGGGACAACCTGCTCTTGATCTCGGGAAATGGCGAGGTCATCGAACCGGATGACGGCATCCTGGCCATCGGCTCCGGCGGGAATTATGCTTTGGCAGCGGCCAGGGCTCTGATGGAAAACACGGAGCTGTCTGCTTTTGAGATCGCACAAAAGGCGCTCCTGGTAGCCAGCGGAATCTGCGTGTACACCAACGACCACATCATTACGGAGAAGGTATAATATGTCAAATACGTTGACTCCCAAAGAAATCGTCCGGCAACTGGACCGCTACATCATCGGCCAGGATGCCGCCAAGAAAGCGGTGGCCGTTGCCCTTCGCAATCGCTATCGCAGGGCGCAGTTGGACGAGGAGATGCGCGCCGAAGTTACCCCGAAGAATATCCTCATGATGGGACCCACCGGCGTCGGAAAGACCGAGATCGCCCGCCGTCTGGCCAAACTTGTTGACGCACCTTTTGTCAAGGTAGAAGCCACAAAGTTCACAGAGGTGGGTTATGTGGGGCGGGACGTGGACAGCATCGTCCGAGACCTGATGGAGGCTTCCATCCGCCTGGTGAAGGACCAGCACATCGCCCGGGTCCGGGAAAAGGCAGCCGCGTCCGCAGAAGAACGGTTGATCAGCCTGATCGTCAAGCCCGCCAAGAAGAGCAATCCCATCGACATCCTGTTGGGCAATAAACCCAGGGAGCCTGAGCTAAGTGCCGATGAAAAGGCCCTCCAGAGCAAAAAGTGGGAGGACGTCCGGGAAAAGCTTCGCAGCGGTCGACTGGAACACAGCATGGTGGAGGTCGAGGTGGAGGAGACCATGCCCCGGGCGGAGATTCCCGGTACGGACGTGAACATGACCGACATGCTGGGCTCTATTCTCCCCAGGAAGACAAAAATGCGGAAGGTGGAAGTGCACGAAGCTCGCCGTATCCTCACCGCCGAAGAAGAACAGAACATGATCGATATGGATGCGGTGTATTCCGAATCGGTGGAGCGGGCCGAACAGGACGGAATCATCTTTTTGGACGAGATAGACAAGATAGCGGGACGCTCCAACAGCCAGGGACCCGACGTGTCCCGGGAGGGCGTACAGCGGGATATCTTGCCCATCGTGGAGGGCTCCATCGTAACCACCAAGTACGGCCCCGTTAATACCCAGCATATGCTGTTTATCGCTGCCGGCGCCTTCCATATGAGCAAGGTGAGCGACTTGATCCCGGAACTGCAGGGCCGTTTTCCCGTACGGGTAGAACTGAAACCCTTGTCCCGGGACGACTATCGTCAGATCCTGACCCGCCCCGAAAACGCGCTGATCCGGCAGTACAAGGCGCTGCTGAAGGTAGACGGGGTGGAACTGATCTTCGAGGACAGTGCCTTGGACGCCATCGCAGATTATGTGTGGCAGGCCAACGAAAACGACGAAAACATCGGAGCAAGAAGGCTGCACACCGTGCTTGAAAACATCCTGTCGGATATCGCTTTCAACGCAGGGGGCGGCGACGCCCCGGAGATCGAGGTAAAGGTTACCGACGAATATGTGCGCAGCCAGATTGCCGGTCAATACGCCCAGCAGGATCTGAAGCGTTATATCCTATAGTTCCTGAACTGGGTCCTGATCCGAAACTTCGTCACCCCGGAGCACAACCTTTTTGGCTGCCATGCGCCGCCGTTCGTCGCTCATGTCAGCGTAATGGCGGCGCGTCGTGTTGATGTCGCTGTGGCCCAGCACATCCGCTACCAGGTAGATGTCTCCGGTTTCCCGGTATAGATTGGTGCCATAGGTAGCCCGCAATTTATGGGGGCTCAGCCGGGTCTTTAAAGGAGCGGCCTGCAGGGCGTATTTCTTCACCATGTTTTCCACAGCGCGCACCCCCATCCGTTTGCGCTGCAAGGATAGAAAGAGGGCGTCCTCGTGGCCGGGCAGCGCTTCGATGGTTTGTCGTTGCTCCAGGTAAGTCTTTAGCTGGTCGGAGACCTCCTGGGGGAAATACAGGATCACCTGATGGCCTCCCTTGCGGGTGACCAGAAAGGCTTCATTGTCAAGGTCGATGTCGGAGAGATTCAGGCCCACCAGCTCGCTGACCCGGATACCCGTGCCCAAAAACAGGGTCAGGATGGTCAAATCCCGTAGGCTCGTTTTTCGGTTGTAGCTCTTTTGGTGACTGCTGGAAAAGGCGTCTCCCGAAGCAGCCAGGTCCAGCATCCGGGCCAATTCGTCCAACTCCATGCGAAGGATGGGTTTGTGGTGTCGCTTGGGCAGATCTACCAGAAGCGTCACATTGGAGCTCACGTAATTGTTTTTGAATAAATATTTGTAAAATGAACGCAAAGTGCTTAATTTGCGCATTTTTCCCAGTTCGCCGTTGCTGAACTCTTCGTTTTCATCGTTCAGGTAGTAGCCCAGGTACTCCTGATAGGCTTCGATGTGACGGGCGGTGACGCGATCCAACTGTTCATTGGTCCATTGGTCTGGAGTTGTGATGTGGCCGAACTCCTGGGTTTCGCATTCCAGATAGCGGAAAAACAGCTTGAGATCCCGGGCATAATTCAGCCTGGTCAGCGCCGAAGTGGTATCGGCGATGCCCAGCATAAAGTCACTGCAGGCCGGGGGCATATCCTTCAGCAGGATGCGAAGTTGCCGGGTGCGCTTCCGCCGCAATTGCTCTTGGTAGTCGATTTCTTTGGGCATTTTGCATTTCCTTCTTTCTGTCTGATCGTTCTCACGGGACCTTACGTGGGAGCAGGATGCAGAGACAACGCGATTTGATGCTTTTGGAATCCTTCGTGATTTCCTTAATCTATGCGGAAAAGCTGTCTTTTGCGAATAGATTATCACAAGAACAGGGACTTGTCAAGCCCCAAGTTAACCCATGTGTGCTTGTCCCCCGGGGCGCCTCTTCCTATAATTATGATAAGAACCGCTTGTAAAGGAAGTTATCCGCGATGAAGCCCCGGAAGCCCCGTTTGACGCCATTCACCCTTCTCCTGGTGTGCGTATTCATCAGCAACACCTCCCACAATCTGGTCCATCCGGTGACGCCCTCCTTGCTGTCCGAACTCCAAATGCCAGACTATATTTTCGGCATCATTTTCGCTTGCATGGCCTTTGGCATGATGATTGCGAGCCCGTTGTGGGGCAAGTTTTCAGACAGACATGGCCGTCGACTGACCTTTCTCATCGGGGAATTATTCTATACTTTGGCGCAATTTTTGTTTTGCAATGCCAAGGGCGAATTGTCCATTATGTTTGCCAGGTTGCTCAGCGGCTTCTCGGCCTCTGCCGCTATCGTCGCAATGATGGCCTGCGTCATAGACCTTTCCCACGAAGAGAACCGGGCCGGGCACCTCTCTACCTACGCGGCCGTCGTCACCTTGGCCGCGTCCTGCGGGTATTTTCTGGGGGGCATCATCGGCTCCGTCTATTCCGTCCAGGGCGCCTTTGTATTTCAATACATTTTGCAGGGACTGACAGCCCTCAGCGTGCTCTTATTCCCCGCTACCGATCCGATGCCACGCAATGTGGGCGGATCCCTTCGGCAATATAGCCTGAAAAACGCTTTGATGGTGCTGACCCCTGTCCTCATCCTGTACCTGTTCTGTGTAATCTTGGCAAACATGGGCACAACAGGATTTGACAATACATTTAACTATTATTTAAAGAAACAACTGGATCTGCCGCCTTCCTACAACGGGATCTTCAAAGCCCTGAGCGGTCTATTGGGTATGGCAGGTACCCTGTTTTTGAACAGGATCTTGCTGAAGCACTTAAAGGCCGACAGTGTGCTCCTGATGGTTCTTTTGGCGTGTTCCCTGACCATCGCCCTGGTCACCTCCATCTCCCACTCCATTGCCTTTTTTGCCGTCAGCCTATTGTTCAGCCTGTTTAACGCCATGTCTCAGCCCCTGCTCCAATCCCTGATGACCAGGGCAAGCAATTGCGATTTTGGACTGCTCAGCGGGATGTTCAATTCGGCCCGTTCTATGGGCATGATTCTGGGTTCCCTGGTTGCAGGTTTCCTCTATACATTGGCCCCCAAGGCACCCTTCGTCATGCAGACCATAAGTTTCGCCCTGGCTGCTCTTATGGTTCTGGCTTTTACCCGAATCCTTGGCCGCGGTGCGAAGCGGGATGAAACGGTGAATTAACCTCTTCGCGCTTTTTCTCCTTTCCGCACCATGGTAACATATTATTTGGATGATTTGAAAGCCTTTAAGGCGGCCCGAGAGACCGGCAAGGCAGTGAGCGAACCATAACTGCTTTCGTGTGCCCGGGCTGCCTGCCCGGGTATTTATATGTGGGGAGGTGGCGAATTTGCCCCTGAAAGCTACGCTTATGGATGAACAGGCCATGGAGCGTGCCCTTACCCGAATCGCCCACGAAATACTGGAGCGCAACCATGGGGCTTCCGAATTGGTCCTGGTGGGGATCCGGCGCAGGGGCTATCCTCTGGCGGAGCGCATCGCATCCCGCATCCGCTCGATCGAGCAGATGGAGGTGCCGGTAGGCGAACTGGATATCACCTTCTATCGGGATGACCTGAGCAATGTCGCCCAATTTCCCCGGCTGAACTCCGCAAGTGTTCCCTGCACGATTGCGGGTAAAACTGTGATTCTGGTGGATGATGTCATTTTCACCGGCCGAACAGCCCGTGCTGCTTTGGACGCACTGAAGGGGTTGGGCCGGGCAGGCCGCATTCAACTGGCGGTGCTGGTGGATCGGGGACACCGGGAGTTGCCCATCCGCCCGGATTTTGTGGGAAAAAATGTACCCACTGCCAGGAATGAACGCATCTGCGTTCAGGTTGTAGAATATGACGGTCAGAACAGCGTCAAGCTGTTTGAAGCATAAATTACACAAGGGAGATGTTTTCGAATGGGAGAAAAGGGAATTCGTGACGCAAGACAGCTCGGTACCCCTAAAATGCTGGTGTTGGGCGTTCAGCACATGTTCGCCATGTTTGGCGCGACGGTTCTGGTGCCCATCATCACAGGTCTCGACGTTTCCGTTACCCTGCTGTTTGCCGGCCTCGGTACCCTGCTGTTCCACTTTATCACCAAGCTGAAGGTGCCCGCCTTCCTGGGCTCTTCCTTCGCCTTCCTGGGCGGCTATGCAGCAGTCCGGACCCATGCCGCGGAGATGGGGGTTGCAAACTGGATCCCCTACGCCGGCTTGGGCGTAGCCTGCGCAGGCCTTCTGTATGTGGTGCTTTCGGCTTTTTTTAAGGTCTATGGAGCTCAGCGGGTTATGCGTTTCTTTCCCCCCATTGTCACGGGTCCCATCATCATCTGCATCGGGATTACGCTGGCCAACAGCGCCATCGACAACTGCCAGACAAACTGGTGGATTGCGTTGCTTGCTATCGTCACGGTTATCGTCTGCAACATCTGGGGAAAGGGCATGATCAAGATCATCCCCATCCTGATGGGTGTGTTGGTCTCCTATGGGGTGGCAGCCCTAATCGGCCAAGTGGACTTCACCCCCCTGCATGAGGCGCCCTGGCTTGGTTTCCCCATCAAGGGAAGCCAGACCGTCTTCTCCCTCTTCAGCGGTGCCAATACCGAATTGATGACCTTTGCCCTCACTTCCATGATCCCCATCGCTTTGGCCACCATAATCGAACACATCGGCGACATGTGCGCCATCTCCTCCACCGTTGGAGAAAACTTTGTATCTGATCCCGGCCTGCACCGTTCCCTTTTGGGCGACGGCATTGCCACCAGCATGGCCGCCCTCTTCGGCGCCCCCGCCAATACCACCTACGGAGAGAACACCGGTGTGCTGGCTTTAACCCAAGTATACGATCCCCGGGTAATTCGCATTGCCGCGGGTATCGCCGTGATCTTCGCCTTCTCCCCCAAGTTCGCTGCGCTGATTTCCTGCATGCCCACTGCAGCCATCGGTGGTGTCAGCCTGATCTTATACGGTATGATTTCCGCCGTTGGCGTCCGCAATGTGGTAGAAAACCAGGTGGACTTCACCAAGAGTCGAAATGTTATCATCGCCGCCTTGATCATGTCTTTGGCCCTGGGCATCAACTTCTCCAAGGTGGGCGGCATCGTGTTTGCCGTGGGCAGCATCACCATCAAGCTGTCCGGCCTGGCTGTTGCGGCCATCGTAGGCATCCTGCTCAACGCCCTCCTGCCCGGCAACGACTACGAGTTTGGAAAGAACGAACTGGGTGACACCTCCGTCAACTTTAAGGTATAAAAGGCATCTTTTCCCACACCCCGCTTGGCCGAATAAAAGCGGGGTGTAATTATATCACAAGAATGATTTGAATTAATTCGGGCGTTTCCTGCCGTTTCCGTCGCACAACATCCATGGAAACAACCGCACAAAACCGTCCCTAAAAACAAAAAAAACGTTAGTTTCCTTGCTTGACAAACCATCATTAATGCCGTGTCCTTGGTTTATTACGCTACATCCAAAGTGCCGGGTCAGAAGTATCTTCCATCCGAAAGAGAAGGGCAGGCAAGCTGATGATTACAACTGTAACGATGTACGTTATCGGAAGGAGGCACAGTGATGAAGCCGGACAAGCAGGATCTGATGGGTTTCTTTGATGGGAAACCCGGTGCATTGGATCTGTATCTGGCCTTTGAAAAGGTTCTGTATGTCCGCTTCCCCCAGACAAGAGCACGGGTACAAAAGACCCAGATTTCCTTTTCCAACCGCTACGTTTTCGCATGCATCTCCTTCCTGCGCGTCAAGAAGAAAGCGCTTCTTCCGGATCCCTACATCGTGCTTACCCTGGGCCTACCCTGTCCCCTTGCCTCCCCGAGGGTGGAAGCCTGCACACAACCCTACCCAGGCCGCTGGACCGCCCACATCGTATTGGGAAGCGAAGGGGAATTGGATGACGAACTGATGGGTTTGGGGGAAGCGGCCTGGAACTTCGCCTTGATTAAGTGAACCATCCTGTACGTTGCACCCTTGCTTTCTCTAACTCATTTTTGCTCATCGTTTACAGCATATCCGTTTGCGATATTCCTTCAAGAATCAAAAGCCCCGGAGCGAAAATGCCCCGGGACTTTTTCAAATACCCTTATCCGGCGAACGCCGCTGCTTCTTCGCCGGCGATGCGACCGAATACCACGAAGTCCGCCACAGCGTTTCCGCCCAGGCGGTTGGCGCCATGGATGCCGCCGGTGACCTCACCTGCAGCGTACAGACCGGGTATGGCCATTCCTTCGGTATTCAGCACCTGGGTATCAGGATTGATCTTCAGACCGCCCATGGTGTGGTGAATGCCCGCGGTCACCTTGATCGCATAGAAGGGGGCAGTGTTCAGGGGGTTGGCAAAACTTGTTCGACCAAACGCGGGATCGCTTTTGGCCTCGACGCAAGCGTTCCATTCGTTCATGGTCTTGGCAAATGTTTCGGCATCCACGCCGATGGCCTCTGCCAGGGCTTCATAGGTATCGCCTTGGATGGTGAGGCCCTTGCTCACATAGCCTGCGATGACGCTGGAAACATCCAGCATAGCCTGGTCCACCACCAGCCAGGAGAAGGAGCCTGGCTGGGCAATTTCCGCTGCGGAGACCACATCCCGGGTGCCCACTTCATCGATGAAGCGATTCCCCTCGGCATTCACCAGGATAGCGCCGTCGCCCCGCAAACCTTCTGTAATCAGGGAAGCCGTATTGGTTTCCATGGTGGGATGGATCTGGATCTGCTCCATGTCCACGATATCCGCGCCGATGGCCTGAGCCATGACGATGCCCTGGCCCAGGATACCTGCCGCATTGGTCGTCATAAAGCCCTCCAGTTGGGGCGCGTAGGACGCTACCATGGGCAGATTGGCACCAAAACCGCCGGTGGTCAGGACTACGGCTTTGGCGTTCACCGTAACGGTGTTGCCGCTCTCCCCGGTGGCCAGGATACCACAGGCCGCTCCGTCCTTTGTAAGGATGGTATGGGCGGTGGTGTCAGTGAGCAGGATGATGTTGTCCCGGGCGATCAAGGCCTTCTCCAGCCGGGGCACCATGTAGGCGCCGACGGATTGTTTCTTGCCGTCCACCACCGGAAAGTGAATGCGCTTGACGGAAGCGCCGCCAAAAGCACCTGCGCCGTTCAGATCGATGTCGATGCTCTTCAGCCATTCTACGCCTTCGGCCGTACCTTCTACAAAGGTCTTGACCAATACGGGATCATTGATGCCCTTGCCGCCGATCATGGTGTCCAGTTCCATGAGTTCCTGGGAGTCAAAGTATCCCACGGGATTGGCCTGGTAGGCAGCCCACTGGTCGGCTACGATGGCGCCCAGTTCGGTGATGAAGGCATGGTCGGCCCAAGCTTCCAGGCTTCCCAGGATCTTCTCCACGCCTGCTTCTTCCTCGAAACTGTTCTCATCCTGGACGCTGGTCTTGGAAGCGTTCATCCCGCCTGTGGCTTTTACGGAGTTGCCACCCACGATGGGCTGGCTCTCCAGGATGACCACTTCTTTGCCCTCATCGGCAGCGGTGATGGCGGCCACCATACCGGCTCCGCCTGCGCCCACCACGACCACGTCCGCAGTCAGGACCAAGTCATCGCTGATGACGTCTTCGATCTTGGTCATATAGTCTTCAAAGTTTGCCCCAGCATCGGTGAGGGCAGCAGCAGCAGCCTCCAAGACAGCAACGGAAGTGATGGTGGCGCCGGAAAGGGTGTCCACGGCGATGGTATTCCCCTCCATCATGGAGGCAGGGAGGCTCTCCAAGGCTTTGGAACCGATACCCTCGGTTTCACCGTCGCCCTGGGCGACTACTTCGGTGATCACACCATCTGTCAAGGTGATGGTGATGCTGACGGCGCCGCCAAAGCCCTGGGCCTCGCCGGTTCCGTTGACTGTGTCGGCAAGCGCCGGGGCGATGCCCAGAAGCAGGATCGCCAGCAACAGGGAAGCAACTCGTTTCATATGGGATTCCTCCTATTTAAGTCTTCGGCATCCTGTAGGATGTTGCGGGAAGTGTATCACAAAAGGGTTGGTTTGTCAAAGAGCAACCTTTCCCGGATCCAGGGCGTCTATCCTCACAGTACCCAAAGGAGGACAAAATGGGAAAAAGGAGAAAACGGATGGTAACGGGAGCCCTGGCGCTTCTTCTGACCGGCTGGCTCCTGTGGAGCAATCTCAGCCCGGTGCTGACAAATATCGAATACGCCTCGTCAAATATCCCCACATCCTTTGACGGATATCGAATCTTGCTGGTCTCCGACCTGCATGATGCTTGCTTCGGAGAAGAAAATTCCCGCCTGATCAAGTTGGCCCGGGAGGCGTTGCCGGACCTCATCCTGATCACAGGGGATCATGTGGATTCAACCCGGACGGACATCCCCCATTCCCTTGCATTTTCGGCTGCTCTGGCGGAGATCGCTCCCGTATACTATGTCAGCGGCAATCACGAGGCCCTGATTCCAGAGTCGGAATATCAAAAATTGCTCCGAGGCCTGGAGGAATTGGGGGTGAACCTGCTTTTGGATGACGCAGTGATGATTGAGAAGGATGGCGAGATAGTCAACCTGATTGGTCTTCGGGATGTGGGTTTCCTGAAGGGGAAATTTGCAGAAAAGGCCGAAGCCTCTGCTGTTACTCTGGTTTCTCTTATCAAGCCCGGTTTTACCATTTTGCTGGCCCATAGGCCCGAACTCATCGAGTTTTATGACCTGCCCGGGGTGGACCTGATGCTCAGCGGCCACGCCCATGGCGGCCAGGTCCGCCTGCCCCTGATCGGGGGACTGTACGCCCCGGGCCAGGGTATCCTGCCCAAATACGACGTCGGTCTGTACGAGCGGGCGGGCGCCGACTTGATCGTGAGCGGCGGCTTGGGAAACAGTATCTTCCCGGTTCGGGTGAACAACCGGCCCGAGCTGCTGCTGATCACCCTCTCCCAGCGCTAAGTTGCGCCCCTTCACATTCCTTTCCCCAGGCGAAGCATTGCCCCAGCCAAATTCCACATTTTACAGAAGTTCCCGTATCCAGGATTTCAGTTCTTCCTCGCTGGCCTCTGCATCCAGGACCTTCCCTTCCAGCAATTTGGCGCCGGGGCAGCTGGGCAACAGTTTTTCGTTGGTTTTGTCCATGCCGCTTCCCCCTGATGTGGCAAAGGGAATCAGTGTCTTGCCCGCCAGGTCGTATTGTTCCAGGAAGGTGTTGATGATGGTGGGCGCTACATACCACCAAATGGGAAAGCCCACGAACAGCGTGTCATAGGCCTCCATCCCCTCGAAGATTTCCGCGATTTCTGGCCTTGAGCCCGGATCTTTCATCTCGATGGTACTGCGGGCGTTCACATCCCGCCAATCCAGATCCGCCGGTGTGTATGGGATTTTCGGCGCGATCTCCAGCAGATCTGCCTCCGCGGCTCTTGCCAGTTTCTTCGCCAGTCCCTTTGTCACGCCGCTGGCTGAAAAAAATGCCACCAGTACCTTGCCCATGATCTCTCCTCCTCGTAAGCATAACCCATTGTTTCGGGTTCAAGATCTCTTTTTCTTCCAAACAATCTCCAATGGCTTCTCCGGCTCTTTTCAGCGCTCCTTCCATAAGGGGAGAGGCGCTATCCCAAGCTTCTTCAATTGTTTCCCTCTACGATTCAGAGCCTCTTGTGCAGCCGATTTGCCGCTATCTCTGGCCGCTTATCTGCAATCGATCAGCGCTTCTGGACAAAGAATGCTGCCGCCACCGTTCCGGGGCCTGTATGCACTCCGATGGTGCTGCCGATATGGCAGATGGGCAGATCCTGCACATGATCGCTGTATAAATGGGAGCTGTCCTCGATGTATTTTCGCAGCAGGGCATCAGAGAGACCGCTATAGGCAAGACCGTAGGGGCGCCCGAAATCGATTCCCCCCTCTTTCTTCACCAACTCCATCAGCAGGTTGTTGCCGTTTCGCGAGCCCCGGGCTTTTCCCAGGATCTTGACGATACCCTCCTCCACGGCGATTACGGGCTTGATGTTCAGTATGCCCCCGGCGATGGCGGTGACGGCGGAAACCCTTCCCCCCCGCTTCAGATACTCCAGTGTATCTACGAGAGCGATGACCCTCACTTGTCTTTTTTCAATCTCCAGGACCTCCGCGATCTCCCCTGCGCTCATCCCCTGATTCCTTAGTTCCACCGCACGCAGCACCAGCAGCTGTTCTCCTATGCTGACGTTCAAGGTATCCAGGATGTGGATGTCCCCCTTTAGATTCTCTGCAGCGATGTGGGCGCTTTGATTGGAGCCCGACAATTGGCTGGATAGGGTCATGCAGAGTACCGAATGCCCCTTATCCAACGCCTTTTTGAAGGCCTGTTCGTACTCGAAGGGGGTTATTTGGCTGGTGGAAGGCATTTCGTCGCTCTCTATCAACTTTTCGTACATTTCTCTGGGGGTTAGATTCACTCCGTCCAGATATTCCTTGGTGCCAAACAGGACCTTGAGGGGGAGCACGGTAACCTGAAGGGCCTGGATCTGTTCAGCCGTCAGATCACAGCCCGAGTCCACGATGATTTGAACATTCATCCGGTTTTCTCCTTTTCGTTTCAAATTCATATGATTATACTCCCCCTTATAAAACCATGCAACAGAGAAATGGTGGTGTATAGATGAAGATTGATGGTCATTGTTGGTCAGCGTTGTTGGCTATTGACAGCCAAACTGCCCCGCCACCCGCCAAATAATCCACCATACGGTACCCTTTGAACGGAGGTATGTCCTATAACAAATAGCACTTGAAAGCACCTGGGAACCTCATCGCAACGTTTCTGGGATGCCATCAACGGAAAAAGAGTGGATCGCTTTTCCTTCTTTGGCATCTTCATCATCTGACTCTATTGTACCACATATCACACCATCCCATCAAAAAAACCTTCCCGCAGGAAAGTTTTTTTGAAAGG
>JAAYOH010000047.1 GCA_012520375.1 Clostridiales bacterium
CATATGATTATACTCCCCCTTATAAAACCATGCAACAGAGAAATGGTGGTGTATAGATGAAGATTGATGGTCATTGTTGGTCAGCGTCGTTGGCTATTGACAGCCAAACTGCCCCGCCACCCGCCAAATAATCCACCATACGGTACCCTTTGAACGGAGGTATGTCCTATAACATATAGCACCTGGGAACCTCATCGCAACGTTTCTGGGATGCCATCAACGGAAAAAGAGTGGACCGCTTTTCCTTCTTTGGCATCTTCATCATCTGACTCTATTGTACCACATATCACACCATCCCATCAAAAAAACCTTCCCGCAGGAAAGTTTTTTTGAAAGGTTTAGAAGCTCCCAACGCCGGGAGGCTTCGTGTCGTTTTGGTGATTATTCGGCAGCAGCTTCGGCTCTGGGGTAGATACTGACTTTCTTGCGGTATTTGCCCAAGCGCTCGAAGCGAACCACGCCGTCCTTGGTAGCAAACAAAGTATCGTCTTTTCCCCTGCCCACATTCAGGCCGGGATGGATTTTGGTGCCGCGCTGGCGTACCAGGATGTTGCCGGCCAGTACGAATTGACCGTCTGCGCGCTTGGTGCCCAGACGCTGGGCATGGCTGTCGCGACCATTGCGCGAGGAGCCCACTCCCTTCTTATGAGCAAAAAGTTGAAGGTTCAACTGAAGCATTTGAATTCCCTCCGTTCTTCGTAGATGACCCGTAAATGACCGGGATACTGCTCGGCAATACAGCCAAGCTCCAATTCCATTGCGCGGAGAAGCACCTGTGCCTTTGATACGTCCTCGGGATGCAGGATGAGCCGCATCCGCCCCGCCTTTTCTTCCGTGAATACCTGAGCCCGAAGTGTCATGACCTCGGTAATCCCGATGGCTGTCATATGGGTGATCGCTGACAACGCACTGCAGACGATGTCTTTTCCACTTTCACCCCATCCCGCATGACCTTCTAGCAGAAAGCCCTGCAGCTGTCCGGACCTGCAATAGAGTACAGCCTTTGTCATCACCCGACGATGGATGTAATCTCTACCTTGGTGTAGGGTTGACGATGACCCTGCTTTTTCCGGACATTCTTTTTGGGCTTGTACTTGTACACGATGATCTTAGCGGCCTTCACCTGGTCCAGGACCTTGCCAACGACCCTGGCAGACGGTACTACGGGGGAACCCACCTGGATCCCCTCTTCCTTGCCCAGCAAAAGAACATCGAAAGACACTTCTGTGCCTTCCTCCACGTTCAGCTTTTCCACGCAAATCACGTCGCCTTGCTGGACGCGGTACTGTTTGCCGCCGGTCTGAATGACTGCGTACACGAATATGAACCTCCCCTTTGAATACTCGCCGAAAGGCAGGCCATGTGCAACGGCACATGTTCAGGAGCCCCCTTCGAGCGGCTTGCCATGAAAGTATAGCGCACTTAGCCTCGATTGTCAAATTAAGATTCCCATCATTTCTTGCGCTTTCCTATAAATGACATAAATTTGAATTAAATACTTGACAATGGCATAATTCTGTAATATAATCGAGACATCTTTGAGATGAACCTTGTTTTTCTTCTCCTTGTTTCATATTCTCATGCGATTTGCTGAAAAGAAAGTGAGGGATATCCCCATGAGATGGCCAATGAAACAGAAAGTGCTCGGGCTTCTCCTTGTCTCCGCTCTGATGGCCGGGATCCTGCCAATCAGTGTGACGGCTGCGGTAAAATGTCAAATCCAGCCCACCAGCGCCGTACTCGACCTTGCCAGGAGCACAACTTTGCAACTGAGCGCACGCCTTAGCGGCGCCGTCCCAAATGACTTGATCTGGAAAAGCGGAAATACTTCCATAGCCACGGTAAACAGCAACGGGCTGGTTACTGCAAAGAAGGCAGGCCGTGTGAAGATCGGTGTGGGTGTGAAAGTTTCCGGAAAGATCTCTTGGAGCCTGTGTCAACTGACCGTCAGGAGGTCATCCTTCAAGCCCACTTCCATCGTTCTGAGCCACAACAGGGCCTCCCTGCTGGTTGGCGAGACCCTGAACGTATCCGCCACCATCAAGCCGGCAAATGCTGCACAGAACGTCATCTGGCAGACCAGCAACAGAAAAGTAGCCACCGTCAGCCCCGATGGGCTCATCACCGCCAAAAAAGTGGGTACCTGCCGGATCCGGGCCACATCCACGGCTCGCCCCAAACTGCGAAAATACCTGATACTCAAAGTCACGGATGGCATAGCCCCAACAAAAATTCGCCTCAGCGCGCCCCGGACCAGTCTGAAGATCGGGGAACAAATGTCCCTCACCCCTGCCATCACGCCGGAAAACGCCAGCAATAAGCTGGTGTGGACATCCAGCAACACGAGAGTCGTCACGGTGTCAGCGGGCGGAGTGATTACTGCCAAGAAGGTGGGAACGGCAAAGATCCGGGCCCGGAGCGCTTCCAAACCCAAGGTATACGGCACCATTGAGATTAGGGTGCTGAACCCCGACGCTGTGGATTCCATCCGCGTCGAAGCGGACGACTTCTACCTGGACAAGGGAACCTACAGGCAACTCAGTGCCACCCTTTCCCCCGCGAGATCCAGCGCCCCGGTGAGCTGGAAGAGTGATAAGCCCACAATAGCCTCTGTGACCACAACCGGCAAAGTGACCGGGTTAAATCCCGGATCAGCCATCATTACGGCTACTGCGGGGGGCAAGAGCGATACGGTCTTGGTCACCGTGCTTACGGACGAACGCTCCGCCAACCTGCCCGTCCGATATGTAAGCAACGCGGGCATTATCCCTTCCAACAGCAAAAAAATTCAAGAAATTTTCACCAGCGCTCTCAACGAGCTGGAGTGCTGTGTAGCCAGGAGTAAGCTGAGCGCCTCCGAAAGAGCCCTCCGAAAGGAATTCCTCCAGCGGGGTTTCATCATGTACGACATGGCCTGGGCTCCAAGCAAAGACGTCCAGTACTGGTCCAGAAGCACCAGTTACATAGGTGGCAGGATCTACATTGGCATGCCCTACACCCAGTACAAACGCAATTACAACCTTTCCAAGTGGCTGAGCAACGTAAGTCACACCATGAGCAACGGCTACTACAAGGTGACCATGCCTGGGGTTTCTTATCCCGGCAACGACTGTTCCTCTTTCGTGTCCATATGCCAGTTTGGCATGAACACCAGCAACTCCTACCTGAACACGACTACCCTGTATAGTACTGCGGTGTACAAGACTGTTATCAACGGCTTCTCCTCCCTGATGCCCGGGGACATCCTTGTCAAAAAGGGCCATACGGCGATGTTCCTGTACTATGTGACCCCGGACCGGATCATGGTCCTTGAACAGGGAGGCGGAAGCGAGCCCAACACGATCTCCTGCAACATCAAGACCATCTCCGGAACCTACAGACCCCAGGGCTATCGCGTCCGCCGCAAGGCTGATCTGCCCAGCGCATAAAACAGGCAAGGAAACGATTCTGCTGCAGTCTGATGGCTGCAGCAGCTTTTTATGGATGGCGTGCTCATAGACAGGATCGTTGTGCAGGATTATCCTCCCTGTATTGCTTTAAATCCTTGGGAAAGCCGTTTTCAAGCTTCCGCTCTGTCCATATCGCAAAGTTCTTCTTTTTCCACCTCGAAATAAAACAAATCGTGTGTGTATCGTTTCAGTACGGTTTTCCCCCCCATATCCCCCTGCAGGGTACGGAGTTCCCCGAAATATCTTGACGAGAAAAAGCAAGGATTGCCCGTCCGTCCACCAGCGCCCACGCAGCCCAGCCCCCTACCCGAAGAAAGACAGCCCATGAGAAAGCTCCGTACAGTATCCGGTTTCAGGAAGGGCTGGTCCGCAACGAAGAAAGCGGTGGGCATATTGTCTGGAGGCAGGGCGTCCAGGGCCATGCGGATGGAGCGGCTGATGCCTTTTTCGGGCGCGTCATTGAACCGCAGCCGGCCAGGCAGCCCTTCAAAGAGGTCCATGGCGTCGGGCCGGGTGACCACAGTGAGGTCCCAGCCCGTTTCGTCCTTCAAGGACAAAAGCATCTCCAGGCCATAGCGGCATAGGGGCTTTCCCCGCAACGGGTGGCGCAATTTGTCCCCGCCGAACCGGCTTCCTGAACCGGCCGCCAGGTAGATCAGGTGGATGAACCCTGCTTGTCTTTTACGATGTTGTGGATCCATATGCCTTTTTTCAACAAATTGCGCCGAAGATACACAGGTAAAACACAAACATGAGGGTGTTTGCGATAGCTACACCGCTCATTTCTTGGGTGCCTACCTGACCCACCATCAGGTTGTCCAGAAGATTTACGAAGTTGGTGATGGCGGTTTGAACGATGATAGGAGCGACCACATCGATGACCTCTCTATAGAAAGTTCTTTCACCGATCAGAAAACGGCGTATGCTCGGCATATCCGGTCTCCTTGTAACCTTACTTTGCTGCCCGGGCCTGCTCCGGGATATCCCCCACACCGTCCATCACCAGGCTGGGGCGGTAGGCGTACTGCTTCAGGGTGTCCATGGTGGAAATGCCGCTGAGCACCAGGATGGTGGACATGCCGCATTCCATACCCGAGATGATGTCGGTATCCATGCGGTCCCCTACCATTACCGATTCCGCGGAGTGACAGCCCAGGATACGAAGACCGGTGCGCATCATAAGAGGATTGGGCTTACCACAGAAGTAGGCTTCCTTTCCGGTAGCCAGTTCGATGGGGGCGATCAGCGCCCGGCAGGCGGGTGCGATGCCCGATTCGATGGGCCCGGTCAGGTCGGAGTTGGCGCCGATGAGCTTTGCGCCCCCCAGCACCAGGTTGGCCGCCTTGGTCAGCGTATCCAGCGAATAGGAACGCCCCTCCCCCACCACCACATAGTCCGGGTTCACGTCATTCATGGTAATCCCCACGTCGTACAAGGCGTTCAGCAGGCCTGCCTCTCCGATGACATAGGCAGAACAGCCAGGGGCCTGCTCTTTCAGGAAGGCCGCCGTAGCCAGGGCGCTGGTGTAGAAGCGCTCCTCGGGCACCTCCAGCCCCATGCGCTCCAATTTTTGCCGTAGTTCCAAGGGGGTGTAACCGCTGTTGTTGGTGAGGAATAAGTATTCCTTCTTTTCCTCTTTCAGCCATTGTATAAACTCGGGCACGCCGGGCAGGATGAGGTTGCCGTGGTAAATCACGCCGTCCATGTCGCAGATAAACCCTTTTTTCTCATTCAAATTCAGCATGGATTCGACTCCTTTCAAATTCTTGGGGTCCAATTCATTATACCCCAACATCGGTTAAGGTTCAAGCATCCGCACTCTGCGCTGTGACGCCTGCTGCAATAAACAGGGATGCACCCAGGATGGTGGCCCCTTCCATCGCCATAAGGGCGCTCTGCATCCCCAGCAGGTCCTGTATTTTTCCCCCCAGCAGGGTAGCTGAAAGGGAGCCTAAGGTGAAGGCGGTGCCCAGCATGGCCTGGCCACGGTAATAGGCGGAGGGAGGCAACACCAGAGCGACAAACTCAATACCCGTGGGCACATACAGGGCATAAGAGGCAAACTGCAGGATTTCCGCCATACAGACTGATGCAGGATCCCGCGCCAGCAGAATCATCAGGTGCTTAAAGACCCACACGAGTCCGGACAGCATAAGAAGCCGGGCACAGCGAACCCGCCGTCGGATCCGTGAATACAGCGCCATAGCGGGCAGTTCCATGATGGCGGCGATGCCGATGGCGATCCCCAGTTCCCTGCTGCCGCCCCCTACATTCTTCATAATCTGGAACATGAAATTGTCAATGAAAATATGAGCAGAAGACATACAGATAAGCCCCAGAAGAAAAAGCCGGAAGGGACGGATGCCCAACACCCGCACCTTCTCCCTTTCCTCCGGGACAGGGTCCAGAACATGATCCCTTCGTAGCAGCAGCAGCAATGCCAATGGGAGCAACATAACCAGGCTGAAGATTGGCAGCCAGGCGATGGGGAGTTTTGCAAACAACGAGCCCAGCAGCACTGATACAAGGGCGTAGCATGCGGAGCCGATGCCTCTGGCCAGGCCAAAATCAGGGCCTTTCCCTTTCACCTTTATGGACCGCTGCAGGGCGTTTAACGATGGCTGCATGGCGGAGTGCAGGGTGAGGATCAGCACCGGCAACAAAAAGATCAGAGCGCCCTCCCCCAGGCCGAACAAAGCAACGGCCAGCATAGCAATCAGGATAAAGATGAGCCCCATGGCCCGGGTCAACCGTAGCTTCAATTTGGCAACAAGCATCGGGAACAAGGCCTGCAACAGAGCAGACAGGGCATAGGAAGTGCCCAGGATCAGCCCTATCAGGCTGCTGGACAGGCCTTTGTCCACAAGATACGGAGATGCGTAGTTGAACATCGTGCAAAAGGCGGACCAGTAAAGCGCCTGTAAAACAGCATAATGGGCCGTAGCACCCATACTTTTTCCCCCTCAATGCCTTTTCCGGGCATAGGGTAACACGGGTGCGCTGGGGTGTCAAGCAAATACACTGGGCAAGATGCGAGCAATACGCAGACCAACGCGGCAAGTAGGGGCAAATGCAATGGGAAGTGTTCATCGATACATTCCAGGAGATCTGTGAGACAGTTTTTGTGGGGGGAAAAATGGTATCTGACAAGAAACAAAAACAAATCCCCGGAAATTTCCTGCAGCTTCTATTTGACATTTCTCTGGATTTCCCGTATAATACCCCCTAACTACGCTACGGAGGTGGTTGTCTCGATGGACGATGGAAGTCCTTCCGTTCCTTTTTATCTTTTTCTCATTTTACTTTTGCTCCTCATCGGCGCGTGTTTTGCCGCTGCTGAGACAGCCCTTGCCTCAGTCAGCCGCATCCGTATGATATCTGCCGCGGATGAAGGGGATCGACGTGCCAAAAATGTCCTCTATATATTGGACCACTTTGATAAGGCCATCACTACCCTGCTCATTGGCAACAACCTGGTACATATCGCCTGCTCCAGTGTGGCGACCCTCCTTGCCACAAAGCTTTGGGGCAGCGCAGCTGTTGCCATAACGACCTTTGTCACTACCTTTTTGGTATTCATGGTCGGCGAGATGATCCCAAAACAGTACGCCAAAGCATGCAACGAGCGGGTCGCCCGCCGCTTCGCGGGACCTCTTGTCACATTGATGCGGCTTTTTACCCCATTGACCCTGATGTTTTCCAAGCTTACCGGCCTGGTCCAGCGCCTGATGGGCGTACCGGAGGAGGAAGAACCTACGGTTACCGAAGAAGAGCTCTTCGATACCATCCAGCAGATTGATGAAGAAGATCCCATCGATGAGGAGACCACAAAACTCGTGAAAAGCGCCCTTCTTTTTACGGAAAAGTGTGCAGAGCAAATCGTTGTTCCCTGGGACCGGGTGGTCACCGTAGATGCCAATATGACGGACGAAGAGGTGCACGAGGTTATCCGCACCAGCCATTATTCCAGGCTGCCCGTGGTAAAAGAGGGCATCGTAGTGGGGATCCTGCAGATCCGCAAATTCCTGAAATACTATATGAACGGTGCCAACAAAAGAGCTCATGCCCTGCACACCCTGGGCGCCCTGGATCGGCCCCTGTTCATTGCCCCCCAAACCCCCATAGACGAGCTTTTATCCCAGATGAGCGGGGCGCGCAGGCATCTTGCCATCGTGATCGGACCCAATGGATCCCCCATGGGTATGATAACCATCGAAGACATCCTGGAGGAGCTTGTAGGGGAAATCTACGATGAGGAAGAGACGGGGGGTGCACCCGCATGATGCCCTATCTCGCTATCCTCGGTTTGATTGTATTGTCCGCCCTTTTCTCCGGCTCGGAAATCGCCTATCTGTCCACAAGCGAATTGCGCTTGCGGAAGGCAGCGGGCTCGGGGAAAGCCGGTCAGCGAGCCCTGATCATCTTCGAGTCCTTCGAAAAAGCCCTGATCACCATCTTGATTGGAAACAACCTGGTAAACATATCCGCCTCTGCCGTGGCTACGGTGATCGCCATTGATCTGATGGGCGAGAATGGCGCCTGGGTAGCCACCGCCGTCATGACCTTGCTCATCCTGACCTTTGGGGAGATCCTGCCCAAAATCCTGGCCAAGCGGATCGCCGAACGCTTTGCGATACTGGTCTCCCTGCCCCTGTATTTCCTGTGCCTGGTGACACGTCCCCTGATATACCTGGTGCAAGCATTCCTGGCCAGGCTCAGCCGGATATGGGCCGACGATGTCATTGAAAATGTAGTCACCGAAGAAGACATCGAGACCATGCTGGAGACTGTAGAGGACGAGGGTGTAGTAGACGAAGACACCTGCGATCTGCTCCAGAGTGCTTTGGATTTCGACGATGTATCCGCCTACGAGATCATCACCCCACGGGTAGACATGGTTGCGGTAGATATCGAAGATGCCAGGGAGGAGCTGGTACAGACCGTGCTGGAATCGACCTACAGCCGCATCCCGGTGTACCGGGATACCCCGGACAACATCGTGGGGGTGCTCCACGTCAACCGTTTTCTCCGGGCGTTGGCAGACAAAACCCCCTTTTCCCTGGAAGAACAACTGATGGTGCCGGTCTTCGTGCATAAAACCATGCTCCTGCCCGACGTGCTGAGCACCATGCGAGAGCGGGGCGCCCATTTGGCCATCGTCACTGATGAGTACGGTGGTACCATGGGCATCATCACCATGGAAGACGTATTGGAGCGTCTCGTAGGTGATATCTGGGACGAGAAAGACGAGATCGACGAGGAATTCGTAGCCTTGAGCGATGACGAATTTGAGGCGGACGGGGATATGCGTACCCTGGACCTCTTCGACGAGTTGGACATCGATGAGCGGGATTTCGATGATGACAACGCCACCCTGGGGGGATGGGCCATTGAAATGCTCGGGGGATATCCCAGTGTGGGGGACAGTTTCAGCTACAAGAACATCCAGCTCACCGTCCAGGAGGTGACAGGGCTGCGGGTACGGTCCCTGCGGGTACGGGTACTGCCCGAAGCGGAAGAAGTGAAAGAAGACCAAGGATGAACTATATTGTTCGATTTAAAGTAAGCGCTCAATAAAGCACGCTACAAAGCAAACTGCCGGTGGATGTCTGCAGCCCACGGCAACAGGTCATCAATCGGAGCCTTGGGGTCCTGGACAAAGCGATCCGGCAGAACGGTCAATATATGGTTGAGATAGGTTTCCGGGTTCAGTCCGTTCGCTTTGGCGGTCTTCAGCATGGTGAAGATCATCACGCTGGCTTCTGCTCCGGCCTGGGTATCACAAAATAGCCAGTTCTTCCGGCCCACTACGATCGGGCGGATGGCGTTTTCCACCTGGTTGTTGCTGATCTCGATCTCTCCGTGGTCGAGGAACGCGCAAAGGTATTCCCGCTGGTTGAGGGAGTAGGTGATCGC
>JAAYOH010000048.1 GCA_012520375.1 Clostridiales bacterium
GCGGCGGATGCGCCGCGGAGAGGAGCACGGCATGTGGATCGAACTGCACGACACCATGCCCGGCCACTGGAAGACCGAAGGGCTGGCAAAGGAACTGGAGATCAACCAGGCCCACGCGGCGGGCATCCTGTGCTGCCTGTGGACCTGGGCCCTGAACAACGCCCCGGACGGGGACCTGGCCCGGCTCAGCGAGGAGAAGCTGGCCCGGGAATGCTACTGGACCCTTGGCCGCCCCCTGCTGCCCGCCCTCAAAGCCTGCGGCTTTGTAGACGGGGACGACAAAATCCACGACTGGTCGGACTACACCGGCCGGCTGATGGAAAAACGGGAGGCCAACGCCCGGCGGATGCGCCTGGCCCGGGCCCGGCAGCGGCAGGCCGCCCTGGACGCCCTGGCCCTGGAGGAAATGGCCGTCCTCCGGGGGGAACCGCAGGCGCGTGCAGCGCACGTGCGGGAACCGTGCGGGGCTACCGTACCCAACCAAACCCTACAGGACCCGACAACACCCGACCCTACCGAAGAGGATCCCCAAGTATTTCCTGCACACACGGCCCTCCGGGCCCCTTCCCTCCCCGACGACGCCTGGAAATACTCTTCCCGTGCCCGGGCGGCGGTGGCCCAGCGGGTCACCAACGCCCTGGTCCGCCAGGGCTGCCACGGCAAGAAGCTGTACGACGTGGTGCTGGACCTGTTGCAGAGCGGGCTGCCGCCCCATGCCATGATGGTGTGCCGCGGCCTGAGCGACCGGGAGGTCAACCTCAAGCTGCTCCCCATATGGTACCACGACTACGTGAAGACGGGCAAGGTGCCGAGGCTCCAGGAGCCTTAGCACCCCCCAAGGACAAAACGATATCCGGAGGTGTCCCATGAGCGGAAAATGTTATACCAACGCGGACTCCAAATACGCCTGCTGCCCCTTTTACAAGGGGGAGGACCGGCTGAGCATCCGCTGCGAAGGCCTGCAGCGGGGCAGCACCCTGGTGAACCTCTTTCCCAGCGAGGGCCGCAAACTGCGCTTCGTCACCGGCTACTGCCGCAGCGTCAAACGCTGCGAAGCCTGCGCCATCCACGCCATGATGCAGCGGCTGTACGCCGGCCCCAATCCCCCCACCCCCATCCTGCACTAAAGGCCGCCTGCACGACATGTTCAAGGAGCAAGGCGCGGTGCAGCGCACCGGGGGTATCCGAGCCCGGATTGGCGGCGGATGCACGATGGACAGGATGAATGACCCCTCCAGGGGCACCGAGCCCTTGCGCGCAGGGCGCCTTTCCATGGGTTCACGGTTCCAATCGTTTGAAGATCAGGCAGCAAAGGTATGTCAGATACGGCGACGGAACCTTCTTCTGCCCATGGTCCCACTCTTTCAATTTCAGGTATATGGATTCGGGGGTGAAAAGGCCCTCCGCATCCCGTTTGCCCTTTATATGCCCGATCATGTCCAGGAAGCGCGGGTCTTCCCGCACAAACCCGTATTTACTCAAAACCCCGGCGACGCTGACAATATCGTACCAGCAGGAAGGCGCTTTCAGCTTGCGGAAGTCCGTCCCCATAAAGAACATGTAGGGATGCCGGGTCAGGCTGTTTTCCCACAGGTCCAGCAGCGCTTTTACAGAGGAAACGGCGGCCCGGGAATCCCGGTATTCCGGGATATGGGACAATAAATCGGCCATGATCAGCGTCGCGTAGGGGCAGCAGTCCTCCTTTTTCCCCGGCCCGCGGAACTTCCCCAGCTCGGGGGACACGGCGCAGGGGAACCCGTTGTCCCGGCCCAGGGATACCAGGTGGTCGACGCCGGGTTTGACGTATTCCCGGTACTCCATGCCCGCCTTCAGCAGGGCGAGCAAAAGCAAGGGCGCGTCGCACAGGCACCAGCTGAACACGTCTTCCCCCGCGCCCCCATAGTGTTTGGGCACGTTGGTCATGGATTGGTAAACGCCGTGCCCGTCCCTGTGTTGGAGGATTGCGTCGATGGCCGCTTTGATTTCCGGGACCTGCGTATCGAACCCGAGGTCGAGCAGAAACAGCAGCTTGTGGATCGGCAAATCGGGATTCTTGTGGTTTGTCACCAGGGTCCCGTGAAAATCCGCAATATCCGAGAGGTATCTTCTGATCCGGCCGTCCGCCAGCGCCGCCTTTCTGATTTCAACCAGATCGCCCTCGGGCTCTTGCCCCAGGTTGCGGCGGATTGCGTATTTCAGCCAGTCATCGCTGATCTCCGACAGCTTTTGACGATCCATCTGCCCCGTCAGCTCCTTTCGCCCGTGCCCTCAAAATCGGCAGGGACGCTTCGACAACACACAATAAAACACGGATGTGCGGCAAAGAAGGGGATTCATTTGATTCGAGGGGGCTGCCGCAGCAGCCCCCTTCATCCTTCAGCGCCTTTTCCGTATCGGGTTTTCCGCAAAGTAGTTCAGCACCATGACGAGGAGCAGCACGGCGCCCCAGATCATGGTGATGTAGTAGCTGGAGATCTGGGGGAAGCGGTTGATGCCGGCTTCCAGCAGGGAAAGCAGCACGATGGCCAGCATGACCCCGGAGATCTTGCCCCGGCCGCCGGTGGGGCTGACGCCCCCCAGCACCACGATGAGGATACACTGCAGGGTGTACTGGCTGCCGTAGTCCGCCCGCGCGGAGGAGTAGTTGGCCAGCATGATCATGCCCCCCAGGGCGGCGCAGGCCCCGGACATGGCGTAGGTCTTGATGAGCATCCGGTCCACCTTCAGGCCGGAATACCGGGCCACGTTCTCGTTGGTGCCGATCATGTACAGTTTTTTGCCGTAGGAGGTCCGGGCCATCAGGAACCAGATCAACAGCACCACCGCCACGAAGATGAGCAGCTGCACCGGGATCAGCCCGGAGACCGTCCCCCGCTTGCCGGGCACCACCTTCAGCAGTTTGTTGTTGATCATGCTGGAATACACCGGGGGGATGTTCTGGACGGCGGGCCCGTTGGTGATGACCATGGCGATGCCCGTGAGCAGCTGGTTGATCCCCAGGGTGGCCAGGATGGGGGGGATCTTCACCTTGGAAATGAGCGTGCCGTTGACGGCGCCGGCGCACAGGCCGCACAGGATGGCCATCAGGAGCACCAGGGGCACCATCCAGGGGGTGACGTACCCCGTTTCGTCGGGCAGGGACTTCATGAACAGAGCCATGGTGATGCTGGTCAGGTTGGCGATGCCCACGCCGGACAGGTCGATGCCCCCGGTGATCATGCACACCATGGCGCCCAGGGACATGAGCCCGTACTCGGGGATGACCGAGGCGATGGTGGGGAAATTCCGGATGGAAAAGAACTTGTCAAAGCAGGTGATGGCCATGAAGATCAGCCATCCCGCCAGCATGATCACCAGCCGGGAGATGTGCCGGTCCCGGCGGTAAAATTTCAGCAAGGCGTTCATAGGGCAGCCCCCTTTCGCACGTTCCGGAGCCCGGCCCGCCTGGCGCGGTTGACCTGGAAGGCGGAGATCCCCGTGCCGATGACGATGAGGGCGCCCACGAAGGCGTCCTTCCACACCGTGGGGATGCCGATGAGGATCATGGAGTTTTCCACCAGCACGATGAGCCCGGTGCCCAGCATGCAGCCGAACAGGGTGCCCGCGCCGCCGATGATGGCGGTGCCGCCCAGCACCACCCCGGCGATGACGTTCATCTCCATGCCCAGCATGTTGGTGGGATGCATCTGCTGCATCATGCACACCCGGCACAGCCCCGCCAGGGCGGAGATCATGCCCACGTACACGAGCAGGAGGAAGCGGGTGCGCCGGACGTTGAAGCCAGCCCGGTGGGCGGAGACCGGGTTGCCCCCGATGGCGTAGATGCCCCGGCCGAACATGGTGCGGTTCAACAGGAACCAGGTGACCAGCAGCACCCCCGCCAGCACCAGGAAGGTGGTGGGCATCCGGGAGGTCAGCCCCGATTCCACATTCTTCGCCACGAAGAGGGCGGAGGTGCCGAAGGAGCGCATCCCCACGGGGATGACCGCCAATTGCTTGGAGTTCAGAGCGCCCTGCATCAGCCCCTTGAAAAAGCTGGAGGAGCCCAGGGTCACGATCATGGCGGGCAGTTCGAAGTAGCCGATGAACAGGCCGTTGAAAGCCCCCAGCAGCGCCCCCAGGACCAGGGCGATGAGGAAGGGCAGCCACACGCCCCCCTGCCAGCCCGCGTCCAGGAGCACCTTGGTGGTGACGAAGGAGGTGAGGGAGGCCAGGGCGGGAAAGGACACGTCAAAACCGCCGGAGATGATCACCATGAAGGCGCCCACGGCAAAGATGCCCGGCACCACCAGGGCGCTTAAGATGTCCACGATGTTGTTGGGCGTGAAGAACTGCCCGGAGCGCAGCTGGATGAGCAGGCAGAGGGCCAGGAAAACCAGCGCGATATAAAACTCTGTCCGGCTGATGAGCTTGCGGAATTTCTTTTTCATATGCTCTCCTCCCCCCTTACAGCATGTGCGAAAGCACGGTGTTCTCGTCCGTCGACCCGGGATCCGGCCGGGCCACGATCCTGCCGTCCTTCATGATCAGAAGGTGGGAGCAGTTTTGCAGCACTTCGGGCAGGTCGTCGGAGATGATGATCACCGCCATGCCCTCGTTGGCCAGGCGCTGCAAGATGCGGTGGATGTCGTGTTTGGAGCCGATGTCCACCCCCACCGTGGGCCCGTTCAGCACCAGCACGTCGGGCTTGCAGGCCAGCCACTTGGCCAGCACCACGCGCTGCTGGTTGCCCCCGGACAGGGTGGAACAGGCGTTTTCGGGGTCGGGGGTGGCGATGGAGAGGGCCCGGACCCAATCCTCTACTTCCTGCCGGTAGCGCCGGAAGTCCAGAACGCTCAGGGCGCCGGTGAGCCGGTCGATCTCGGAGATCACGATGTTGTCCGCGATGGACCGGGGCAGGAACAGCCCCTCGGACAGCCGATCCTCCGGCACATAGCCGATGCCCGCCTCGATGGCGTCCCGGGGGCTTCCCATGGCGATCTCCTTGCCCTTCACCAGGATGCGGCCCCCCGTGCTCCTGCGCAGTCCGAACAGGGCCAGGGCCAGTTCGCTGCGCCCCGAGTCGAGGAGCCCCGTGATGCCCAGGATCTCCCCCCGGCACAGCCGGAAGGACACGTCCTCGAAAGCCCCCTCTATGGCGAGGTTTTCCACCTCCAGCACGCACTCGCCCCCCTCGTACCGGGGGCGGAAGGGCTCGGCGTCGAATTCCCGGCCCGTCATATAGTAGGAGAACTTCCGGTCGTCCAGCTCGCTGGTGTTGCCGCTGACGATGTGCTTGCCCGAGCGGAAGATGGTGAAGCGCTCCGAGATCTCAAATACTTCGTTCAATTTGTGGCTGACGAACAGGATGGCGATGCCCTGTTCCTTCAATTTCAGGATGATCTCAAACAGGGCCCTCACCTCTTTCCGGGTCAGGGCAGTGGTGGGTTCGTCCATGATGATGAGCTTGGCGTCGAACATGAGGGCCCGACAGATGGCCACCATCTGCTTTTCCGCCACCGACAGGGAGCCCACCAACCGGTCCAGTTCGATGTCAAAGTTGATCTTGGACAGGGCTTCCTCGGCCACGGTGCGCATGCGGCGCTTGTTTACCAGCCTGCGCCCGGCGGCCAACTCGGTGTTGAAGGCCAGGTTCTCCATCACCGTCAGGTTGGGGAAAATGGAAAAGTCCTGGTAGATGACCTGGATGCCCATGGCGATGGCTTCCAGGGGCGTGATGCGGGTGAAGCGCTTGCCGTTGAATTCGATATACCCCGCGTCCTGTTGGTACACGCCGCTGATGATCTTGATCAGGGTAGACTTGCCGCAGCCGTTTTCCCCCGCGAGACAGTGGATCTCGCCGGGCCGGATGTCCAGGGACACCGCGTCCAGGGCCTGGACCCCCACGAATGCCTTGGAAATGTCGACTGCCTTGAGCAGGTACTCGGACATAAGCTGTTCCTCCTAGTGGGAAAGGCGGGGAGCCAAAGGGCTCCCCGCCTTTTCATGCGCAAATCAGAATCCGAAGGAATCCACGTTCTCCGCGGTGATGGTGATCCAGCCCTGGCCTTCCAGGACCGTATCGGAACCCGCCTTGAACTCCAGGGCGCCGTAGCCTTCCACGCCCAGATCCAGGGGCGCGGCCACCGCTTCGCCGTTCAGAACCTTCTGGGCCAGGGCCACCATGGCCTGGCCGGCGAGGGCGGGATCCCACAGGGTCAGGTACTGCACGGCGCCGCTCTTCAGCAGGGCGGCGTTGTCGCCGGGCATGCCGGTGCCGGCGGTGAACACCTTGCCGGACAGGCCCAGCTCTTCGATGGCCCGGGCGATGCCGGGGGCGTCGAAGGAAGAGGTGCCCATGACGCCCTTCAGGTCGGGATACTTCTTGAAGAGCTCCTTGGCCACGTTGTAGGCGATATCGCCGTTGTCGTGGGACTCTACCCGGGGCTCGTCCGCCAGCAGGGTCATGCCGGGATAGGGTTCGCCGGCACGCTTCACGCCGCCGTCCGCCCACTCGTTGTGGGAGCCGTTGGTCAGGTCGGCCACCATGGTGGTGTAGAGGCCCTCTTCCCCCATGGCCGCGGCCAGGTTGTCCATGATGAAAGCGCCGTACAACTCGTTGTTGAAGGCTTCGATGTCGTAGTCCACGTTCTCCAGGGCGGCACCTTCGTGGGCGATGACCACGATGCCCGCGTCCATGGCGGCCTTCAGGGCCGGCTCGATGGAAGCCAGGTCGACGGGGACCACGCAGATGGCGTCCACTTCCTGGGCCACCAGGTCCATGACCAGCTGGTACTGCAGGGTGGCGTCGATCTCGGGGGTGCCCTTTTGGTAGATGGTGTCCTCGGGATGAGCGGCGGCATACTCGTCCACGCCGGTCTTCATGCGGACGAACCAGGGGTTGGACTCGTCCTTGGGCACCACGACGATCTCGTAGCCGTCGGCCAGGGCCGCGACGCAGGAGAACATGAGGAGCAGGGAAAGCAACAGTGCAAGGGTTTTTTTCATGGGTCGTTCCTCCTTGTATAATCTATTCCGCTCCCAAACCCGGGAGCAAAACACAAACGAAATCCCCTCCGGGACAATTTCAGTATAACACAAACAGCCCGTCCTTGGCAATACGGGCGGGAAGATTTCTCAACGGATGATAGCATGAAAGGGATACGGCAGGGTCTGTGTCCGTCGCCCCCGGTCCTCCGTGTGCAAACTGGTGGGGGCGGCGCGCCCCTGCACACCGCCCCCCGGGATATCCTGCCGCCATGCGGCCCTCAGCCCTGTCCGCCGCCAAAGTGCTTCCACTTGGAAGTGTCCACGCCGTAGTCCCTGCCCAGGCGCTCCACGTCCTCCCGGTAATATTCCTTCAGGGTATCCAAAAAGCCGGCGGGGATTTCTTCCCGAAGTTCCTCCACATGGTTGATCCTGAGCAGGACGTTCCGGACCCGCCGGGCAAAGCCCGTCTTCATGCTGTCGGGGAGCAGGTTCGTGAGAGCCCGGATGATCCTGTCCAGACTCTTGCTTCGCACGCGGCCCTTGGCGGCATTGGACACGGAGGGGGTGATCTTGATGGGATCCAGTCCGAGGAAGGCGGTGACCCGGTCCACGGTCTCCTGCTGGTGGGCGACGAAATCCTCGAAGAGCAGGATCAGGATGTTTTCCGCGGGAAAGCGGGCGTACAATTCGTCCAGCTGCTTTGCATACAGGCCGCGGGAAAAATAGCTGAACAGCCGTAGGGCCCGGGGGCTCCTTTTGATGCGCTCCGGCTCGATGGGAAAGCTCTCTTCCAGGGACATGGTCTCAAGCCCCCGCTCCCTCCGCAGCCTGTAATGGGACAGCGCCCGCTCGATGGGATCCCGCAGCAGTACCACCATGGCACAGGAAGCCGGGTCGATGATCTTGCAGATCCTGTCCAGGGAAGGGGGATCGTACATGTACAAAGTAGTCATATCCACCTTGACGCCCGGTACGTCAGCAAACAGGGCGTCGAACTCGGGCTTCCGGGGATCATACTCCTCGTAGAAGTAGTGAATCTCCTTGACCCGGCCCATTCGCAGCTGAGGATGGGGCCGCAGCAGCTCGTACAGCAGGGTCGTACCCGCCTTCATGGTCCCGGGGCAAATCATATATTCAAAA
>JAAYOH010000005.1 GCA_012520375.1 Clostridiales bacterium
AAAGGAGCTGGATGACGATGCGGAATCCATCATCACCAAAGATCGTTATGTATACATCGCCAAGGTCGTGAAATCCTGTTGCAAGAAGAAAAGCGCGGGCAGCCTGTCCACTTCTGACAAGATCGACAAAGTGATTACGAACCGCTGGCTGGGCTTGCCGATCTTCGCGGTGGTGATGTATCTGGTCTACTGGATCGCCATGGTCGGCGTCGGCGCTTTCGCCACGGATTTTACCAACGACAACATCTTCGGCGACGGCTTTCACCTGTTCGGCAGGGGCTTTGCGGAATATGAGGAAGCGGTGGAGCGATACGGCGATTCCGACGCGATCATCGAAGCCTTTTCGGATCAGTACGGCGTCGAAATCGACGAGGAGGATCCGGCTGAATCTTTGAACAAGCTAATCGAAGCGACGCCGGAGGATGCAAACATCACCTATGATGTTCAGGACGAAGAGACCCTGGAAGTGACCGCTGTTCCCGATACGGACAAAGCGGCGCTGCGGGCCGCCGTGAATGAATACCTGAACACGGATTACAAGCAGGATGTGGGTGCACCGGACGCTACGGCTTATGGCACGTGGGTTCCCGGCATCCCGGTGCTGGTTGAAAACGCATTGGACGCCCTCCGTGCGGCGGACTGGCTCAAAGGTCTGATCCTGGACGGAATCGTCGCAGGCGTGGGCGCCGTGCTGGGCTTCGTGCCCCAGATGCTCGTGCTGTTCCTCATGCTGGCATTCCTTGAAGCCTGCGGCTATATGGCGCGCATCGCCTTTGTGTTGGACCGCGTATTCCGCAAGCTCGGCCTGTCAGGCAAGTCCTTTATCCCCATGCTGATCGGCATAGGCTGCAGCGTGCCCGGCATCATGGCCAGCCGTACGATCGAAAACGAGCGCGACCGGCGCATGACGATCATGACCACAACGTTCATCCCCTGCAGCGCCAAGGTCCCGTTCATTGCGATGATCGCCGGAGCGATCTTTGCAGGGTCCCCCTGGGTGGCGACCAGCGCGTACTTCGTCGGTATGGCGGCAGTCGTCGTCAGCGGCGTCATCCTGAAAAAGACCCGTCGCTTTGCGGGCAAACCCGCTCCCTTCGTCATGGAGCTTCCTGCGTACCGCTGGCCGACGCTCGGCAATGTGCTCCGCTCGATGTGGGAGCGCGGATGGAGTTTCATCAAGAAGGCCGGTACCATCATCCTGCTGTCTACGATCCTCGTCTGGTTCCTGTCCCGCTTCGGCAGCGTGGAGGGCGCCTTCCGGATGTTGGAGGAGGAACAACTGGATCACTCCATGCTGGCAGCGGTCGGCAGCGCGGTGGCGTGGATTTTTGCGCCCCTGGGCTGGGGCAACTGGCAGGCGGCAGTGGCTTCCGTCACGGGCCTGATCGCCAAGGAGAACATCGTCGGGACGATGGGCATCCTGTACGGCGGGACGGAAACGTATGCGAACATGGCGGCGGCCTTCACGGGTGTAACAGGGTACTCCTTTTTGGTGTTCAACCTGTTGTGTGCGCCCTGCTTTGCCGCCATCGGCGCCATCAAGCGCGAAATGAACAACGCCGGTTGGACCTGGTTTGCCATCCTGTACCAGTGTGGATTTGCCTATGCGGTTGCGCTGATGGTCAATCAGTTCGGCGGGCTGTTTACCGGAAACGGAAACGCGATCGGCGCGGTCGCGGCAGCTGCCGTTTTGTGCGCCATGATCTATATGCTCTTCTTCAAGAAGTATCATGAGGCGACCCGGCTGACCGGAAAGATCTGAGTTGGCCGTAAAATGCGGAAGGAGTTGGCATCCATGCTGCGTTGGGTATCGGAAAACCTGGGGACCATGCTCGTTGCCCTCATGCTGGCGGGGATCGTCACGGCGATCGTGGTCAAGCTCCGGAAAGACAAAAAACAAGGGAAATCGATCTGCAGCGGAAACTGTGGGATGTGCGGCTCCTGTCCCAAACAATAAACCGGGAAATGGGAGATGGCCCCCGCTTTCAAGGAGATCAAAACATTTCTTGCTGTTTGACGCGTTCTATGCGATATCTGCGCTGTGCGGCGATATGAGACGTGCATCCCGAATGCGCTTTGGTTTGTAAAAACCACCATCCCGGCAGGGAGCTTCCCCTGCCGGGGCTTTTTATTCCCCGCTCCTTTTTCCTGCGATCCCGTCAGTTTTGTGTTGCCAATTGTAAAGAACCGTGGTATAATTTCGCAAAAGATGCTGATTTTGCCGATGGAGGCGGGGAGGAACAAGGCGCTGCCCCCTGCCGGTAGCGCAGTGGCAAAAATCGCCCGGACCGGAAACCGGAAAGAAGGGATCAAATCCCGGTATAGCCGGGTACACAACAAAAGGCCGTTCATGTTCCCGGGCTGCCGGCCTCCCCGGCGGGCCGCATCCCGACCGCCATGAACGGCGGATGAAAGGAGAAAGACTCATGGATAAGGTACGCGTAGCCGTCATCGGCTTGGGCTTTGGGGGAGAGTTCGTCCCCATCTACCAGGCCTGGGACAAGACCGAATGCGTGGCGGTGTGCCGCCGCGACCCGGACAAGCTCAGGGGATTTGCCGACAGCTTCGGCATCGAAAAGCGCTACACCGACTACAAGGAACTGCTGCAGGATCCCGACATCGACGCCGTCCACATCAACACCGACCTGAACTCCCACGCCAGGATCGCCATCGAGGCCCTGAAGGCGGGCAAACACGTGGCGTCCACCGTCACCATGGGCCTCACCAGGGAGGAATGCCGGGAGATCGTCCGGCTGGAGCAGGAGACCGGGTTGGTGTACATGATGATGGAGACCGCGGTGTACACCCGGGAGTTCCTGTACGTGAAGAAGCTGTACGAAGCCGGGGAGATGGGCAGGCTCCAGTTCCTCCGGGGTTCCCACCAGCAGAATATGTCCCTGCCGGGCTGGCCCTCCTACTGGTATGGATTGCCCCCCATGTGGTACCCCACCCACGCGGTATCCCCCCTCTCCGGGATCCTGCGCCGCCCGGTCACCCAGGTGCGCTGCATCGGATCGGGTCGCATCAACCAGGCTTACGCCAAAAATTACGGCTCCCCCTTCGCGGCGGAGAGCGCCCATTTGAAATTCGGGGACAGCGACGTGACCGGCGAGATCACCCGCACCCTCTTCGATACCATCCGCCAATACAGGGAATCCTTCGACTTTTACGGCACGAAAAAGTCCTTCGAGTGGGAGCAGTGCATCGGCGAACACCCGGTCCTCTTCTCCGGCTTCGAGGATGCCGTCCGGGTAGAAGTGCCGGACACCGACCATATGCTGCCCCCTCAGATCGCCCGTTTCGCCCTGAAAAACCAGATCATCGACGACCAGCACGTTTCCTTCCTGCAGGGCGACGGCCACGGCGGCAGCCATCCCCACATGGTGCTGGAGTGGATCAGCGCCATCCTGGAAGGGCGCAAAGCCCATATCAGCGCCCGGGTGGCGGCCAACTGGACGGTGACCGGCCTGGTGGCCCACGAGAGCGCCATGCAGGGCGGCGCCATCCTGGACATGCCCGAATGGGCCCTGTTCTGACGTGATTCCTTATATGGAAGGGAGCCCGGACTTTGGCCGGGCCCGGGCTCTCCCCCTTCATCCCTGCAGCTGGACCCCGGACACGGACATCCGGGCACAGGCCCGGATCCTCTGGGGGCCGGACGCCCTGCACCTTAGATTGAGCGCAACGGAGCGGCACATCCGGGCCCTGTACGTCGGCCGCCCCCATCCGGTGAGCGAGGACAGCTGCCTGGAATTCTTTTTTTGCCCCCTTCCAGGGGATCCCCGCTATTTCAACTTCGAATTCAACCCCAACGCCGCCCTGTATCTGGGGATCGGCACCGGACGCCATGACCTGGTCCGGCTGCTGGTGCAGGACGAAGAAGCCCTGTTCCGTCCCCGTCCCTTCACTTTTGAGGGAGGCTGGGGCATAACGTACCGCATCCCCTTTTCCTTCGTCCAAAGCTTTTTCCCCGGCTTTTCCCCGGCCCCGGGCGCGTCCCTTCGCTGCAACTTCTACAAGACGGGGGACAAGACGCCCCGTCCCCACTACCTCAGCTGGAGCCCGGTCTCTGGTCCCGTCCCCGACTTCCACCGCCCCCGGGACTTCGGCACCCTGACATTCGCCTGAAATACAATAAGGAGGTATCGCCATGGACAAACTGCGTTGGGGCGTCATCGGCGCAGGCGGCATCGCCCGCCGGCGCACCATCCCCGGCATGATGCTGGCAGAAAATGCCGAGCTGGTGGCCGTCATGGACATCCGCCCGGATGTGGCGGAGTCGGTGCGGGACGAATTCGGTATCCCCCGTGCCTGTGGCTCCGAGGAGGAGCTGTTGTGCGATCCCGAGGTGGAGGCGGTGTACATCGCCACCCCGGTGGTGCATCACGCCGCCCAGGTCCGGCACGCCGCCGACCACGGCAAGCACGTCCTGGTAGAAAAGCCGGTGGCCTATAGCAGCGAGGAAGCCGAGGCAGTGGTGCGCTACTGCCGGGAAAGGGGCGTCCTGCTGGGGGTGGGCCTGATGATGCGCTTCGGCACCCACGTCCGCACCATGAAAGAGCTCATCGCCCAGGGAAAGATCGGCAGGGTGGTGAGCGCCTACAGCCAGTTCAGCGACTGGATGCCCGACACCGTGGACACCTGGTTCACCCGCAAGGAAAAGGCGGGAGGCGGCTGCCTGCTGGATATGGGGGTTCACGTGGTAGACCTGATGCAATATATCCTGAACACCCGCTGCGACCGGGTGATGGCCCTGAACGAAACCCTGTCTTTCTCCTACGACGTAGAGGACAGCTCTACCCTGATCATGCGCATGGAAAACGGCGCCCAGTGCGTGGTGCAGACCAACTTCAACGTGCCCGGGGAGGCCTGCCGCTGGCGGCTGGAGTTCTTCGGGGACCGGGGCTGTCTGATGGGCAAAGATGTCATCGGCCAGGTGGACGGCGGCACCCTGGAGGCGGTTTTCGTGGAGCAGCCCCTCATGGACGCAGACCCCGCCCCGGGCATCCTGCTCCCCGGGGAGTTCGGCAACTTCTATACCCGGGAGATCGAAAGCTTCTCGGACTCCGTGCTCCACGAGAAACCTCTTGTGGTCCCCGCGGAAGAGGCCGTCCGGGTACAGCGCATCCTGGAGGAAGCTTACAGAGGATGGGAAAGATGACTTACGTTTCGCGCAAAAACCGATGCCATAAAATAAAGCCAGTCGAACTGCGATCCTTTTGGGATAAGTTCTTGACATATCCTACACATTCATGATATTATTAAGTGGATGAACAAACTATGCCCCTCCGGGGGGCGCGCCCCGGAGAAAATAGATATGGAGGAGATGGAAACATGGCAAAGAAACTTCTATATGGTATGGTGGGCGGCGGCCCCGGTTCCTTTATCGGGGATGCTCACCGGCGCTCCATCAACCTGGACGGCCAGGCCGAACTGGTGGCAGGATGCTTCTCCCGCACCCCGGAAAAGTGTCTGCAAACCGGCAAAGAACTGGGCATCGCGAAGGATCGCTGCTACGCCAGCTTCGAAGAAATGGCAAAGGCCGAAGCCGCCCGGGCGGACGGTATCGACTTCGTGGTAGTGGTTACCCCCAACGTCAGCCACTATCCCGTATGCAAGGCATTCCTGGAAGCGGGCATCAACGTATCCTGCGACAAGCCGCTGTGCCTTACCGTGGAAGAGGCTGAAGATCTGGTAAGGCTCACCGAAGAAAAGGGCCTGCTGTTCATGGTCACCTACACCTATATGGGCCACGTCACCGCCAAGCACATCCGCCAGTATATCCGGGAGGGTAAGCTGGGCAAGGTGCGCACCGTCATGGCCGAATATCCCCAGGGCTGGCTTGCCTACGAAGGGGAATGGGGGGGCAAGCAGGGCGAATGGCGCTGCGACCCCGAGCAGTCCGGCGGCGTGAATTGCCTCGGAGACCTGGGCACCCATGTGGAAAATGCGGTAGCTACCCTCACCGGCCTGAAGATCAAGCGGTTGCTGGCCAAGATGGACGTTGTGGTGCCCGGCCGGGTGCTGGACGACAACGACGTCATCCTGGTGGAATTCGAAGGCGGCGCCACCGGCGCCTACTGGACCAGCCAGTTCGCCATCGGCCACGACAACGACCTGGCCGTGCGCATTTACGGCGAGGACGGCTCCATCGAGTGGAACCAGGTGGACTGCGAAAAGGTCAAGATGGTCATGCGGGACGGTACCACCATCGAGCGCCACCGGGGCAACGCCGGCATCGAGCCCGAGGCCGCCAAGTACGGCCGCCTGCCCTCCGGCCACACCGAGGGCTGGCTGGAGGCCATGGGCAACCTGTACCGCAGCTTTATTGAGTGCATCCATGCCAAGAAAGCAGGCACCTTCACCGAAGACCTGATCGACTTCCCCACGGTGGTAGACGGGGCCGAGGGTGTGAAATTTGTCCACGCCTGCCTGAAGTCCAATGCCGCGGGCAACGTCTGGGTAGACCTGTAGAACAAAAACCATTACAATAATGAATTGGGAGGAAATCACCATGTCAAGACCTATCACCCTGTGCACCGCCCAGTGGGCGGACCTGCCCCTGGAAGAGATCTGCAAAGTCGCCAAGTCCATGGGCTATGAAGGCCTGGAACTGGCCACCTGGGGCCCCATCGACGCCGTGAAGGCCGCTGAGGACCTGGCATACTGCAAGCAAGTCAAAGACACCCTGGCCAAGTACGACCTGGGCTGCTGGGCCCTGGCCGCCCACGTGCCCGGGCAGTGCGTCGCCGACCTGTGGGATCCCCGCCTGGACGGCTTCGCCCCCGCAGACTGCGCCGGCAACCCGGAGAAGATTTCCGCCTGGGGCACCCAGCAGATGATCGCCGCCGCCAAGGCCGCCAAAAACCTCGGCGTAGACGTGGTCACCGGCTTCATGGGCTCCCCGGTATGGAAGTACTTCTACTCCTTCCCCCAGACCACCGAAGAAATGGTGGACGACGCCTACAAAGAGGTCGTGGCCAAGTGGTCCCCCATCTTCGACGTGTTTGACGAGTGCGGCGTCAAGTTTGCCCTGGAGGTGCATCCCTCCGAGATCGCCTACGACTACTGGACTTTCCATCGCCTCATCAAGGAGTTCGAAGGCCGCAAGACCCTGGGGGCAAACTTCGATCCTTCCCACCTGGTATGGCAGATGGTGGATCCCTGCACGTTCATCATGGACTTTGCCGACCGCATCTACCACGTCCACGCCAAGGACGTCAAGTGCAACTTCAACGGCCGCAACGGCGTGCTGGGCAGCCATCTCACCTTTGGCGACCAGAACCGGGGCTGGAATTTCGTTTCCCTGGGCCACGGCGATGTGGACTTCGACGGCATCTGCCGTTGCCTGAACCAGATCGGCTATACCGGCCCCCTGTCGGTGGAGTGGGAAGACTCCGGCATGGACCGGGTGTACGGCGCCACCGAGGCCTGCGAGTTCATCAAGAGGTACAACTTCGACCCCTCCGCCATCGCCTTCGACAGCGCGATTGCCACCAAGGAGTAAGTACTGATCTCCCCCTCCGCGGCCGCTGTGGCCGTGGAGGGGCTGAAAGGGAGCACATCAAATGGCCGAAGCGATATTCCGGCTCAGGAATATATCCAAAACATTCCCCGGCGTCAAGGCACTGTCCGGCATCGACTTTGACCTGTGCCCGGGAGAGATACACTGCATCTGCGGCGAGAACGGCGCAGGCAAGTCCACCCTGATCAAGATCATCTCCGGGGCCTACCAACCCGACCCCGGCGGAGAGATCACTTTTGAGGGCAAGAAGGTCAGCTTCACCCCCCGTCAGGCGCTGGACGCGGGTATCCAGACCATCTATCAGGAACACAACGTCTTCCCCATGCTCTCGGTCACCGAGAACATCTTTGCGGGGCTGGAAGTGGTGCAAAAGGGCATCTTCGTCAACAAGAAGGACATGTGGGAGCAGGCCCAGAAAGCCTTGAAATACCTGCATTGCGCCTTCGATGCGGACGCCTTGGTAGGCACCCTGTCTTCCGGCGAAAAAAAACTGGTGGAAATTGCCAAGGCCCTGGTCTTCAAGCGCAAGATCATCATCCTGGACGAGCCCACCGCCTCCTTCTCCGTCTCCGAGATCGAGATGCTGCTGGACGTGGTGAAAAAGGTGGCTGCCAGGGGTGTGGCCATCGCCTACATTTCCCACCACCTGGACGAGGTGTTCCGCCTGGCGGACCGCATCACGGTGCTTCGGGATGGCCTGCTCGTCCTCACCGCCGACGCCGAAGACATCGACGAATCCACCCTGGTGAGCAGCATGGTGGGCCGGGACGTGAGCGCCTTCTACCACCGGGAGTTTTTTGACCGGGGCGAAGCGGCGCTGGAAGCCAGGAACCTATCCGGCAACGGAGTACACGACATCAACTTCACCGCCTACCGGGGCCAGATCCTGGGCTTCGCGGGCATGGTGGGCTCGGGCCGCTCCGAGCTCATGACCCTGCTCATGGGGGGCGCAAAAAAGGATGCGGGAGAGGTATTGGTGGAGGGCAGGACGGTGGATTTCCACTCCCCCGCCGACGGCATCCGCGCCCGGATGTGCTACATCACCGAGGACAGGCAGCACGCCGGCCTGTTCCTGGAGCACACCATCGCCCGGAACTCCATCATCGCCAACCTGGTAAACCGGGCCTCCTTCTTCATCCACCTCGATGAAGACTATAGGGTGGGGCAAAAGTACATCAAGGAGCTGCGCACCAGAGCCAACGACGCCAATGTGGTGGTGAGCAACCTCTCCGGCGGCAACCAACAGAAGGTAGTGCTGGCCAAGTGGTTCCACACGAATGGCGAGATCTACCTCTTCGACGAGCCCACCCGGGGCATCGACGTAGGCGCCAAGCAGGAGATCTACCAGGTCATGCTGGACCTGCTGCGCCAGGGCAAGTGCATCATCATGGTCTCCTCCGATATGCCTGAGATGGTATCCATGGCGGACCGGGTAATGGTCATGAAAAATGGCCGCATCGTTGGGTCGCTGGATAGGGGCGAGATCTCGGAAGAAAACATCCTGCAGCTCTCCATAGGAGGATCCACCATATGAGCGATATCCGTAAGCACAAGGAAAAGAAGTCTTTCCTCATTTTCAAGAAGAACAGCGACCTTCAGACCGTTTCCCTGGTGACCGTCGCCTTTGTGATCGCCGTGGTCATCTACCAGCTGATCGCCGGGGTTTCCAAAAACGGCGTCGTCGCCTTCCCTTCCCTGTTGTATCCCTCCAACATCCTGAACATCCTGATCCAGGCCACCCCCGTGGGCATCCTGGCATTGGGCATGACCGCCGTGATGCTGGCGGGAGGCATCGACCTGTCCGTAGGCATGATGACTTCCATGTTCTCCATGTTCGTGGCCAAAGTGGTCATGCACGGGGGCATGCACATCGGCTGGGCGCTTCTCCTGGGCATCATGATCTGCATCACCCTGGAGATCATCATGGGCGCCATCATCTCGGTGCTGAACGTGGAATCCTTCATCATCACCCTGGGCGGTCAGATCGCCTGTCGGGGCATCGGCCTCTTGATCACCCGTTCCCAGGAAGTGGCCATGGACAAGCAGCACCTGGGCTGGCTGAAGGAGAACCTCTTCGACTTGATCAACCCCGAGGGCATCAAGATCTTCTCCCGTAAATTGCAACTGCCCTACTACGTGCTGATCTTTGTGGCCCTCACCATCATCACCTGGGCCCTGCTCAAGTACACCCGTTTCGGCCGCCGCATCTATGCGGTGGGCAACAACCCCCAGGCCGCCTATCTGTCCGGCATCAACGTGCGCAGCACGAAGCTGTTGGTCTACATCTTCAACGGCCTGTGCGTGGGCATCGGCGCCACCACCCTGCTCACCCGAGTGGGCACCGGCATCATCACCGTGGGCCAGAACCTGGAGATCGACGTCATCGCCGCGGTGGTCATCGGCGGCGTGGCCATGTCCGGCGGCAAGGGCTCGGTGATGGGCGCCTTCATTGGCTCCATCCTCATGTTCACCATCTCCAACGCCATGACCCTCATGGGCATCCAGTCGGAATGGCAGTACGTGGTGAAGGGCCTCATCATCATCATATCCGTTGCGGGCGGCGCTCTGTCCCATCTGTTCTCCACCCGCAAAGCCGTGCGCCAGCAGAAAGCGGCGCTGTAACCTTTGATTCGTTTTCCCCCGGATGGGGAAATAAATAATTAGGAGGAACACACCATGAAGAAACTCGTAGTCCTTATGTTGGCCCTCGTGATGGCTCTGAGCGTCAGCGCCTTCGCAGAGCCCGAGCACAAGACCATCGGCTTCTACGCCGACAACGTGGACAGCTACTATGCCTTTGAGACCGACGTCCTCATTGCGCTGTCCGAGCGCGACCCCGAAGTCAACTGGACCATCGATGTCAAGACCGGCACCGGTTCCGCGGCCGAGCAGCTCAACGCCGTGCAGGATTTCATCTCCGCCGGTGTGGACGCTATCGCCGTCATCCAGAACAACGCCGGCACCACCTCCGAGTGCATCCAGATGGCCAAGGATGCCGGTATCCCCTACTTCGGCATGACCCATAGCTTCGCCTCCGCGCCGAACGCCAAGGACGCGGCCTGCTTTATCGGCTTCGACTTTGTGCAGGAAGGCTATTATGCCGGACTGGACGCCTACAATCGGGGCGCCAAGAAGGTCGTCAATGTGGAAGGCGTGCTGGGCCAGGGCTCCGCAGGCGCCCAGTCCCTGGGCTTCATCCAGGCCTATGAGGACAATGGCGTGGAGCTGGTCTCCGATTCCGCCACCTGGGCCGCCGAAAAGAACAGCGGCATGGACGGCACCGAAGGCCTGTCCCTGTACTGGTGTTCCGGCGGCTGGATGAAGGATTCCGCCAAGACCCAGATGACCAACATCATCAGCGAACTGGGCCCGGACGGCTTCGACGGCGTCTACGGCCAGAACGACCCCATGCTGGAAGGCATCATCGAGGCCCTGGAAGAGGCAGGTCTGGATCCCGCCGATTACTGGCTGGGCGGCGGCAACGGCCGTGAGATCTCCTGGCAGTGGGTCAAGGACGGCATCGTCGATATGGACGTGAACCAGTCCGCCGCCCTGGAGGGCGACGCCCTGTATCAGATGCTCAAGGCCTACTTCGCCGGCGAAGAGTATCGCGCCTACATCCATCCCTACCTGAACTACCTGCACACCGACAATATCGACGAGATTTGGGACAGCCTGGTGCCCTTCTCCGATCTGGACCAGTACCTGGCCAAGCGTGACGCGGGCCTGATCGTGTACGACATCAACGACCCGCTGTTCACGGACGTAGAGGGTTTCGCCTGATCGCAGGAAACACCCTATGGGGGGCGGGCGGAAGCACGTCCCCCCCCTTTTCAAAAAACAACCCACGAAAGGAGCTGTCAACATGATCAAAGTCGGAATGAACCTGCTGCTCTGGTCGGACGACGCCAATTTCGCCCAGCATAAGGGGTTGCTGGACTTCTGCAAGGAAGTGGGCTTTGACGGGGTGGAGTTCAACGTGGGCATCGTGTCGGATCCCGGCGAGTGCCAGCTCTTTGGCGCCTACGCCAAAGAACTGGGCCTGGACGTGACCACCGTAGGCACCTTCAACCCCTCCGTCGCCAACCCCGTCAGCCCCGACCCGGTGCTGCGCGCCGCCGTGTATCCGGCATTCAAGGAATTCGTCGACAACACCCTGCGCCTGGGCGGTACATTGATCTGCGGCCCCCTGTACCAGGGCCTGGGATATTTCTCCGGGGCGCGGCCCACGGAACAGGAATGGGCCTGGTCCCTGGAGACCATGAAGCCCTGTTTCCAGTACGCCGAGGACCACGGGGTCACGGTGGCCCTGGAACCCCTGAACCGCTTCGAGACCTATCTGATCAACACCTGCGCCGATGGCGTGCGCTATGTGCAGGAACTGGATCTGCCAAACGTAGGCCTGTTGGTGGACACCATGCATTCCAATATCGAGGAATTGGACGTCGCGGCCGCCTACAAAGCAGCTCTCCCCTACATCCGGCATGTACACATTTCCGAAAACGATCGGGGCATCCCGGGCACGGGCCACGCCTGTGGCAAGGAGATCTTCGACGTGTTCACCCAGGGCGGCTACAACGGCTACCTGACCATCGAAGCTTTCAACCTGGGCGCACCCTCCCTGACGGGGGCGCTGCACCTGTGGCGCAGTTTCGCACCCAGCGATGACGACCTGGCGCGCAGGGGCCACGATCACATCCGGAATATGCTGAAATAACCAAATAGGAGGTTCCTACATGAAACAAAACATTCGCGCTGCCCTGGCAGCGGGAGATGGCGTATTGCAAATGACCCCCACCTGGGTGCCCCGCCCCTTCAATCGGCCCGGCCGGCGCATCCGCCTGCATCCGGACGATTTCTTCGCCATGGGCATGCACCGGGGCGCCATCGTGGAGCGCTGGTTCTCTTCCATCACACACGTGGAGACCGTGGGGGCCGGCGAATTCGAAGGCATGAGCTTCGTCAACGTGGACGACAATCCCCGGAACGTCATTCTGTTCAAGCACTTTGTAGACGAATTGGGCGCCGAACTCATCGGACAGGAATTGATGGATCGCTTCGGCACCTGGCCCATGTACTCCAAGTTCTACGACTACGAATGGCCCCTGTTCCATCACATCCACCACGGCGAAGAGGCCTGCAAGCGCTACGGCGACGTAAAGCCCAAGCACGAGCACTACTTCTTCCCCAGCCAGTACAATCAGACCCTGGGCTCCATGCCCATCACCTACTTCGGTTTCGACCCTTCCGTCAGCAAGGAAGAGGTCAGGGCCCGCCTGGAGAACTACACGGTGTGCGACGGCCGCATCACCGAACTGTCCAGGGCTTTCCGGGTAGAACTGGACACGGGTTGGTACACCCCCGCCGGCGTGCTCCACGCCCCGGGTTCCCTGTGTACCTACGAGCCCCAGTGGAACTCCGACGTCATGGCCATGTGGGAAAACGTGGTGAACGGAGAAATCTTCGGCTACGACGATCTGGCGGGCTACGTCCCCGAGGCGGACAAGAACAACCTGGACGTCATCATGGACGTGGCGGACTGGGACCTGAACACTTGCCCCGATTACCGGGAGCGCTTCTTCCGCCGTCCCACCCCCGAGAGCGCCGGAGAGGGCTACACCCAGGAGTGGATCGCCTATGGCAACGACTATGTAGCCGCCAAGCGCCTCACCGTGGAACCCGGCGCCCGGGTATGCATCAAGGACAACGCGGCCTACGGCTGCCTGGTCATCCAGGGCCACGGCAAGTTTGGCGTCTTCGACTGCGAAACCCCCACCCTGCTGCGCTACGGCCAGCTGTCTGCCGACGAGTTCTTCGTTTCCCATCCCAGATCCTGCGAAGGCGTTGCCATCGAGAACAGCTCCAAGTACGAGCCCCTGGTCATCCTGAAGCATTTCGGGCCCGACTGCGGCATGCCCGACGTGCCCGCCATGCGTCGTCCCTTCAAATAATACATCAAGACATCATCAAAGGAGGACATTATTCATGAAGAAAATTTCCATCAGTTCCTGGGCCATTCCCCAGCCCCTGGATGAGCTGTGCGCCGGCGCCAAGAAGATTGGCTACGACGGCATCAGCCTGGGCGGTTTCCCCCCCTTCGGCGCCCATCCCGACATCGTAGACACCCCCGAAAAGAAGGCCGCCCTGGTGAAGATCTTCAAGGACAACGGCCTGGAAGTGGCAGATTTCGCCCTGGATATGTGGAAGTACGACTCCCTGAAACAGACCGCCGAGTGGCGCGCCGAATACTCCCGCGCCCTGAAGTGTGCCGCGGAATTGGGCCTCACCAAGATCATGCGGGTAGATACCTGCACACCGCCCATCCTGCCCGAGGGCATGAGCTACGACGATGTGAAGCAGTTCTTTGTAAAGCACTTCAAGGAGATGGCCAAGGAGGCCGCGGGTTACGGTTTCGACGTGGTATGGGAGTTCGAACCCGGCTTTATCATCAACGAGCCCAAGAACGTGCTGTGGCTGGTGGACGCGGTAAACGAGCCCAACTTCTCCCTGCTGTTTGACACCTGCCACGCCGACAACTGCGCACTGGGCCACCGCCATATCGAAGAGGGCTGCAAGCTGGAAGGCTCCGTCCTGGAGTTCATCGAGCTGGTCAAGGGCCGCATCGGCCTGGTTCACCTGATCGACAGCGACGGTACCCTGAACGAGACCGGCACCTCCACCCATGCCCCCTTCGGCGACGGCCACATCAACTTTGACGAAGTGGTGCCTGCCCTGCTGGATGTCGGCGGTTACAAGGGTGAGTGGTGGGCCATCGACCTGTGCGAGTGGCCGGATGCCTGGGCCGTCACCGAGGATTGCTTCAAGTTTGTGGACGCCCTCAACAAGAAATACTGCAAGAACTGCTGATTGTGAATAGGAGGCAATACGATGCAAGGTAAAATGATGGTCAACCGTTTCATAGAGCCCTTCCACATGGAGTACCGGGAAGAGCCCATCCCGAAGATTGCCGACAACGAGGTTTTGATTAAAGTGAAGGCCTGCGGCATCTGCGGCTCCGACCTGGTATACTACAATGGCAAGAGCCCCCTGGATACCCCCGACGGCAAGGGGCCCCTGATCATGGGCCACGAGTTCTCCGGCGTGGTGGCCGAAGTGGGCGCCATGGCAAAGAAGATGGGCCTGTTTGAAGAGGGAGATCGGGTAGCCGTGAACCCGGTCATGCAGTGCAACGCCTGCGCGGCCTGCATGCGGGGCGAGTTCAACTCCTGCGGCAACGTGGAAGTGGTAGGCACCATGTTCGACGGCGCCATGGCCGAGTATGTGAAGGTCAAGTACACCCATGTGTACAAAATCCCCGATGCAGTCTCCTTCAAGGACGCCGCCCTGGCAGAGCCCCTGGCCTGCGCCACCCATGCGGTGGAGCGCTTGGAGGTGAAGATGGGCCAGACCGTGGTGGTGTACGGCGTGGGCGGCATCGGCCTGATGATGATCCAGCTGGCCAAGGCTGCGGGGGCGGGCAACGTCATTGTGGTGGCCCGCAAGGACTTCGGCCTGAACAAGGCCCTGGAGTGCGGCGCGACCCATGTCATCAACAACACCGACACCTCTTCCCCATGGTACGCGGAAGATGTGGCGGCCAAGGTATGCGAGCTGAACAACGGCTGCCTGGCGGACCGGGCCATCCTGGCCACCGGCAATATGTCGGCATTGCAGGATTCCCTGAAGGTCACCGGCGCCTGCTCCACCATCGTGTTCTTCGGCCAGGCCGGCCCCGACGACATGCTTCAAGTCCCCGTGCTGGCCACCCTGAAGAGCGAGAAGACCCTGCGCTTCTCCTGGCTGGCGCCCCTGGTGTGGGACAACGTGTTCAAGCTCATCGCTTCCGGCCAGGTAAACCTCTCCCCCATCATCACCAACGAGTTCTCCCTGGAAGACGCGGAGAAGGGCATCAAGTACATGCTGGAATCCACCGACCCCAAGGTAAAGGGCGTCATCATCGTGGATCCCGAATAACAACAGTGTGGGGCGCGGGAGCTTTATGCTCCCGCGCTTTCGTAAAGGAGATCGACCATGTCAAATTTCAAGTCAAGATTCAAATTTACCGCGGGCCCCTGGAACGTGAACGAGGGCGTTGAGGCCTTCGGGCCCGGCGTGCGCCCCACCGTGGACATTGAAGAGAAGTTCAAGGTCTTTTCCGAGATCGGCCTGCACGGCGTACAGTTCCACGACGATGACGCGGTTCCGGACATCAACAACATGACGGAGAAGCAGATCATCGACTACGCCAAGGACATGAAAGCCACCCTGGACAAGTACGGTTTGGTGGCCGAGTTCGTTGCGCCCCGGCTGTGGATGGATCCCCGCACAACAGACGGCGGCTACACCTCCAACAGCAAGGAAGACTACGACTTTGCCATGTGGCGCTCCATGCGCTCCATCGACATCGCCAACGCCCTGGGCGCCAAGAACATCGTGCTGTGGCTGGCCCGGGAAGGCACCCTGTGCGCCGAGTCCAAGGATCCGGTGGAGAAGATCGACCAGCTCATCCGCTCCATCGACGCCATGCTGGACTACGACCCCAAGATGCGCGTCCTCATCGAGTCCAAGCCCAACGAACCCATCGACCGCAGCTACTGCGGCACCATCGGCCACGTCATGGCGGTCTCCTCAGCCACCAAGGACCCCGCCCGGGTGGGCGCGGTGCTGGAGTCTGCCCATGCCGTCCTGGCCGGGCTGGATCCAGCCAATGAGATGGCCTTCGCCCTCAAGTTCGGGAAGCTCGGCTCCGTCCATCTGAACGACCAGAACGGCTGCCGCTACGACCAGGACAAGGCTTTTGGCGCCGAGTCCCTGCGCAGCGCCTTCAATCAAGTGCTGGTGCTGTGTGACCACAACTATGGCGCCAACGGCGAAATGGTGGGCCTGGACGTGAAGGCCATGCGCACCCAGAAGCCCGAGGATCAGTACCGCCACATCATCAACTCCAAGCGGGTGGTGGAGCTGATGGAGCAGAAGGTAGAGAAGCTGGACCGGGCATACCGGGCGCAGCTCATCGCCGAGCGCAACTACGAGAAGCTGGAGATGTACATCCTCGAGCTGATCATGGGCGTCGTCTAAGCCGCTTGGATGCCCCTGTTTCACTGCCGCAGCCTGACTGCGGCAGTCTTTTGTCCTGCGATCGACCGGGTTGCAGGAATGCCCCCTACAAACCAAATCCCCCGTTTCCTGTGCAAAGGAAAGCGCAGCCGACAAGCGACTGCGCTGTACAAGAGGCGCGAACCGGATTCGGACCGGTGAATGAAGGTTTTGCAGACCTTTGCCTTACCACTTGGCTATCGCGCCTTGGGATTGGAGCGGTAG
>JAAYOH010000049.1 GCA_012520375.1 Clostridiales bacterium
GAGGGTAGGGTTAAGATGTCCATCTGGGTTCGCCTCCTTTTGCTGTTTCCGCCATTATTATACACGATACAGGCCCAGGTGTAAACACTTTTCCGCCATTTGCCACAGCCACACGCAAGAATAACCACAAAACTTATGTTCATAGGAATCTTTGTAGATACATCAACTTCAATGTCTGACAACAGACAGCATGGCCTCTGGATATTTGATGTGTGGCCTTCCCTGTTTCCGCATTCTGGTTGGCGTTGCTGTCGCTGCGAGCGACGATCAGGCAACAAAAACCACTAGCCTCGGTTCCGCGTTTCTCATGTTATTTGTTCTGAAATAAGCGTACAAATCTGTTATCAGGTCTATATACGAACTCTGAAAATGTTCTGTTAAATACAAACCCTCTTCTGTGATATATGGACGGTCAAGCAATATCATTTTGTTCGGTTGCTATTCTCATTTGAGGCGTAAAGGGATCCCCGATACGCACAGGTACGCCTCGTCCGAAAGGCTTGCGATACGTTGGTTCAGCCTGCCCGCCACATCCCGGAATACCCGGCCGAAGGGGTATACAGGCACTAGGCCCATGCCCAACTCGTTGGAGACCAGGATCAATTCATTCCCCTGTGCCCGGGCGCTATGGATCAATCCCTCCATTTCCCCTTGGGCTGCCTCTTCCGCCTGGGAAATATCTTCTTCTGTGGGTGCGTCCCAGTCTTCTTCAATATCCAGCATCACGTTGGTGAGCAGATTGGTTACACAGTCCAGCAGGATGCAGCCCGTGAAACCCCGGATGGCCTCGGAGAGGTTGCGGAATCCCTCGTGGGTGTACCAGGACGGATCCCTGCGCTGTCTGTGTATTCGTATCCGCTCCTCCATTTCCTCATCCAACACCCGGGCCGTAGCAATGTACAGAACCTGTCGGAATTCCCCGGCTTTTTTTTCCGCCAGGGTGGACTTCCCGCTCCGGACGCCTCCGGTGATGTATATGACGGACATCCCTATCCCCTCCCCAAAGTGATGGTTCCAACGAGGCTCATCAGCAAATAGCAGGTTAAGTTGGCGATTACTACGCTGGCGCCGGTGGGGATGGACAGGGAAAAGGAAACAGTCATCCCCGCGAAGAAGCACAGCACCGAGATCAGGGCGGCACACAATACCACCCATAAAAAACGCTTGAACACCCGCATGGCGCTGAGGGCGGGGAAGATGATCAGGCTGGAGATCAGCAAGGTCCCCATCATGCGCATGCCGAGCACCACGGTCACTGCGGTCAGCAGGGCCAACAGGATGTTGTAGCGATCCGCGCGGATGCCCGTAGCCCGGGCAAAGTTCTCATCAAAAGTCACGGCAAAGATGCGGTGGTAAAACAGAAAGAACAGGAACAGCACCACGGCGCTGAGCCCTACCGACAGGTACACGTCTTCCATGTTCATGGATAGAATTGAGCCGAACATATACCCGTACACGTCCACGTTCATGCCACCGCTCAGGCTGGTGACGATCACCCCGATGGCCATGGAACTGGTGGAGATCAGCGCGATGGCCGAGTCCCCCTTGATGCGCTGGCTCTCGCTGAGCCGCAGCAGCCCGAAGGCCGCCAGTACCACCACGGGTACCGAAACCTTCAGGGGGGACAGGTTCATGGCCAGGGCCACGGACAGTGCCCCGAAACCCACATGGGAAAGCCCGTCCCCGATCATGGCATAGCGCTTCAGTACCAGGGAGACCCCCAGCAAAGCGGCGCACAGGGATACCAGAGTCCCTACCACAAGGGCCCGGCACATAAAGCCGTAGGACAGCATTTCAGCGATCATGACAGCACCCCTCTTCCCTGCATCCCCACAGAAAACGCCCACAGTCACTCTTCATGTATTCTTCCACCGTACCCACGAAAGACACTGTCTTATGCATGCAAAGCACCCTGTTGGCGTCGTGGAGCGCCGCCCCAATGTCATGGGACACCATGACGATAGCCACCCCTTCTTCATTCAGGGAGCGGATCAGGTTGTACAGTTCCTGGGAGGCCATTGGGTCAAGCCCCGCTGTCGGTTCATCCAACAGCAACAGTTTTTCTGTTGCGCACAGCGCTCGGGCCAAAAGCACCCGCTGTTGCTGCCCGCCGGATAGTTCCCGATAGCATTCGTCCTTCAAAGCCCTGATCCCCAAACGCTCCATGGCGTACTGCGCTCTTGTCCGTGCTCGTCCTCCGTAAAAGGGTTTGAGGCCACAGCGGTTCAGGCAACCTGACAGCACCACTTCATACACGGAGGCAGGGAAATCCCGCTGCATTGCGCTTTGCTGGGGCATGTAGCCGATCTGGTTCTTCTTCAGCCCCTCCCCCATCAGCACCTTGCCCTTTCTCGGGTGCAGAAGACCCAACATCCCCTTGATCAGGGTGGATTTGCCGGATCCGTTCTCCCCTACCACCACCAGATATTCCCCTGCCTCTATACTCAAGGAAACATCCTGGGCGGCGATCAGGTGTTCATACCCCAGGGATACCCCCTCAAGCTTCAGCAGCGCCATCTCCGTCTTCCTCCTCACATTTCTTGCAGGTTCCCTGCAGCACCGTGTCAACGGGATCCAGCACAAAGGCGTGGGCTGAAAGCAAATGTCTGGACAACTGGCGCAGCATGGAACAGTCCACGTGAAAGAGCTTCCCGCAGCGGCAGCATCGGCAGTGCATGTGGGCGGCACAGGCGACGGGGTCCTCCACATACTGGTAGCCCGTTCCTCCGGGGCCCATCGTCACGCGCAATTTCCCCTGCTTGCCGAGCTTGTTCAGCTGGCGGTACAGGGTCGTCTTTCCCACCTTTTCCCCCCTGCCCTTCAGCGACTTCATCAGGTCCTCGGCCGTGCGGGGGCGGCTTCCGTTCTCTCGCAGAACTTCCAGAACCAGGGCGCCCTGCCTCGTGTTGTAGAACCTGGCCATTACGAAGCCTCCCCGTCCAGCGCCCTCTTCAATGTTTGGGCATTCTTTTTCATCAGGGTGAGGTAGCTCTCCCCCGCCGCCAGTTCTTCCTTTGTCAGGTTGTGGCAGCTGTGAAGCAATGCGATTTCCGCCCCCGTTTCCTCTGCGATCATCCTCGCGATACGGGCGTCGCTCCCTTCGATGTGGAAGATCACCGGTATGCGGTCTCCTTTCACCAGATCGATGATCACGGCAATTTGAGCGGCATCGGGTTCGCTTTCCCCGGAACAGCCCGCAAAGGGGCTGTGCCAAGCAAGGTCGTAGGCGTGGGCCAGATGTCGGAAGGGGAAGCGGTCTCCGAACACCACCTCCCGCCGCACACCCCCTTGCACCGCCTCACGGAAAGCCCGATCCAGCGCCTCGAGATCTTTTTTATAGGAATCGAGATTGGCCTTGTAAGTTTCGCAATGCTGCGGGTCCGCTTCGCACAAGGCCCCACATACGGCTTCACACATGGAGATGGCGTTCTTGGGCGCCGTCCAGATATGCTCGTCTACCGCGGCTAAGCTGTGCCCATGGTCATCCGCTGCAAGGGGTTCCACGGTGTTGATCAGGCGGAGCGCGGAAGGTGCCTCATTCCCCAGGCTTTCAAGCATTTTGTCCACCCAAGCCTCGTCACTGCCCCCGATGCATACAAAGAGGTCTGCCTCCTTCAGGCTCAGGATATCCGCCGGCGAAGGATCAAAGCTGTGGCTTTCCACCCCGGGCTTCATCAGCATGCTTAGAGAGACCGGTGTTCCCTTCGTGAGTTCCCGGGTAAAATCATAGGGGGGAAAGATGGTGGCAACGATCTTCAGTCCCTCCGCCTCCGTCGCCTGCTCCACGGCACAACCCGTCAGGATCAGGATACAGCACAAAAGCAAAGCCATAAACCCGTACTTCACCTGCGACACTCCCCCTTCGTGAATATGGAACTTGGTTTCATATTCTAAGGAGACAGATAAAGGACGTCAAGCAGCGTCAGTAGCTTTCTGTGAAAACTCCATGTGAAGGCCAAGCAGATGATAAGGAAATGAATTGCCCTGTCGCAGTGCGGCAGGGCAAAAGGCGCCAATCTCCTGTAGCCTATTCCACTACATAGGCGTTGCGCAAATACATCTGGTTGGTGGGATCCACATAGTAGCCGGCGACGTTGTCGTGCATCAGCATCATGTTGGATTTGTAGTACAGAGGCAGCACGGGATACTCATTGCAAGCCAGGGCTTCTGCTTCCCGGAATACCTCCATGGCAGCCTTTGCGTCGGTCATGACGGAACCTTTTTCCACCAACGCGTCATACTCGGGGTTGGAATAGAATACGTTGTTGCTTTCGTCTCCGGTCTTCAGCAAGGGCATAAAGGTCATGGGATGCAGATAGTCGCCGCTCCAGCCCATGGCAGCCACATCGTACTTGCCGGCGCGCACATCCTCGTAGAATATGGCCCAGTCGGCGTTGCTGATGTTCACCGTGATGCCCAGGTTGGTCTCGAACATCTCGGCCATGGCCTCCACAACCTTCTTCACGGTCTCGTTGGTGTAATAGCTTAGCTCCAATACCGGGAAGCCTTCGCCGCCTGGGTAGCCGGCCTCTGCCAGTGCAGCCTGGGCAGCTTCCGGATCGGCTTCCTCGGACAGTTCAAAGTTGTCACGGCCATCCACAAAGTCTTCATCATCCACCACATAGCCGGGGCTGATATAGCTGAAAGCGGGCACGGCGTCGGTCTGCACCACGTCCTCAATGATGGCGATGCGGTCTACCGCAAGGTTCAGGGCCTTGCGCACCAGGGGATTGTCGAAGGGTGCTTTGGCATTGTTGATGTCATAAAAAACGGTGCCGTAGGAGGGGGACACCACCACGCCCGCATCCTCCGCCTTCAGCCGGGCATAATCGGAGGAGGGGATGGTGTTCATGCCGTGCAGTTCGCCATTCTCATAAGCCATCAGGGAAGTACCCAGGTCAGAGATATACCGGAAGGTTATTTTCTCCAGTTTCACCCCGTCTGCTCCGTAGTAGTGGGGGTTCTTCTCCATCACAACGCTCTCGCCCATGTTCAGCTCCGTGACGCGGAAGGGGCCGTTGGTGACATATGTCTCGGCCTTATTGGTCCACTGGTCGCCGTTGGCCTCCACGGTGGCAGCCTGGACGGGGCTGAAGGTAAACATGGTCAGGATGTCGATGAAGTGAGAGGCATTGTCTTTCAGGGTAATCTGGATGGTTTTGTCATCCAGGGCCTTGAAGCCTACGGTGTCAAAATCGTCGGTGACGCCGTCGTAGTATTCCTGGGCGCCTACCACATAGTCGGTCACCAGGTTCACGTACTTGGCGGTGGTTGCGGGGGTCAGAATACGCTTGATGGTGTAGGCATAATCCTGGGCAGTGTGATCGCTGCCGTCGGACCACTTCAGGCCGTCCCGCAGGATAAACGTGTAGACCAGACCATCTTCGCTGATCTCATAACTCTCCGCCTCCCCCGGGATCAAAGCGCCGGTAGCCGTGTCGTAGGTGACAAGGCCCTCGAATGCGTTCACCAAGATATTCGACGCGAAGGAGTTGTTGGTTACACTGGGGTCGATGCCGTCGGGCTCATTGGCCAGGGCATACACGATCTCCTGGGCAGCCTCGGCGCCGGCGGCCTGAACCATGGACAAAGCCATCATCAGTACCAGCAGCATGGTAAGCAGTTTCCTCATGATTTGTTCCTCCTTGAATGTTTTATGAAAGACGGTGAACCCGTCGATCAATCGTTGATCAGGTGGCAGGCCACGCAGTGCCCGGCGCCCACATCCTTCAGCGATGGGACCTCGGCCTTGCAACGCTCCGTGGCGTGGGGACAGCGGGTGTGGAAGCGGCAGCCGCTGGGCGGGTCAATGGGGCTGGGCAGGTCCCCTTCCAAACCCGCAGCCCTTTTTTCCCTGGCAACTTTGGGGTCCGGGATCGGGATGGCCGCCAAAAGTCCCTGGGTGTAGGGGTGCAGGGGGGTTGCATAAATCTCATCTGCGGCACAGGTCTCCACCAGCTGCCCCAGGTACATCACCCCTACCTCGTCGGACACATAGCGCACCATGGACAGGTCGTGGGCAATGAACAGATAGGTCAAAGCCTGTTCTTGCTGAAACTTGCGCAGCATATTCACGATCTGGGCCTGGATGGATACATCCAGAGCGGAAATGGGCTCGTCGCAGATGACCAGTTCCGGGTGTATAATCAAGGCTCGGGCGATGCCCACCCGCTGCCGCTGGCCGCCGGAAAATTCGTGGGCGTAGCGGCTCGCGTGTTCCCGGTTCAGGCCCACCTGGGCCAACATATCGTTGACCCGCTCGCTCTCCTCCTGACGGCTGGCGAACACGCCGTGGGCCCGCAGGGGCTCAGCAATGATGTCGTGCACCGTCATCCGGGCATTCAGCGATGCGTATGGATCCTGGAAGATCATCTGCATGCGCTGCCGATGGGGCAAAAGCTCTTTCTGGGAGAGGATGGAAATGTCGTCATGCCCCAGGTACACCTTGCCGCCGGTGGGCTCGTAAATGCGGATGATGGTTCGTGCACAGGTGCTCTTGCCGCAGCCCGACTCCCCTACCAGCCCAAATGTCTTGCCCCTGGGGATCTGAAAGCTCACGTTGTCTACCGCGTGAACCACCTTCCCCCTCCCCGCGGGGAAGTGCTTGGTGAGGTCTTGGACCCGTAGGACGGGCACATCCTTGTTCATATAACCGCCCCCTTAGAGCCGATCCCTTTGAAGGGATTGCCTTCTGACGGGGCGTCCGGCGCCAGCATCCAGCACATGCTGCGGTGTCTCTCGGAAACTTGCCGGTAAGGAGGAAGTTCTTCCAGACAGACCCGGCAGGCATAGGAGCAACGGGGCGCGAAGGGACAACCTTTGGGGGGATGAATCATGTCAGGCGGCGAGCCTGGGATTGGCTTTAACAGCTGGCTTTTGTCCTGGTGCAAACCGGGGATGGAGTCCAGCAGCCCCATGGTGTAAGGGTGCATGGGCCTTTCGAAGATGTCGTCGATGCCCGCCTCCTCCATGATCAACCCGCCATACATCACCAGAACGTGGGTACACAACTCAGCCACTACCCCCAGGTCGTGTGTGATGAACAGGATGCTCATGTCTATCTCATGCTGTAACTGCTGCATGAGCTTCAGGATCTGGTCCTGGATGGAAGCGTCCAGGGCGGTGGTGGGCTCGTCGGCAATCAGCAGTTCCGGCTTACAGGCCAGGGCCATGGCGATCATGACCCGCTGGCGCATGCCTCCGGAAAACTCGTGAGGGAAGCTCTTCAGACGTTTTACCGGCTCCGGGATGCGCACCATCTCGAAGAGTTCCAACACCCTGGCCCTGCGTTCTTCTTTGGATATTGACTTGTCATGTGCCCAGATCATCTCCCCCACCTGTTCTCCTACAGGGATCAGGGGGTTCAGGCTGGTCATGGGATCTTGAAAAATCATGGCAATCCTTCTGCCCCGGATCTGGCGCATCTCTTTGCGGGTCTTTCCGATCAGCTCCTCCCCGTGGAGACGGATGCTCCCCGACTTGATGCGGCCGGTGCTTCCCAGCAGCTTCAGGATGGACAGGCTGGTCACTGATTTCCCGCTGCCGCTCTCCCCTACAATGCCGATGGTTTGACCCTTTTCCACCTTGAAGCTTACGCCCCGCACCGCCTGCACCTCGCCGGAGGAGGTGAGGAAGGATGTATTCAGATCACGGATCTCTAGGATGGGCTCCATGGTTTGCATACCTCCTCACTTTTTTAGTTTCGGGTCCAGGGCGTCCCGCAGTCCATCGCCGATAAAATTGAAGGCAAACATGATGATACAGATGGCTATGGCTGGCAGGAACAGCTGGTAGGGATTGGTGCGCAGCGCTTCGGTGGCGTCGTTGCACATGGTACCCAAAGATGCCATGGGAGGCGCGATGCCAATACCGATGAAGCTCATGAAAGCCTCCATAAAAATGGCGCTGGGGATCAGCATGGTCACGGTCACCAGGATGGGCCCCATGGCATTGGGGATCAGATGCCGCAGCAGGATATTTTTGGTGGAGGACCCAATCGTCCGGGCAGCCAACACAAACTCCTGGTTTTTCAGGCTCAGCACCTGGCCCCGAACCACCCGGGCCATGTCCACCCAGTACACGCTGGACAGGGCAACAATGATGGAGATCAATCCGTCGTCAAGGCACACCTTGATGAGGATCACGTACAAGGTCAGTGGGATGGTAGCGATAATGTCCACGACGCGCATCATGATGGCGTCGGTGCGGCCCCCGAGGTAACCGGAGACTCCCCCATACAAGATGCCGATGAGCATGTTCACTGTCGCGGCGATGAAGGCTACCATCAGGGAGATACGGGCGCCGTACATGAGGCGTGTCAGGATGTCCCGCCCCAGGTGGTCGGTGCCCAGCAGGTGGCTGGCATTCCACTTCCTGACGCCCTGTTCGATGCGCTGGCCGTATTCATCCAGCATGACATAGGGCTTTATAGAATAATCCAGTACCACGGAGGTATCGTCGTCGTATTTGAAAGAAGTCTGTTTGTGCTTGGCGTCGTCCTCCTTCTTTCGAAGTTGGCGAACCAGATGCCCTTCCGGATCCACCTCGATGACCTTCAGCGCCTCCGTTACGAAGAAATAGCTGTCATCCGGTCCCGGGTACACCGTCATCAGGGGCGGGATGTTGGCCAATTTGGTCTCCTGCTGGGAATAGTTATACGGCGTCATAAAAGGCCCAATGAGCCCGAACAGGACCATCAACAGAGCCAGGATCAGCCCCAGAAGCGCAGTGGGTTTGCGCCGGAAGCGGAACCACACGTCCCCCGCAAAACTTCGGGCCTTGCGGAATATGCGTTCGGACTCTTCCTGAGAGAGGGAGACCCGTTCCCATCGGTTATTCATGAACGGCATCTCCTCTCTCAATCGTATCGGATCCTGGGATCGATCAGGCAGTAAAAGATATCCACGATGAAGATCATGGCGATCAGGAAGGCGGCGTAGAAAATGGTCATCCCCATGATGGTGGTATAGTCCCTCTGGGTCACGCTGTTTACGAAAAAGCCGCCCATGCCAGGGATGGCGTAAATCTTCTCAATGACAAAACTCCCGGTCAAGAGATTGGCTACCGTGGGGCCCAGCACCGTGATCACGGGGATCATGGCGTTGCGCAGGGCGTGTTTCAACACCACCCGCGTTTCGCTGATGCCCTTGGCCCGAGCCGTGCGGATGTAGTCCTGGCCCATCACTTCCAGGAGGGAGGAGCGCATCAGCCGCGCAAGGAAGCTAAGGGAATAGCCGCCCAGGGCGAGCATAGGCAGGATATACCCCTGCCAGTTGTCTACCCCGTAGGTTGGTGTCCAGCCGAGCTTGAAGGAGAAGATATACATGAGCCCGGTGGCGATGACAAAGCTTGGGATGGTGACGCCCAAAGTCGCTACCGCCATCAGCAGCATATCCTGCCATTTGCCATTTTTAAGCGCCGCCAAAATGCCCATAGGGATGCTTGTCATGAGTACGAACACCAGGGTGACCAAACCCAGGGTGGCTGAATATGGCAGGCCATTTGAAATAAAGTCGTTTACCGTCTTGCCCTGGTATTTGAAGCTGGGCCCCAATTCAAAGCGCACGAGCCCTTTCAGATAATCCAGAAACTGTTTCCACAGGGGGTCGTTCAATTTATACTTTTCGTTCAAGGCATCCAGAACCGCCTGGGGCACCTGTTTTTCCAGGGTAAAGGGGCCGCCGGGCACTATGTGCATCAACACGAAGGTAAGGAGCGCAATCATGAAAAGGGTGATGACCATCATGATCACGCGCTTTACCAGGTAATTGGTCATCGCGCATCACTTCCATCGTTCGTTCCGGTGGAAGGGAATCCAACCGGACAATAGGTTTATATTACCACTTAACAGCGACGGAGTCAACCGAATTTTCGTCAAAAAAGGCGCGGCTGATCGGCCGCGCCTTCAAACGTTCGATGATTATCTGAATTTCAGGTATCCGTTCCACACATAGCCCAGGGTGCCGTTGTAGCGCACTTTTGACCAACTTTTGTACACCACCAGCACGGTAAGGGTACTTCCGTAGGGGATGACGCGCTTCACCTTGGAGGAGGTACTGCGCTTTGCCCGAAGATTGACATTTCCTGTGACCTTTCCGGGAGCGCCGTTGGCGATGTAATCAGCATACACATAGCCGTACATCCCTGTGTCCGCCACTTGCACCTCATACCAGTACTTGCTATACTTGTTCAGCACGATCAACAGGTCGTCCCGCTTCAAATATCCTCGGATCCCGTAACCCGTTCCGGGTCCCTTCCGCAGGTGCACCGTGGAAGCGGCGTACTTGGTCTTGATGTGGGCCAGGGCGCCCCAGCCCGATATATTCGAAATATCCCGCAGGTTGGTAATGTACTTGTTGTACATCCAGCCCGTCTTGCCCTTGGCGACACCGCTGACCATAGTGACCCGATCCCAGCGTTTGCCCTCTTTCAAGATCCGGAGCAGATCGCCGTGCAGGGCATATCCGATTGCGGGGTATTTGGTGCCGCCCCCATTGCGGATGAATACAGAACCGTCTTTGGTGGGCATACTCACCACACCCATGGTGACGGCGGAAGCCGTGCATGAGAGCCCAAGAAGCAAGGCGAGTGTCACTGCCAATATCCGTCTCTTCATTTCCTTCTCCCCCTTTTACAATAGTATATTCTCTGTCCCATAGACGAATCCCTGCCAGATTTGTTCCCCTTCGTTCTCAAATTTCAGGCTGCGTTGGACAACGCCGTCTGTGCAAAACCGTAGGCGTAGAGCCGCCTTGCATCCACCCACTTGCAGGTGGACTCCCTGCCCGATTTAAACAGGACGAGGATCAGGGTGCGCCCATCTTTTCGGGCTGCCCCTACATAGCAGTAGCCCGCCCGTCCGGTATATCCCGTCTTGATGCCGAAGGCCCCCGGTACATAGTATTTGGAGGAGGCGTCCAGGATGCCGTAGTTGTTTTTGATGGTCAGTTCCTTGCGCTTGGCGGTGGCAGCCATGGTATAAGAACGAGTTGTGATGATATCCACGAAAGCCTGGCTTCGCAGGGATTCCATAACCAGCCGCGCCATGTCCCGGGCGGTGGTGTAGTGTTCGGCACTATGATAGCCGTGGGGATTTGTGAAGTTGGTGTTCGCCATGCCCAGGCGTCCTGCATGGTGATTCATCAGGGCGGAAAACTTCTCCACGGAGCCAGAGCACAACACGGCCAGGGCGTTTGCAGCATCGTTTCCCGAGCGCAACATCAGGCTGGTTATCAGATCCCGAACGCTCATCTGCTCCCCCGGGGTCAGGGGTACCAGGCTGGAATCAGAGGGAACATTGGCCGCTTCCTTTGGGATGGTCACCTGCTGGTTCAGCTTCAACTTATTCAAAGCGATCATGGCGGTCATGACCTTTGTGGTGCTGGCGGGGTACATCTTTTTGTCCGCTTCCTTTTCGAACAGCACCTCTCCCGTGTCTGCGTCCATCAGGATACAGCTCCTGGCATACAGGTATTCCCTGGTCAGAGCCAGGGGATTATCCTCATCGAAGAACATGGGCGCGGCGATGCCCCAAAGGGATAGATCACCGTTCAGGGTGCTCCGGGTATCCGGATCCGCGATGCCCGTGGCGGTCTGTTTAAGGCCCCGATCAACCATCAGTTGCTGGAAGGCCCTGACAGCGGCCTCGGTCACGTCTCCAAATACCCCGTCGGGATCCTCCTCCAGAAAGTTCAGGTCGTACAGCCTTCCCTGCAGGGCGGAAACGTCCTCCCCACGTTCCCCCTTTTCAAGGGTCATGATGTCTTCCAGGATTTCTTTGTCATAGAGAAAGGCCCGGGTCTTATCCCCCACAATCCCGTCCGCGGGGGTATCCGCATAGCCATTGTCCTTCAGCCAGCGCTGGAAACGCTTCACAGCCCGCTCGGTTCCGTCTCCGTAGATGCCGTCGGCGCTGCCGGATAAAAGCCCGAGCTTGATGAGCTGTCGCTGCACTTCGGCAACTTCCTCCCCTTTTGCCCCCTTTTTCAGGGCCGCAGCGGCCGCCCCTGTGCAGGCCATGATACACAGACATACCAGCAGAATATACGCGATGGCTCGTTTCATATCTTCTTCCTATCCGCCCTGGGCAGCCCAAAGCGCTTTTGTTTGGTCAAGATTTCATCGGGAATTTCCAGCACATACTTTTCACAGGCATTGATGATCTGGGTCTCCTGGTATTCAAGAATCCTGGGCACGTCCACTCCATAGCGCCTGTGTACGTGACCGTGCACCAGGTACTTGGGCTTATATTTGTCCAGCAGAGCGCGGAAAGCTTTGAATCCTTCGTGGGCAGTACCAGGCAAATCCCCCAATCCATACACCGGAGCATGTGTCAAGACCAAGTCCACTCCTCCACTGCGCCAGAGGGCTGCACGAAGCCTCGTGATCCGCCTTCTCATCTCACGCTGGGTATACTGATGGAGACCGGGCCGGTAGCGCACACTTCCCCCCAGCCCCAGTACCCGGAGCCCTCCAAAGTCCACCACCCGGTCCTCCAGGCAGATGCAGGCTTCCGGTGGGGTTTGCTCGTAACAAGCGTCGTGGTTTCCGTGGATGTATCCCACGGGCGCCCTTGCCATGGTGACCAGGAACTCCAGGTAGGTGTGTTTCAGGTCGCCCGCTGACAGGATCAGATCGATGCCTTGCAACTTTTCCGGTTTATAGTGATCCCACAGGGAAAGGCTCTCTTCGTCGGCTACCAGCAGCACCTTCATAGCTGTTTCTCCTCAAGCTCCGGAGGAATGCTGTCCCGGTAGATCCCCAGGATCCGCACCAGTTCCCTGGATATGGGGCGCAGTTGATCGAAGGCGGGGATCTCCCCCCGAACGCCCTCCACCAAATAATCCATCTCCGAGATCTCCTGGATGGACAGGCTTCTGGTACCGTCGTTGATGAGTTTGCCGTCGGCGTCCCGGAAATGGCAACGGAAGGGATCCACCTGACCCGTCGTAATGCCGTAGCGCAGGATCTCTGCCAGATGCCTGACCCCTTCCGGCAAATCGTCGGTCAGATCCACGCTGACTACGCCGCTCTGAATGCCCCACCAATAGTTCACCGCTGCATTGCGGTTCCGGTCCAGCGTGTCCTCCAGCAGAGCACTGACAATCCGGTAGTAGAAGGTCCCCCAATCCCAACGGGGAGAGGCGTAGGTGATGATACGGCCGTCGGGATCCATCCTGTAGATGCCGAACTCGGGCATTTCATGGCCGGGATTTCCTGCGGCATCCTGGCCGGACAGCAGGGCAATCCCCTCCTGTTCAAAGGCCTTGGTCGGGGACCCGGGCAGGCAGGACCATTTCAGGCATACCCTTGCAGCGGGATTGGTCATGCGGGCGCCCAAGGCAAAGGCATTGATGGCGGCTGGAACCCCCATGATGGGATAGTCCGCGATGTAGCCGATCCGCGGGTCCCTGGCCATGGCTCCTGCGATGGCGCCGGCAATGTACTTGGCCTCGTATATGCGGCAATAGTAACTGCGTATCCCGGCATAGGGTATGGATAGGGCGCAAACGAAGATTTTGATGTTCGGGTTCTTTGCGGCGAAGCGCCTGCTGGCGGGAATCATGTTTGCACTGGTAACGAACAATACCTGAGCGCCATCCCGCATTGCCTGTTCCATGGCCCCGTCCGCATCCTCCCCGCAGAAATAGGCTGCCGTAGTCACTTGACCGGAAAGTTTCCGGTCCAGGTAACGCCTGCCCTGCTCATGGGCGCGGCTCCATACGCTCTCTTCCAGGTCGTGGGCGTAGATGAAGGCGGCATGGATCTGCCTGGGACCGCCAAAGAGGCCGGATAGCAGGGACCGTTCTTTATCTTTTGGCGTGACAGTACTCATGCTGATGGGCTGCCCCTGAGCCAAAAGCCGCACGTCAGGCCAAATGGACTCCAGAGAGCTCAATAGTTCTGCGTTGGTCTTCTCCGCGATGGAAGAGAAGGGATACACCGCCAGCCAGATCAAAAGGGCATCCCCGGGGGTCACCTGCAGCCCTTCCCGGTTTTGTTTTTCGAAGGCCTCGCGGAAGCGGTGATAGTCGGAGAGAAAATTTCGCCGCTCATCCTGGGTCCACTTCTGGTCTGGCTGCATCCCGAGGGCAGCCTGCAGCCGGGCAAATCCTCCCAGCTGGGAGAAATAGACCTGATACATGCGGTTGAGTTTGAAGAAATCCATGAACTCGTAGTAGATCATAACTTCTCTATCCGAGCTATAGGGAGGGATGATGCGGGTCACGGTGCCGGGGATGGCGAGAGAGCCATAACTCTTCAGAACGCTCACCCGCTTGTTCCCCTCTTGAACATAAAACCTGCGCATGTATTCAAAGCAGTAGATGGGGTCGGAGATCCCGGTATCCCCCAGATGGGCAGCGCACAGGGCGATCCACTTCATGCCGAATTCGGTATGCCGCTCGAGGAGAGGCATATAATTGCCCGCAAAAGCGGAGCGCCGGCCGGAGGTTTTGGTTCCTGCAATCAGCTCCATGGGAATATCGATCAATCCCAGTTCCTGCCGGCCTGCAGCTGCGCTTTCATCAAAGATCTCATCCAGGACCTGGAGATAGGGATACAAGCCCTGATGGGAACAGGCGCGCACATAGCGTAGTGCGCTGGCGCGGGCTTCGTCAAACTGGTTCAATGCCCGAGAAAGATGTGACATATATCCCTCCATCAAATAGGAAAGTGCATTTGAGCGATTGTATTGTACCCCCTCCCTCATGAATTATCAAGGGCATTGTTGTCAAATTCTCAAAATGAGGCTATAATAAAAGAAAAGCAAGGAGATGACAATGAAACGAACAAAGCTTAAAGACCGTATCCTGCCCAACTACAGCCGAGGGGAAGAGATTTTCAACATGGTATCCCACATCGTGGGAGGGGCCCTTGGCATCCTTGCTTTGGTGCTGTGCGTGGTGATGGCTGTCCGGAAGCACAAAGCCATCGACGTAGTGGGCTGCGCCATCTATGGCGCCTCCATGACCATCCTGTACACCGTGTCCAGCATCTACCACGGCCTGAACAAGGGCCTTGCAAAGAAAGTCATGCAAGTTGTCGACCACTGCACCATCTACTTTCTTATCGCCGGAACCTATACCCCGATCCTCCTCTCCGCCATCCGTCTCGTGTCCCCCGTCGCCTGCTGGGTACTGCTGTGCATCGAGTGGGGGTTGGCTTTTCTGGCCGCTACCCTCACCGCCATCGACCTGAAGCGCTACGAGATTTTCTCCATGGTGTGCTATGTAAGCATGGGCTGGTGCATCGTTTTCATCGGTCGGCAACTCATCCAAGCTGTGTCCCCCGGGGGACTTGTTCTTTTGTTCGGCGGAGGGGTGGCATACACTGTGGGCGCAGTGCTGTATGGGATCGGCAAAAAAAAGCGCTATATGCACTCGGTTTTCCACCTGTTCTGTTTGGCAGGCAGTTTGCTCCATTTTTTATGCATACTCCTGTTTATCCTGTAGAACCCCATATTGCACCCGCCGAAGCATTGTTTGGCAATGTGCAAAAAGACCACTTATAGTTGGAGGAATATGCCATGAAGATCGTCGTCTTGGACGGATATACCCTAAACCCCGGGGACCTGACCTGGGACGCCCTGGGTGAACTTGGAGAACTCACCGTATACGAACGCACCTCCTATGAAGATGCCGACATCATCCGGGATCGCATCGGGGATGCCCGGGTCGTGGTGGTCAACAAAACGCCCATCACCAGGGTAACCTTGGATACGTGCAGCGGCATCCGGCTCATTGCAGTGCTGGCCACGGGCTACAATGTTGTGGACTACGCCTACGCACGGGAAAAGGGTATCCCGGTGGTGAACGTTCCCACCTACGGAACCATGTCCGTGAGCCAGTTTTCCATCGCCCTTCTGCTGGAAATCTGCCACCATATCGGTCATCACAGCGCATCGGTATACGAGGGCCGCTGGGCAAACCATATCGATTGGTGCTACTGGGATCATCCCCTCATAGAACTGGACGGCAAGACCATGGGCATCATCGGTTTCGGCCGCATCGGACAGGCGGAGGGAAGGGTGGCCAGGGCCCTTGGCATGAAAGTGTTGGCTTACGACATCCATAAAAACGATGCGGGCAGGGAAATCGGCGAATATGTGGACCTGGACACCCTCTTCGCCAATTCCGACGTCATTACCCTCCACTGCAACCTGACGCCGGATAATACCGAAATGATCAATCGGAAAAGCATTGCCAAAATGAAGGACGGTGTGATCCTGATCAACAACGCCCGGGGCCAGTTGATCAACGAAGAAGACCTGGCAAATGCCCTGAACAGCGGCAAGGTAGGAGGCGCAGGCCTTGACGTGGTATCTGCTGAGCCCATCAGCCCTGACAATCCCCTTCTAACCGCGAAAAACTGCATCATCACGCCCCATATATCCTGGGCCCCCAAGGAAAGCCGGCAGCGCATCATGGATACCACGGTGTCCAATGTAAAAGCCTTCCTGGACGGGAAGCCCGTAAATGTGGTAAACCCATAATCAAAGCTGTTATGGAGCCATTGGGATGCCGATGGCTGTGCCGGTAATGCGTTGAATTTTATAGTTCTGTTCTGTATAAAACGAAGCTGCTGCAGAAATAAGAGAATCTGCAGCAGTTCCGTTTTTAAGCTTGGATCAACCCATCCCTAATCAGTTGGTGTCCGGGCACAGGGGGCCTGCCAGCTCCTCCATGAAGAACAGCTTGCCGGGCATGGTGGGGATCCAGCTGGAAGTGATCTCCTTCACCGGGCCGTAGCGCAGGGTCATCCAGAAGCTCATGCCCTGCCACTGCATGCCCCGGGACAGCACCCCGTCTGCGCCGCCGATGGCATAGTCCGAGCCGAAGATGATGCCCGGACCGATGGTGTTGGCGAAGCATGGGATCAGGGGCCAGCTGGAGCGGAAAGACGTGATGGCATTCTGCTCGATGGTGAAGGGATGCAGCCTGGCGCCTATCCGGTAGGGCTCAGCCTTCCAGGCCTCAACACTGTCGTATTCCTCCGCGAAGTGGGGCTCCCAGAAAGCAATGTGGCACACCCGGCCAATGCCGTACACCATCACCTGCTTTGCGCCCTCTGCCTTCAGGGCAGCGATCTTTTCAGGGTAGGTGGGCAGGTTCTCCTTGGAGGCGAAGTTTCGCTGCGACTCCGGCACCGTAAGTTCTCCCAAGGGTCCGAAGAAGGCGTCGATCATGGCGTTCTGGAAGGCCGCGGGATCCTCCGGGGGCAAAGTATTGCCCTTGTCATCCGACCACTCGTCCATATTGAAGCCGTACACGTGCTTGCAGTCTACATTCCACTGTTTCAGGAAGTATACCGCCCACTTGTACATGCCCATGGGGCCTACAGGCAGGATCATGATCAGCTTGCGACCTGCTTCTTTGGTTTCCCGGATCTGCATGGCAATTTCGTGTCCCATATAAGCCCCGAACTCCTCCAGGTTGGTGCACTTCACCAGGCCAAAACCCTCGTTCCAGAAATCCTGGCGGTCGTACACGCTGGCGGGATCGTTGGACACGCACTCCATGATCCTGGCGATGTCCCAGCCCTTGGGAAAGATCTCTGAGAAATAGGAACCTTTGATGGTATCGACCATATTCATATTGATTATCCTCCTTTGGAAAAGCCCTCCCGCCCCTTCGCGGGAGGGCGTGATGTTCATCAAATTAGCCGGCGATGACTTCCTTGTAGTCTTCCAGGGTGGCAATCTGAACGCCTGTGTTGATGAATTTGGCGCCGATGGTCTCGTCGAAGGGGGCTTCCACGGTTTCGCCGTTGATCAGCTTGACCAGGGTCTCCACACACTGATAGCCCATGTTGTAGAAGCTCTGGCCGATGGCCACGTCCAGCACACCCTCATCGAAGAAGGCAGGCGTGGTCTCCGGGAAGATATCCACGGTCACGATCTTGCGGTTGGGATCCGCCAATTTCCAGGCATTGGTGTTGGGCATGGCGGAGACGTCCACGGTGTAGGGCCAACCGCCGGCCATGAACCAGGCGTCAAAGTCGTCGCCGTTGGCGTTGCTGTAGGCTTCGACCCCTTCAATGGCCTCGTCCACGTTGTCGTTGCAGGCGAAGGTGTACACGCTGCGGATGTTGGTGTCCGCAATGGCGTCCTCAAAGCCGCGGATGCGGGCTTCGATGTCATCCGCGCCGGGGATACCGGCCAGGATGGCGACTCGCACTTCTTCCATTTCCAAACCTTCGTACAGCTTGATCATGTACTCGCCGGAGGTGTAGCCGGCCTTGTAGTTCTCGGTGCCCACATAGAACTCACGGTTGGAATTGGGGGAGTCCACGTCGTAGCACACCACTTGGATGCCGCTGTCGATGGCAGCATTGATTGAAGCCAGCAGGGCGTCGCCTGTGGTACAGGAGATGGCGATGCCGTCCACATCGCCCCGGGAGATCAGGTTCAGCATGATCTCGTTCTGAAGCTCGGCCTCGGCGCGCAGGGGGGACTGCCATTCAACAGTCACGCCCAAGTCTTCGCCGGCCTGGTACATGCCCTTTTCGGCATCCAGAAAGACCACGTTGCCAAGCTGCTGGCCGATCATGACGATCTTGATCTCATCGGCGAGAGCGGGGGCAAACATGGCGAGGACCAACAGGGCAGCAAGAAGGGTGACAAACAGTTTCTTCATGGGGTGTACCTCCGTTCTTGATATGTATTATCCGGCTATATGCCGGGATAACCCGATTACGTTTTGCTCTTTCGGATTTGGTCGATGGAAACGGCCACGATGATGACCGAGCCGATGATGAGGGTCTGAAAGTAGGAATCTACGCTCAAAAGCACCAGGGCGTTTCTCAGTACGCCGATGATGGCGGCGCCGATGACGGTGCCTACAACGGTGCCTTCGCCGCCGGACAGGGAGGAGCCGCCGATGACCACCGAGGCAATGGCGTCCATTTCAAAACCCGTACCTGCAGTAGGCTGCGACACCCCCAGCTTGGAAGCGTTCAGGATACCCGCAAAGGCTGCGGTTGCACCGGACAGGATGAAGCATAGAAGTTTCAGGCGCACCGTGTTGATGCCGGAAATGCGGGTGGCCTCCTCATTGCCGCCCATGGCAAAGATGCGCCGGCCCGTGGTGGTCATGTTGCGGAACACAGCGAACAGAATGACGATGATGATCATGGCGTACACCGCGATGGGGATCCCCAGGAAGTAGCCCTGACCCATCCACTGAAAGCCCTGGCCCAGCCCTGAGATGGGATAGCCCCGGGTCGTGATGTAGCAGATCCCCCGGAATATCTGTTGGGTGCCCAATGTGGCGATGTAAGGGGGCAGCATGCAATACACCACCAGAAGCCCGTTGAACAGCCCACAAGCCGCACCGGACAAAAAACCCAACAGGATGGCGGGCACGGTGGGCACACCGCCCTTGATGGCCAGGGCAGCCACCACCCCTGCCAGGCCGTAAATGGCACAGATGGATATATCGATGCCCCCAAGCATGATCACCATGGAGACGCCCAGACCCGCGATGGCGTAAGCCGAGAAGGCCCGGGCCACATTCATCAGGTTGGTCATGTCCAGAAATGCGGGCCGGGTAATGGTCAGCGCCACGCACATGATGGCGAATATGGCCAGAATGGTCCATGTGGATGCGTTTGAACCTCTAAAGATCGAGGTACTTATTCCTTTTCTCGTCTGCTTGCTCGTTTCCACGTTCTTTTACTCCTCTCGCCCTTGTGACACAGCCATCTGCATGATGAGTTCCTGACTCGCTTCTGCCCGGTCCAATTCGCCTTTCAGCCTGCCTTCGTGCATGACATAAATCCGGTCGCTCATGCCCAGGATTTCCGGCAATTCCGAGGAGATCATCACGATGGCTACGCCGCTGACCGCCATCTCGCTCATCAGAGCGTGAATCTCCTTCTTGGCGCCTACGTCAATGCCGCGGGTAGGCTCGTCCAATATGAGCACCGTGGGATTGGTGGCCAACCATTTGGCAATGACCACCTTTTGCTGGTTGCCCCCGGACAGATTCATCACCTTTTGCTCATGGGAAGGAGTCTTGACCTGGAGCTTGTCGATATACTCCTCGGTCAGTTCGGTCTCTCGTTCCCGATTGATGAACCAGCCATCCGCTACGCTGTCCAGTGCCGCGATGGAGGTGTTGGCCTTCACGCTCATCTTAAGGATCAAGCCCTGTTCTTTGCGGTCCTCCGGTACGAAGCCCAGCCCCGCTTTCAGGGCGTCTATGGGATTCTCCACGGTCACGGGTTTTCCATGGATGAAAATTTCTCCGGACTCCCTCGGGTCAATGCCCAGCAGCGCCCGCATGACCTCACTGCGCCCGGCGCCCACCAACCCTGCAAAGCCAACGATCTCCCCCGCCCGCACGTGGAAGGAGATGTCTTTCAAAAATCCCTTACTGGACAGGTTGCGAACTTCCAGGGCTACTTCGCCGATGGGGGCCGTTTCCTTCACGAAGATATCCGTCACTTCCCGCCCTACCATGGCGCCGATGACCTGTTGCTCGTCCACTTCCTTCGTCACCATCAGATCCACCATGGCGCCGTCCCGCATGACTGCGATCTGGTCGGATACCTTGAAAATCTCGTTCATGCGGTGGGAGATGAAGACCACCGCGACCCCTTCGTCTTTGAGCTTTTGGATGATCTCAAAGAGTTTGATGGTCTCCGCGTCGGTGAGAGAGGAGGTGGGCTCGTCCATGATGATGAGCCGGCTGTTCAGAGACAGGGCCTTGGCTACTTCCACCATCTGTTTCTGGGCGGTGGAAAGCCTGTGGGTCTTCATGTTGGTGTCGATATTCAGGCCCACCCTTTCCAGCAGCAGGGCTGCCTCGCGGTGCTGAGCCTTCTTATCCACAAAGCCGCGCCTTGCTTTTTCCCTGCCCACAAAAATATTCTCGGCTATGTCCATGTTGTTGAGCACGCTGAGTTCCTGGAAGATGATGCTGATGCCCAGGGCACGGGAGTCCAAGGGGCCATTGATCTCCACGGGCTTTCCCTGGATGAGGACGCTGCCTGCATCCGCTTTGTATACCCCCGAAAGCACCTTCATCAAAGTAGATTTTCCCGCCCCGTTCTCCCCTACCAGGGCCAGAACCTCGCCGGGATAGATATCCAGGTCCACTTCGTCCAGGGCCAATACCCCGGGAAAGCGTTTTGTGATCCCTTTCATTTGCAGGAATGGCGTTCGCGCTTCACTCATCTGCACGCCCTCCTTTATCGATTTCCGTTCCCGCATCCTGCAGGATGGCCTCCAGGGAACAGCGCGCGTTGTAAATTGACTGATAGGGATACGTTTTGTAGTTGGGCAGGAATTCCACTGTGGCCCAACTGTCGTAACCGATGCTCTTTGCTGCCCGCATCACGGCTGCGTAGTCTACATCTCCCGCCATCAGGTCTACAAACATACCCAGCCCCGCCTGGCTTTCCCTGGCGTCGCAGAAGTGCAGGCGCTTTACATGGTGGCCGAGGATCTCAATCCATTGATCGGGATAGCCGATATAGATGATATTGCCCACGTCAAAGTAAGCACCCACGAATTCCGAGCCAATTTCATCCAGAAAGCGCTTCATTTCAAGGGGGGACAGCAGGAATTTGTTCCACACATTTTCTACGCCTAAGGCAACCCCGGCGCTTTTTGCGTAGGGGACCAGGGCAGAAAGGCGCTTTTGGGCATTGTCGTAAGCCCGGTCGTAGCGCACGATCCCTTGAGCAAAGCCGGTGCCCACCCAGCCCGGCACCACCAGGGTTGCATCCGCCCCCAAGGCTGCAGCCACGTCCACCTGCTTTTTTACGATGTCGCAGGCATAGGATGCGTCACTTTCGTCTTCTCCTGCCAGATTGTGCTCCCACAGGTTCCAGGCGCCGATGGAACTGACCAGAAGGCCCAGGTCCCGGATCATGGTATCCAGGTCTTTCAGATCCGCGTCGCTGGTCTTCATGTTCAGCTCGCCACCCTCGCTGAGGCACAGTTCCACTCCTTCGTACCCTGCTTTTTTTGCGTGGGTACAAGCCTCGCGGATAGAGACCCTTTGATCAAAGGAGAAAAAACTGATGGACGATCTCATGGTATCCCCCTTTCACTCAGCGCTTTTTGCGCAGATTGTTGATGTTGGACAACACGACGGCTCCCACTACGATGGCGCCGGATACGACCACCTTGACATAGGCGTTGACCCCCAGGATGTCCAGGGCGTTTGAAATAATGCCGGTGAGGAGACAGCCCAGGAAGGCTCCCGACACGGTGCCCCGTCCCCCCTCGAAGGTGACGCCGCCGATGATGGCCGCCACCAAGGCATCCGTCTCATAGCCGCTGCCCGCCGTTGCAGTGATGGCATTGAGGCGGGCACCCAGGATCAGGGCCGCTACACTGACGATCAGGGCGGAGATGGCGTAGGTAATGATCTTGTACAGGTCTACGTGGATGCCGGAAAGGTAGGCGTTCTTCTCGTTTCCGCCGATGGCTACAATCCTGCGCCCAAATTTTGTTCGCGACAGCAGCACATACACGAAGAGGACCACCACCAGCATAAATATGACCATCAGGGGCAGGAAATTGTACAGCTGGATCTTCCGCAGGAACTCCAATTTATCTTTGAATTGCAGGAAGGAGCCGCCGCAGATGATCAACCCGATGCCGTAAAAGATCTGGCCGGTACCCAAGGTAATGATCAGAGGGATACAGCGGGACTTGGCGATGATGATGCCGTTGAACAGGCCGCACAGCACCGCCACCCCCATGCCTCCCAGCACCGCGATGAACAGGGGCTGGTCTTTCATCAGCAAGGTGGCTACAGTGACCCCCACAAGGGACATCATGTTTCCCATAGACAGGTCAATGCCCCCGGAGATCAGCAGCATGGCCTGGGCCATCGTCAACACGCCCAGCACGGAGATCTGCTGGAAGATGGCGATGACGTTGGCCAGGCGTACGAATTTGGGATTGATGATGCCCACCACCGCCACCATCACGATGATGACCAGGATGAGCAGCATTCGCTGATCCTTCAACATGCCGCTGATGCGTTGCCTGTACCGGACCGTTTTCTTTGCGCCCTGGCTGCGGTTGGCAAGAATCAGCAGGACCAGGCAGCAAAGGAGCACCAGGAGGGACAGTATGAGCAGAGGCCGCCAGACTGAGGCGAGAAGGGTGCCAAAATTGTTCTCGTTCTCCGCCAAAGCCAAGGCCTTCGCTTGGGTCCGGATCTCTTCGATCTCCGCCTCGTCCTTGACTTTAGAGAATTTCTTGTAGCCTCGTTCCAATGCAACGGCATTGCAGGCCGCCTCAACCATAGCCTGTTGACGGATCTCCTCCTGCAAGGTTTCCTCCGTCACCTCGGCATAACTTTTGTAGCCCTTCGCTTTGGCGATATCCTCTGCATAGCCCCCATAGGGTTCCCATTCCGCCCGCTCCAAAGATTCCCCCACGGTAGCTAGCACAAACAGCAGGAGACCCAAAACCAGCAGGATCATCCGAAGCTGTCTCATTCCCTTTTTCATAGCCATTTCATCCTTTTCCATCCGGTTTAGCCCACGCCAAGCGCCTCTTTGATGATGGTCTGCTCGTTGATGTCCTCCGACGCCAACTCACAGTGGATCCCTCCGTCCCGCACCACCAGCACCCGGTCGCTCATGGAAATCATCTCGGGCAGATCCGAAGACACCATGATGATGCAGTTCCCTGCCCGGGTCAAGGCGGTCATCTCCTTGTAGAATTCTGCCTTGGCGTTCACGTCGATGCCCCGGGTAGGTTCGTCAAAGATGTACACCGAGCGTTCGGCAAACAGCCACTTGCCCAGCACCACCTTTTGCTGGTTGCCGCCGGACAGGTTCAGAACAACCTGCTGCAAACTTGGGGTCTTGATGTGCAGCTTGTCCACGATTTTCTCTACCTGGTCGGCATAGGCGTTGCAATTGTACAGGGGGCCGTCCGGGATCTTATCCTTCTGCTGAAGTCCCACAATCAGGGTGTTTTCCAGCAGGCTGGCGCCCAGGTTCAGGCCAAGGCGCTGCCGATCCTCCGTGATGTGGGCAATGCCTGCGTCAATGCCGTCCCGGGGGGAGCGGATGGTGAGTTTTTTTCCGTTCAGGTACATGTCGCCGCTGTGCCGCGGGTCCGCACCCGAGATGGCCCGCACCAGCTCGGTGCGTCCCGAACCGACCATGCCGGACAGTCCCAGGATCTCTCCCCTGCGCACGCCAAAGGACACCGAGGGGGAATCCCTGGTGAGCTTCAGATCTTTCACCTCAAACATGATGTCGCCGATCTCGCACTTGTCCTTTTGATAGAACACTTCCACCGGCCTGCCCACCATGTCCCGGGTGATCACGGTAAGGTCCATATCCCGCCCTGCGTTGTCATATGTATTAATGACGCTTCCGTCCCGGATCACCGTGATGCGGTCGGCAATCTGAATAACCTCTTTCAGAAAATGGGATATATACACCACGGAAATGCCCGCCGCAGTGATGTTCTCCACAAGGCGCAGCACCTTGCCTGCGTCCTCCACGTTGAACATGGAAGTGGGCTCGTCCATGATCAGGATGCGGCTTTCGTTCATCAAAGCTTTCAGGATTTTGACGAACTGCTGGTCGGACACCGACATATGTTCGATGGTCTGGAGCGGGTCGATCTCGATGCCGTAGCGCTCCATGAGGGCATACACCTTTTCGCGTTCCGCCTCAAAATCCACAAAACCGCCGAACTTGGTGATCTCCTTGCCCACAAACACATTCTCAATGGCGTTCATGGTTGGCACCAGATCGTTCTCCTGGTAAACGATCTCGATCCCCAGGTTCTTGGACTGCATGGGCGTGAGTTGTTTGTAGTCCTTGCCGTCCAGGGTGATGGTTCCGGAGGTAGGTGTGTAAGCGCCGGAGAGAATCTTCATCAGGGTAGACTTCCCGGCTCCGTTCTCCCCCACCAGGCAGTGGCACTCTCCCTTGTACACATCAAATGAGAGATTGGAAAGGGCTAGGACGCCGGGAAATTCCTTTACGATGCCGCGCATTTCCATGATGGGGGTCCCGTTGTAACTGGCCATAGCTGCTCCCGTTCAATCAAAAACTTTGCGCCGCCACCGGGCATGCCGATGGCGGCAGGGGATCAAATAGCGCTGTTATTCGCCGTACACATAGGCATAGGCGCCTTCGTAGTCTGCCCAGTCGATCCAGGCACCCAGGTCATCACCGGAAACGGGGATGACGGGCAGGCTCTGGAACTTCTCTTCGGGCACGATGCCGTCTACCACATAGTCATACAGGTTCTTGAAGGTCTGGATGCCCTGAATGGATACGGGCGCCGTCATGTTGGCAGCCTCGATCTCGTCTTCCAGGAAGGCATAGGCATCCGGTGAACCGCCGGTGGAGACGATGGGATAGTCCAGGCCAGCTTCCTTCAGGGCCTGGTAGCAGCCCTGGGCAATCTGGTCGTTGTTGGCGAAAATGCAATTGAACTCAACGCCGGAGTTGATGAAGTTGGTGGTCAGATTCAAACCGTTCTCGGTAGACCAAGCGTCGGAGTTCAAGAGGCCCACCATCTCGATGGAGTCGGCATTGTCGGCCAGGGCCTGATCGACGCCCACCTTGTAGGCTTCGAATACGCCGCCGCCCACGGCGCCTGCGCAGTAAAACACCTTGGCGTCTTCCACATTGTTGGCCAACCATTCGATGGCGGCATAGCCGATATCGCCATACACACAGCCTACTGCGGCAATGTACTCGTCCTCATCTGCCACCGCAGCCACGTCAATGTTCTCTACGGTGATGGGAATGCCCGCTTCATTGGCCATGGTGATCAGCTGTGCCCCTTGCTCCGGAGAAATGGGGAAGATAGAGATGCCGTCTACCTCGGCCTGGATCAATGTTTCCATGCAGGAAATGGACTGGGCCACGTCATTGCCTGCGTCCAGTACCATGACGTCCACGCCGTTCTGCGCCGCGGCGTATTCAAAGGACTTAGAAGAGTACTCGTTCCAGATATCGGCCATCTGATAAGCAATGTACCCGAAGGTCAGTTTTTCCTCTGCAAGGACGGTGATGGCGGACAACGCCAAGACGAGGACCAGCACCAATGCAAACAGTTTCTTCATGGGGGATTTCCTCCTTTTTGAATCTATGCCAAGCGCCGCGGCGCCGTGCATCAAATCAGGCCTTTGCTCGCCAGGTAATCGTAGGAATCCTGCACTGCCTTGTTGACGATGGGCAGATCCTCTGGCGTCTTGTCCCGCATGTCAAACTCCTCGGTATATTCTATCTCGATGGAGTAGGGGACCTTTTTCCCGCTCTTTTCCATGGTAGCCATAATCTCCACCAGAGGCAACTCGCCGGCGCCGATGGCGGGGAAGTTCCAGGTGCTGTCCATGCCTATCTTGTCCTTCAGGTGGCAGAAGTTGATCTCGTCCAGGCACTTTAACAGATCTTCGCTCGGGTCGTTCTTGCCCCAGAACACGACATTGGCGGTGTCGAAGTTGACCCCGATCAAATCGCTCCCCGCTCCCCGCACCAACCTAGCAATGGCTTCACCCGTTCCATAGTTTGGGCCATGGGTCTCAATGCCCAGCTTCAATCCGAACTTCTTCAGATCCGGTACCAGAGCTTTGAGGTTTTCGATCAGAAGGTCCTCGGTCCCCTCTTCACCGCTCATGAAGTGGGCTTCTCCCGTGGAGGAGATGATCCATTGGCAGCCCAGCTCGTGTGCCAGGGCCATGTTGGCGCGAAAGTCGTTGAGGCGCTCGGGATCGCTCAGGTCGCAGTGTCCGCTCATGGCGATGCATTCCAAGCCCAGCTCGGAAAGTTTTGCCTTCACATGCTCGATCTGCTCCCGGGGCCATTCGGGCATGATGTGTTCGGTCCAGTTGCGCACAGCTGCGATCTCTACATACTTGAAACCCGCAACGGCAATGCCTTCCAGGGCGTCATCCACATGGAAGCCGTGATAGGTGTTGGTGTTTACTGCAATGCTCCGACTCATGAAAAACACTCCTTTTTCGTATTCTTCTCTCATGGGGTGGCATTCCCACCCAATTGAGAACAATATAACATATGCTCGGATAATTGTCAATAATTATTTTATCCGCTTAAGTATTTTTGCCTAATATCCGGTAAGCATATTGACACGGAAGGGATTTTGCGTTACAATAGTACATAACATAAACAAAAATCGGAAGGGATCATTCCGGAATGTTTTACCTCAATCCAGCCAACGACACCGTGGAACGCCTCAAGCCCCAGCAAGCCCTGCGCAGCGCAAACCTGAAGCTCTTGTTTGACCTCATTCTAAGCAGGCAGGCAGAAAATCGGGCGGAACTGGCCAGGGCTTCCGGCCTGTCCCCCGCCGCCGTCTCTGCCCTCATCGACGAACTCATCTTTGCCGGACTGATCCGCGAAGCCGGTACCAGTACCGTACACACCGGAGGAGGACGAAGGCCCATCAACCTCGTCATGGATCCCACCGGCGCTCATTTCCCTGTTTTCTCCATCGGAGATTGCGGCATTTCCTACACCCTGTTAGACCTGAATGCTCAAATCCTGGAAACCATCTTCCGTCCCTGCCTGCAAAGCGGGGACAATGGGATCCTGTATGGACAGATCATAGAGGACGTGCTGCACCGTCAGTCTGAATACATCGACCTTGCAAAGTCGCCTGCCATCCTGATCAGCCTTCCCGGCGTCTACCTGGAGGAAGAGAAACTATTCCAGCTTACTGGTTTCGACATGACCTTTTCCGCCGAAGGCTTCTTCGGGCTGGAGGAGCGCATGGGGATCCCGGTCTTTGTGGGCAATGCCTCCAATGCATTGGGCTACGCACAATTACAGCACTACCACAACCTGGGAACACCTGTGGATGAACTGATCTATCTGAATATTTGCGCCGGTGTGGGATCCGGAGTGCTCTTTGCCAACCAGCCTGCTCCCCACCGAGGCCGCCTGTCCGGGGAGATCGGCCATATGATCATATCGATAAACGGACGCCCCTGCCCCTGCGGCCAAAAGGGTTGTTTGGAGCAGTATGTCAGCATCGACGCCATCCTGGCCGAAGTTCGGGATGCCATCTCCCAGGACACCAGCGGTCTGTATGAAAACAAACTGCGGGATCTTCTGTCGGAGACCACCTTGGAACGGATAGGCCAGGCAGACGCAGAGGGCGTTGTCCCCGTGGCCCAGGCTCTTGACCGCATAGCACAGCGGCTCTTCGCCGGGATCTATGGCATGGTCAACCTCACAGGCATCCGCAGGGTGGTCATCGGAGGCATTGAAGCCCTGGGCCCCAATTTTCTGGATCGGCTTCGCTCCCATCTCTCGGGAGAGGGGTACTTGATGCATGGGGTGTCCCTGTGCTACGCGGACCTCCCCCCAGAGTCAGACGCCAGGGGTGTTGCGCGCTACTACATTGACCACGCTTTTTCCATCAAGATGCGGTCCTGACCGAAAAGTATAGCAGGGAGGCGAATTGTATGAAAATCCTCGCCGTGGGCTGTCACCCCGACGACCTGGAAATCGGCTGCTTTGGGACATTGGCCAGATATGTGCAGCAGGGCCACGAAGTAGCAGTGTGCCATGTGGCCAACGGCAACCTGGGCCACGTGATCATTCAGCCGGATGAACTCCGGGAGATCCGATTTCAGGAAGCTGCCGCGGCTGCCCGGGTCATCGGAGCCAGTCATTACAGCATTGACATCCCGGATTTGTACGTGACCCCGGAAAACGACGAGCTGGTGAGAAAGCTGGCTAAGGTGGTGCGGGAAGTGAAACCCGATCTCGTCATCACCCACAACGAAACTGACTACATGAACGACCACACCAACACTTGTCAGGCCGTCATGCGGGCCACCTTTGCTGCCAGCTGCGCCCAGTACGACCGCACTGATTCTACCCCCGCCGTGGGGGTCACCCCGGTGTATCACATGGACACCCTCACCGGTGCGGGCTTTCTGCCTACCGAATATGTGGACATCTCAGACACCATAGAGCTCAAGATCGAGGCTTTGCAGTGCCACAAGTCCCAGCTCGAGTGGATGCTGGAACACGATCACATAGATTTTGCAGACATGGTGCGCACCTGCTCAAAGGTAAGGGGCTATCAGTGTGGCGTCGCCTATGCGGAAGGTTTCCGCCTGAATCGCAATTACCTGCGCATGACCACAAAACGGCTGCTGCCGTAGGGAGTATCGTACAGTAGTACCCAATCATAAGGAGGAAGCAACATGTTCAAGGTAGCATTGATCGGAGCCGGATTCATCGCACAGAACCACATCGCAGCCCTGAAGAAGATCCCCGAAGTAACCATCGCAGCCGTCATCACCCGCAACTCCGAGACCGGCGGAAAAGTAGCACAAGAATGTGGCTGCAAGTGGTACCCCGACCTGGCCCAGGCCATAGCCGAAGCCGGCGTCAACACGGTGGACATCTGTGTCCCCACCGGCTTGCACGAATTCTATGTGATCGAAGCCGCCCGGGCCGGATGCCACGTTTTCTGCGAGAAGCCTGTCACCTTCACCTGTGACTCTTTTGACCGCATGGTAAAAGCGTGTGAGGACAATAATGTGCGCTTCATGGTGGGCCAGGTTGCTCGCTGGTGGCCTGAATTTATCACCATCAAAGAATACATCGACCAGGGCAAGCTGGGTGACATCCACATGATCTATGAGAAGCGCTTGTGCCAGCATCCCACCTGGTCCACCTGGCATCGGGATCCCGCCATGAGCGGCGGCGGCCTGTACGACCTGAACGTCCACGACATCGACTATCTGTACAGCATTTTCGGCAAGCCGGAAAGCGTGTATGCCAATGGATGGAAGAGCTCCACGGGCTGCTGGAATCACGTGGTCACCAACCTGCGCTGGTCCTGCGGCACAAAAGCCTGTGTTGAGACCAGCCTGGAGATGACCGGCAACTGGCCCTTCTCCATCGAGCTGCGCATCGTGGGCGACAAGGGTACCCTGAGTTACGCCCTCACAGCGGGCTTCAACATCAACGACGGAGAGATGGGCAGCAACTTGCTGTGGTATCCTGTAGGCGAAGAGAAACCCGTCGCCATTGAGGCGGAACAGATCGATATGTTCCATGCCGAGCTGGTCGAGTTTTTCGACGCTATCAAGAAAGATCGGCCCACTTGCGTCACCTTCGAAGAGAACCGGGGCGTGCTGGAGGTCATCGAAGCCTCCCTCAAGTCCCTGGAAGAAAATATCGTGGTCACCTTATAGACGCCATACAAACGGAGCTGATGCCTTTTCCGGTGTCAGCTCCGTTTGCTTCTTATGGGCAATCGCCCTCGCGCAAATGATCCAGAACTATCTCCACCCTATAACACCGGTACCTTCGTCTCTCTATCGGCAACTCTATGCAGCATTTGCTCATGAAAAGGGCTGCTACAGCCATTCGGCTATAGCAACCCAGGACTGGTGTGTTTTTCACCCTTATGCCGCAGGGGTAATCTTGGAAAAGTCCAGGTTCCACGTCCAGGCAGCGGTCATGGAAAAGCCTTCAAAAGCGTTGTTCACTGCGATGTTGCGCACGGGATACTGTATGTTGATGTAGGGGATCTCGTCGGTGACGATGTCCAAAGCCTGGAACATGAGCTGATTGCGCTCGGCGGGATCGGTGCTGGCGTTCTGGGCGCGCAGCAGGACGTCCACCTCTTCGTTGGCGTAGCAGGCCGCATTGCAGCCGCCGTCTCCGGTGTTGTAGCCCGCATACAGGGGCTCCAGGTTTCCGGAGATGTCCGGATAGTCAGACTCCCAGCCGCCGATCAGCATGCCGTAGTCCCGGATGCCCTCTGCGGTGAGTACGCCGCCCATCTGGTAATTGGTGTGCTCATCGGAAGAGACCTTCAGGATCTCCACGTTGATGTTCACCTGAGACAGGTATTCCTGGATGGCCAGGCAGATGCTGTAGCGCAGGGAATCCTCGTTGGTGATCAGGGTCGTGGAAAAGCCCTCGGGTACAGAACTTTCCGCGAGATACTCTTTAGCCTTTTCCACGTTGTACTCATACACCGGGGCGGAGGCCGCATAGGCTTCCCATTCCTCGGGGTTGATGGTGTACAGGGATTCGCTATGGGGGATCACGGTGCCCGGCTGGCCCGCTTCTTTGATGATGTTGGCAGCAATGGCTTCAAAGTCGATGGCGTGGTATATGGCCTTTCGCACGTTCACCTCGTTCAGGGGCGCCATGTACACGTTCATGGCCAGGTAGGTCAGTCCAAAGGTTTCCACCGCCTCAACGGTCAGATGGTCACAGGCCTTCAGGATGTCCAACATATCTGCGGGCAGGATGAAGGCGCAGTCCACCTGCTTGGCCTGCAGGGCGGTGATGCGGGTGACGTCCTCGGGGATTACTTTGAAAATCAGGGTATCGATGGCGACTTCCACGCCGGTCTCCCAGTAGTTCTGGTTCTTCACCAGGGTAATCTCCTGCCCGGATTTCCAGGACTCGAAGACATAGGGGCCTGTGCCGATGAGTCCGCCCTCGGCGGTTCCAAACAGATCTCCCGCCGCTTCACAGGCAGCTTTTGAGATAATCTGTCCAGCTGCGGTGCCCAGTACATACTGCCAGGTAGCAGATGGCTTGGTCAGCTTAATGGTCAGCTCCCAATCCCCGGTCTGCTCGATGGACTCCACCGCATCGAACATCCAGCCAAGGTAACTGCCTACGGCCGCATCCTTATGCCGGGCCAGGGAGAAGAGCACATCCTCCATGGTCATGGGACTGCCGTCGGAGAACTTGACGTCGGAGCGGATCTTGTACACATAGGTGGTATCGTCCACCGCTTCCCAACTCTCTGCCAACTTCGGCACGATCTGGTTGTTCTCGTCGAAAGCTACGATGCCCTGGCAAATCTGGTTGATTACCGGGTTGGTGGTGAAATCGTAGGCATAAGCGGGATCCAGGGCGACGATATCACCGTCCAGGCCCACGGTAAAAACGAGCTCCTCTGCAAAAGCAGGTGTACAAAGAGCCAGGGCCAATGCGATGACAAAGCTGATGATTCTCCTCATGTTCTTTCCTCCTCGTTCATGGATTATTGTTCAAAGCAGGCTACATAGTGCCCGTCTTCGATCTCGGTAAGTTCCGGTTCAGACTCAAAGCAGAGAGCCGTCGCCCTGGGACAGCGCTTGGCAAAACGGCAACCCTTGGGCAGGTCTATGGCGCTGGGGATCTCTCCGCTCAGGATGATCCGCTCGCATTCTTCGTCGGGATGAGATCTGGGCACGGAGCGGATCAGCGCTCGGGTATAAGGGTGCAGCAGCCCGGAAAAGAGTTTTCGGGTCGGCGCGGTCTCTACGATACGGCCCAGATACATCACTGCCACCCGATCGCACAGGTGTTCCACCACGGTCATTTCGTGGGAAATGAACAACATGGTCATGTTGAACTCTTTTCGCAGGTCTGTGAGCAGGTTCAGGATCTGAGCCTGCACCGAAACGTCCAGGGCAGACACCGGTTCGTCCGCCACGATAAACCTGGGCTCCAGTAGCAATGCCCGGGCGATGGCCAGCCGCTGCAGCTGCCCGCCGGACAACTCCGAAGGCCTGCGATCCAGCATATCCCCCGGCAGGTTGATGTACTCCATCAGCCTTTTGATCCTCTCCTCCAGCACCTCTTCCTTTATGTCGTTGACCTTTCCAACTTCCCGGAGCGAAGTGCCAAGCTTGTACTTGGGGTCAAAGGAGGAATAGGGGTTCTGGAAAATCATCTGCATGTTGCGGCGGATATTCTTCAATGCCCTGCGGTCATGATCTGTGATGTCGGCTCCGTCGAAGTACACCTTTCCCGCGGTGATGTCGGTGAGGCGCAACAGGCAACGCCCCAGCGTAGACTTGCCGCAGCCGCTCTCCCCTACAATTCCCAGAATCTCTCCCTGTTGGATCGTCAGAGAAACGCCGTCCAAAGCGTGCAGCTTTTTTCGCCCGCCCTCCCCAGACAAGGGATAGTGCTTTTTCAGTCCTTCCGCCCGAACGATGAAATCCCTCACGCCCTCACCCCCTGTCAAATGCCCTGGTGCAGGCGGACATATGTCCTTCCCCCACCTTGGATAGTGCCTGAGCCCTATCGCACGAAGCGTCCCGGTAGGGACAGCGGGGGCGAAAAGAACATCCGATCTCCCGCTCAAACTGCCTGGGAGGACTGCCCGGGATTACGGGCAGATACTCACAGTAGTGCCTGGCTTTGGGAATGCTGGCAATGAGCGCCCTGCTGTAGGGGTGTGCGGTACGGTCGAAGATCCCCCGGGAAGAGGCGGTCTCGATGACCCGCCCGGCATACATCACCGATACGCGGTCGCAAATCTCGGCAACAATACCGAAATTGTGGGTGATCATCAGGATGGACATCTTCAGCTCTCGTCGCAGTTCTTTGAAGAGCTCAAGGATCTGCGCCTGGATGGTTACGTCCAGGGAGGTGGTGGGTTCATCTGCGATCAGAAGCTTGGGGCGACAGGCGGCAGCCATAGCTATCATCACCCGCTGCTGCAGGCCTCCCGACAGCTCAAAGGGATACTGCTTCATCCGCCGGTCCGCCGGATGAATCCCCACCAGTTCCAGCATATCAAAGGCCTTGGCCAGGGCAGCCTTCCGGCTGTCTCCCTGATGGTTTGTATAGCTCTCAGCGATCTGATCCCCCACCGTCATTAAGGGGTTCAGGGAGATCATAGGATCCTGGAACACGATGGAGATCAGGTTCCCCCGCACCTTTCGCATCTCCCGCTCGGAGAGCCCGATCAGTTCCCGGCCCTCCAGCAGCACGCTACCGCTCACACGGGACCGGCGACGGTCCAGCAGGTGCAGGATGGCTTTGCTGGTCATGGATTTGCCGCAACCGCTCTCTCCCACCAGCCCGTGGATCTCTCCCTCGCAGATGTCCATGTTTACTCCCTGCAGAGCATAGACGATGCCCCGCTGGGTCATCAGGTCTACCTTCAGATCCCGGATCTCAAGCAATCGCCTTTCCATCACCTGCTCCTTTCTCCCTGCTCACGCGCTCAACCTTTTCGAAGCTGGGCATTTTGCGCTGTACAGGCTCGAAATATTGGTGCAAACCGTCGGATAACACATTGATGGCCACGACGGTCAGCAGGATGGCGATGCCGGGGGCCAGGGCAAGGATGGGAGACAGCAACAGGAACTTGAAACCCTCTTCCAACATAGCTCCCCAGTCCGCTGTAGGAGGCTGAACGCCCAACCCAAGGAAGCTCAGAGCCGCAAGATCCAGGATGGCATAACCGATGTCCAAGGTGATCTGTACCGTGATGGTAGAAAAGCTATTCACCAAGATGTGCCGGAACATGATGCGTCCGTCGGACACCCCTTGGGACTGCAACGCCTCCACATAGGTCTTATTCTTCTCCACCAAAGTAAGGGAGCGCACCAGACGTGTCAGCATGGGCACGTATACGATGCCCAGGGCCATCACCGCATTGAGGATCCCCCGTCCGAATCCAGCGACGAAGATAAAGGCCAGGAGCAGGGAGGGAAAAGAAAGAAGGACTTCGCAAATGCGTCCGATAAGGGTGTCCAGCCAGCCGCCGTAATATCCGGATAACAAGCCCAGGGTAAGCCCGAAGACCATGGAGATAGCGACTACGGCCAGGGCGCTGAGCAATGTCGTGCGCCCGCCGTAAAAAATGCGGGTGAGCAGGTCACGGCCCACCTTGTCGGTGCCCAGCAGATGCTGGGCGGAAGGAGGTTGCAATACACTGGACAGATCTTGCTCAGTGGGAGAGTAGGGAGAAACCAGGGGCGCAAAGGCGCAGCAGAAAATGATGCCCAGGAGCAGCACCGTGGCCAGAATCACGGGGAGTGTGAACAACACGCCCTCTTGTCTCTTTTTCAGGCGAAAAAGCCCGGAATGCCGCTTGTTTTTCATCCTGTGCTCCCCCCTTATTTCAGCCTGATTCTGGGATCGATGGCCGCATATACGACATCTACCAACAGGTTGACAGCCAGAAACACCACCACCATCATCAGTGTGATGGACTGGGTCACAGGGTAATCCGAGGACTTGATGGAATCCACAAGGAGCACACCCACACCGCCCAAAGCAAACACGTTCTCCACCAGCACAGCACCCACGATCATGGAGCCAAACTGGATAGAAGCTACCGTGATCACCGGGATGACCGCATTTTTGAAGCAATGAGCCAACACGATCCGATGAAAGGGTGTGCCCTTGGCGATGGCAGTCTGTGCGTAGGGCGCATGCAGTTGCTCAATCATATTGGTGCGGGTAATGCGTGCGATCAGGGCCACCATATTCAGGGCAA
>JAAYOH010000050.1 GCA_012520375.1 Clostridiales bacterium
CCCGACGATGTAGAAGCAGAAATTACCGAGGCGAGCAGTTTCAATATGGTCAAGGGATACAGGGCGGACAAAAACATCCGGGTGAAGGCGCAGATCAAACCCGGGCTGGTCGCAGACAGAAAAGAGGAAAGACGATGAAAGCGAAAAACACACTCGGCCTGATCCTTTTTCCCGCTTTCGATTGGGCCATCTCCCCCACCCACCCGGAAAGGGAAGAACGGTTGCTCTACACGCAGGACCAATTGCTCGAGGAAGGGATAGAGGATGTAGAGGGCATTCATTTTTTCAATCCCCTGATCGCGACCCAAAAAGACATCGATCGCGTCCATTTCTGTTATCCAAGCGCCGGAGAGCTGGCAACGGAGTCCCATTTGATCGCGGCAGGCGGGGTGATGCGGGCATTTGACGCGGTCCTCGGCAAGGAAACGGACAAGTCCTTTGCCCTCGTGCGCCCCCCCGGCCACCATGCGCAGCGCGTCGTGTACGGCGACAGAGGGTTTTGCATCGTCAATATCGAGGCTGTCGGCCTCGCCTATGCGCGGCAGAAATACGGCGACATGCGGGTCGCCGTCGTGGATACCGACTGCCATCACGGGGACGGCACGGAAGATATCTACTGGAACGATCCGGATACCCTCTTCATCTCACTGCACCAGGACGGACGGACCCTCTACCCCGGAACGGGGCCGGTGGAAGACCTCGGCGGCCCCTCCGCCTTCGGGTACAACGTCAATATACCCCTCCCGCCGAACACGGGAGACGAGGGTTTTCAATACGTCCTCGAGAACGCGGTCTTCCCTATCCTCGAAGACTACAAGCCGGATCTCATCATCAACTCGGCGGGGCAGGACAACCACTATACCGACCCCCTCACCAACATGAATTTCTCCGCCCAGGGCTACGCCACCCTCAACAGCCGCCTGAACCCCGATATCGCCGTGCTCGAAGGCGGATATTCCATCCAGGGCGCGCTGCCCTATGTGAATACCGGCATCATCCTCGCCATGGCGGGCCTTGATTATTCAGGCGTCGTGGAGCCCGACTATCACCTTGGAAAATGGAAGCAGTCCGCCAGGGTTGCGGAGCAGGTGAAGCGGATCTCCGAAGAGGTGCTCGACATTTGGCAGCACAAAGAAGCCATCAGGAAAAAGCTCTTTGAGGGCAAGTCCAGCGTAAAGAGAAACCGCCGGGTCTACTATGATACCGCCGGGATCCTGGAGTCGCAGGTGCAGGAATACAGGCTATGCCCGGACTGCCCGGGGGTGGACTCGATCCTGTCCCAAAGCGACAGGGGCGCATCGCTCATGGGGATCACCATCCCGAGAAGGGCCTGCCCCGCCTGTCAAAAGGAAGGATACGATCTCTTTGAGCAAGCGAAGGGGTTGAACGTAAGAAAGCGGTTCCTCCAGGACCTTGTGCGGGACGAATTTTTCTCGGGATAAGAACAATATACATATGTCTTTTATTCTACTCATTTGCACAGTTGATGAGAAGATGAAAACCTAAGACCTCCCGGAACGAGAATACCAACCAACTTCGGTATGTTGTGACTATCTGATCAGCTCCAAACGCAAATGCAGTGAACGACCTTGGCCTTGGGCTGTCAGGTTAAGAGCCGCGATGCCTTCCGGCATGGACGAAAAGAAAGTATATAGCAAGGAGAAGAACGATGAAATTACCTTTTGATGTAGATCTTGCAGGCAAGGTAGCCCTGGTCACCGGGGGCAGCGGCGTGCTGTGCTCACAGTTTTGCCGTGCCCTGGCAGCCTGCGGCGCCAAGGTCGCGATCCTGAACCGCACCCTGGAAAACGGCCTGAAGCTGGCCGGGGAAATCGGCGACAACGCCATGGCCGTCTCGGGAGACGTATTGTCCAGGGCATCCCTGGAGAAGGCCCGGGACATCATTGAAAGCCATTGGGGGCCGGTCTCCATCCTCATCAACGGCGCCGGCGGCAACAATCCCTCGGCCACCACGGATGACGAACAGTACGACCAGGCTGCAAAGGATGTAAAGGATTTCTTTCAGCTGGACTATGAGGGCATTCGGTTTGTCTTCGATCTGAACTTCCTGGGTACCTTACTACCCACCCAGATATTTGCCAGGCAGATGGTGGGCATGCCCGGGGCCTGTATCATCAACGTGTCTTCCATGGGCGCTTACCTGCCCCTCACCAAGGTCATGGCCTATTCCGGCGCCAAGGCGGCGGTGACCAATTTCACCCAGTGGCTGGCCACGTATTTTGCCAAAAGCGGCATCCGGGTGAACGCCATTGCGCCGGGCTTTTTTGTCGGAGAACAGAATTACAGCCTGCTCTTTGACAAGGATGGGCAGCCTACCCCCCGGACCGAGAAGATCCTCGCCGCCACGCCCATGGGGCGGTTCGGAGAATCGGAAGAACTCATCGGTACCCTGCTGTACCTGGTGTCACCGGAAGCATCGGGATTTGTCACCGGGGTCGTCATTCCCGTGGACGGCGGCTACACCGCCTATTCCGGCGTGTGACGGATGGTTCGACGGGAAGGAAGGAGGATTCTGAAATGTATGATTTGATCACCGCCACCAGCATGGGCGTACGGATAACCCCCCCGTTCCGGCAGCCTGTGGGCATAGGCAACGAGTATGTGATGCAGTCCACCAGCGCTGAAAGCAACGTGCTCAACATCTCCGCCTCCCTGGGGCTGAAAACCAAGCTCCTCACCGCCTTTGTCAAGGACAGCCCCATCGCGGCCTTCATCCGGCGGGATCTGGCCAGGCGGGGCATTGAAAGCGAGGGGCCGGAATTCGACCAGGGTGGCCCCTGGGGCTACCGCCATCAATTCAACATCGCCGACTCGGGCTTTGGCCTCAGGGCCCCGCGGGTCCACAACGACCGGGCAGGCGAAGTGGGCAGGGCGCTGAAGCCTGAGCATTTCGACCTGGAAAAGGTTTTTGTCAGGGACGGCGCGAAAATGATGCATTTCTCCGGCCTCTTTGCGGCCCTCTCCCCGGACACCGTGCAGCTGTGCCTCTCGTTGGCCGAGAAGGCCAAAGCCCACGGCACGCGGATCAGTTTTGATTTGAACTACCGCGCCTCCTTCTGGAAGGGGCGTGAAGTGGAATTGCGGGACGCCTTCCATCGCATCGCTTCGGTGTCCGACGTGTTGATCGGCAATGAGGAGGACTATCAGCTGGCGCTGGGCATCCAGGGCCCCCATGCCGGCGGCCGGGACATTGACGCCCAGATCGACGAATTCAAGGACATGATCATGGAAGCGACCAAGGTCTACCCCCAGGTGAAGGTCTTCGCCACCACCCTCCGGGAAGTGTACAACGCCAACGAACACCTATGGGGCGCTATTTTGTACAAAGACGGAAAATGGCACCTGGCAGAGCCCCGTACCATACAGGTGCTGGACCGCATTGGGGGCGGGGACGGCTTTGTGGGCGGGCTCCTGTACGGCCTCTTGAAAGGCTGGGATGGGGAGAAATGCGTACAGTTCGGCTGGGCGACCGGAGCCATGGCGGTGACCATGTTGGAGGATTACGCCTCTCCGGCGGATGAAAACCAGGTATGGAGCGTATGGCAGGGAAACGCCCGGGTCGTGCGCTGAAGAGGGAAAGAGGGAGGAGAAAAAACACATGAAAAAAGCTGATATCGGCCTGGTGGGTCTGGCCGTCATGGGGGAAAACCTGGTGATGAACATGGAAAGCAAAGGCTTCACCGTGGCGGTGTACAACCGCACCACCCAGAAAGTAAAGGATTTTGTGGAAGGCCGGGCCAAGGGAAAAAACATCATCGGTACCTACAGCGTGGAAGAACTGGTGGGTGCATTGGAAAAACCCCGGAAGATCATGCTCATGGTGAAGGCGGGACAGCCGGTGGACAGCTTCATCGAGCAGGTGCTGCCTTACCTGGAAAAAGGCGACATCCTCATCGACGGCGGCAACAGCCATTATCCGGACACCGCCCGGCGGGCCAGGTATGCGGAAAGCAAGGGGCTATTGTACGTCGGCGCCGGGGTATCCGGCGGCGAGGAAGGGGCGCTGAAGGGCCCAAGCATCATGCCCGGGGGCTCACCCGCGGCCTGGCCGTATGTAAAGCCCATTTTCCAGGCCATCGCCGCCCAGGTGGACGGGCAACCCTGTTGCGACTGGGTGGGAGAAGGGGGCGCAGGCCACTTCGTGAAGATGGTGCACAATGGCATTGAATACGGAGACATGCAGCTCATTGCCGAAGCCTACCTGCTCATGCGGGATTTGCTGGACATGGAGCCCCGCGATATGGCCCGCGTGTTTGCGGATTGGAACAAAGGGGAGCTGGACAGCTACCTGATAGAAATCACGGCGGACATTTTGACCGCGCAAGACAGCGACGGCAGCCCCATGATCGACAAGATCCTGGACACCGCAGGGCAGAAAGGCACCGGCAAATGGACCGCCATCAACGCCCTGGACGAAGGCGTACCCCTGACCCTGATCGCGGAGGCGGTGTTTGCCCGCGCCCTGTCCTCCAACAAAGACCTGCGGGTAAAGGCCTCCGGGCTGTTGCCCGGCAGCGTATCCGCTTTTTCCATGGACAGGGAACTCTTTTTACAGCAGATCCGGAAGGCGCTGTACGCCAGCAAAATCGTCTCCTATACCCAGGGTTACCTCCTCATGCAGGCGGCGGCCCGGACCCACGGCTGGCACCTGAACTATGGCGGGATCGCCCTGATGTGGCGGGGCGGATGTATCATCCGCAGCGCTTTCCTGGATAAGATCATGGAAGCTTACAATACCGACCCCGGTTTGGAAAACCTGTTGTTTGCCCCCTACTTTGCCCGGGCTGTGGCGGACTGCCTGCCCGACTGGCGGGCAACGGTCTCCACCGCCGTGCTGTCCGGCATCGCCTTGCCGGCCATGACCAGCGCCCTTGCCTATTATGACGGCCTGAGGGCGGCCGGCAGCGGCGCCAACATGATCCAGGCCCAGCGGGATTACTTCGGCGCCCATACCTACGAGCGGGTAGATCGGCCCCGGGGACAGTTCTTTCACACGAATTGGACGGGAGAGGGCGGGAACACCGCAGCCGGTACGTACAATGCTTGAACAAAAGATGAATACCCTTGCACTGTACGGGCAGGATGAGCAGGGCATCGGCGGGGAAGCCATCCGGGATGCCCTGGAACTGGCCCTGCAGCCCGTCAAGGACAGCCTGCACAAGGTCTTGATCGTGCCGCCGGACTTCACCCGTTTCCATTCCAACGCGGGCCTTATTACCCAACTGCTCTATCACATGCTCTCCCCTGCCTGCCGGGTCGATATTTTGCCGGCGCTGGGCACCCATGTCCCGGTGTCCCGGGACCAGTGGCAGGTCATGTTCGGCGACATCCCCTACGAGAAGATGCTGGTACATCGCTGGCGGGAGGATGTGGTGCCCATCGGCGAGGTCCCGGCCGGTTTTGTAGAGGAAGTCTCGGAAGGCCTGGTAACGGAAGCCATCCCCTTTGCCGTCAACCGCCATTTGCTGGACCCCGGGTACGATCTGGTGTTGTCCGTCGGCCAGGTGGTGCCCCACGAGGTCATCGGCATGGCCAACCACAGCAAAAACATCTTTGTGGGCTGCGGCGGGCCCGGCATCATCAACGCAACCCATATGCTGGGGGCGGTATACGGCATGGAGCGCCTCATGGGCCGCGACCACAGCCCCGTGCGCAAAGTGCTGGATTATGCAGCGGAGCACCTGATCCAGGGCATTCCCCTCAACTACATCCTCACGGTCACCGACGCACCGGGCGGCGTCATCCGGACGCACGGCTTGTTCATCGGGCCCCGGCGCTGCTATTTTGAACAGGCGGTGGCCCTGGCCCAGGAAAAGAATATGACCTGGCTGGACAACCCCCTGAAAAAAGCCGTGGTTTACCTGGACGGGCAGGAATTCACTTCCACCTGGCTGGGAAACAAGGCCATCTACCGTACCCGCATGGCCATTGCGGACGGGGGAGAATTGCTGGTGCTGGCCCCGGGAGTGGACAAATTCGGAGAGGACGAAGCGGTAGACGGCCTCATCCGGAAATATGGATACAGGGGCCGCGAATATGTGATCGACACCCTGAAACATGCGCCCGATTTGCGTCAGAACCTGTCAGCCGCCGCGCACCTCATCCACGGCAGCAGCGACGGCCGTTTCAAAGTCACCTATGCCACCCGGCACCTGAGCCGCGAAGAGGTGGAAGGCGTCGGCTTCTCCTATTTGCCCTATGAAGAAGCCGCGGCCCGCTATTCGCCCGCTGCAATGAAGGATGGTCCCAACACCCTGGAGGACGGCGAGGAGGTCTACTACATCCCCAATCCGGCCCTGGGCTTGTGGATCGATAAAAACCGCATATGATCGGGCCCGAACCAGTGGGCTGTCCTGTGTGTTCATGGGAGCGCACAGGACAGCCTGTAAGATTGCCTCCCTTCGGGGAGGTTTTTTTGTGACCGCGCGCCGCAAGGCACAGCGGGAAAAGAGCCCCGCGCCTGTACTTTTTGGCAGCCCCTTTGGCATCAACGTTATGGACCATAAAGCGTATGACAATAGAACGAATCGCCAAGATAAAACAATCTTGACGAATCGCTAAACTCGATATATAATACCGTTAGTTTCATTCAATTTATTTCATAACATGTTAAGGGGGATGTTTTCATGAAGAAGAAAAAAGATTCTCACAAGGCCGATTGGCGCGACGATCTCATTTCAATCAAACATCTTCTCGTCAAGCAGGAGAAGGCAAAGGCGGCATCCGCCCCGAAGAAGCCCCCCGCCCCGGTTGCATTGATCGACCTCTCCCATATGGAAGAGCAGCGCAGGGAATTGCAGGCAGAAGATTCATCCTCTGCCAAACCGACAAAGTCCAGCGCAAAGGCGGCGGGCATGAAATCCGTATTCCTCCTCTCCGACAAAGAACTGCTCATGACCTCCTTCGGGCGCGGCAACGATGCCGTCCGGGAAATAAGGGTGCAGGGCGACGAGGTCCAAGCCCTCCGGGACGATCCGGCTTACAGGATCGAAAAAGCGGATTCCGGGTTTGACATCCATGGGCGCACCCCTACGAAAGGCTACACGGACGATCCCCGTTACGCCGCGGAAGGTCCCCCGGAACACCGGGATCTGATCGACTGCCGAAAGGCCTTGGAAAAAATGTATTTTGGCGAGGAGTGCGAGGACAACATCCACGTCCAGCTCGCCTACAGCATTTTGGACATCGAAAAGATACTGGCCGTCCATGTGAACAACATCGTCTACGAATTGAACAACCTCCTCCGTGGTAAGGAAAAGTATTACAAAGACTGGATTGGGTACATGGGCAAATACTACACCTATCAAGAGGTGCTTAGAAAAGAGTTCAAATCAAAGAATGATGAAAAGAATTTAACGTTTGTCCACAACATGATTTTAAATGTCATGCAGGATAAACGTCGGATGTATTTCGGCAAAATCCTCTGTGGTCCATCCATCGCGAAAGAGGACAATCAAGAAAAGAAGAAGCAGCGGTACGAAGAAGAGCGGGAGCATGCGTATTACATCTTCCTGATCCTCGGCATGGCGCGCCAGATGCTGGCGCACGGTGATGAGAGCACACGCTCCCTCCTTTTCTGTTTCGATGAAGAACATGATTGCAACAAAACAAAAGAAGTTCGCATCAAGCTTCGCCAAACCCTCGACGCTGTGTATTCGGAACGGGTAAAGGAACTGAACGACGAGTTCATCGATACCTCTTCCAAAGACCTCGTCATGCTGTGCAGGGTAATGCATGCCCGAAGCCCGGAGAAAAAGAAGGCCTGCGTCCGGGACTACTATGATTTTGTCGTTCGAAAAGAGTACAAGAACCAGGGGTTCTCGGTAAAACGCCTGCGTGAAACGATCATCCTGCGCACGCCCCAGGCAGCCGTGGTGAACGACGCCCAGTACGACACCGTCCGCCAAAAGCTGAACCGCCTGTTCGACTTCGTGATCTTTGACCATTACCGAAAGCATGCAGCCGAAGCCGAACAGATCGTCGCCAGCCTTCGCGCCGCACAGAGCGATATCGACAAGGAGCTGATCTACCGACACGCCGCAAACAACCTTTGGCAGGCGATCGGGAAGACCGTGCTGCAGGACATCCTCCCCATGATGAACGGGAACGCCATAAAGGGCATCGCCGCCGATCCGGATATCAAGCTGTCCATGATCTCCGACATCATGATATCGGATGATGCGGATTACTTCGTCAAATTCATCTATCTCTTGACCCGGTTCCAAAATGGCAAGGAGATCAACGACCTGCTGACGACCTGTATCAACAAGTTCGAAAACATCACAGCCTTCATTTCCGTCATGGAGGAGCAGGGGATCTTCAAGGAGTTCCGTCAGGAATACTCGATGTTCGACAACAGCGCAGCCATCGCCAAGCAGCTGCGCGAGGTCAACAGCTTTGCCCGCATGTCCATGAAAAGCCAGGACTTGGGCTTGGCAGACAAGCTGGTCATGTTCGAAGACGCGGCCGATATCCTCGGGTATTCCGACCCCCAGGCCGGCAAACAACTGCTGGATACGATACTGAATCCGTCGCAGAACACAGGCTTCCGAAACTTCATCGCGTCGAACGTCGTGAAGTCCAACCGGTTCCACTACCTCGCCTGTTTTTGCAACCCGAAAACGGTGCGCAAGCTCGCCGAAAACCGCGCCGTGATAGACTTTGTGCTCAGCGAGATCCCGGACGCGCAGATCCTGCGCTACTACACCGCTTGTACCGGCGCGAAGGAAGGCGCAGATCCCGGGGAGATGCGCGCTTTCCTGGCGGAAAAACTGACGGGCATCACCTTCGAAGAGTTCCGGAACGTCAAGCAGAAGGACCGGTTTGCGTCGCCGGAAGAGAAGCTGGACAAGGTCCGCAAGCAAGCCATCATCCGCCTGTACCTTACCGCGCTGTATCTGCTGGTGAAGAACATGGTCTATGTCAACTCCCGGTATTTCCTCGCGTTCCAGTGCCTCGCCCGGGACAACGCGCTGCACGGCTACACCGATAATGACATAAAGAACGACCCCGCTGCCTTTGCCCGCAGGTTCCTCAGCGAGCCGCGGCATCGGAAGAACAGGCGCGCCGTCGCCAACATCGAACAGAACATGGCGAATTCCGATCCCTGGATCGTGCGGGAATACCGCAACGCCGCCATGCACCTCAGCGCCATCCGCCGCATGCCGGAGTACATCGCCGACGTGAAGCGCATTTCCTCGTATTTCGAGCTGTACCACTATATCATGCAGCGTCACCTCGCGGACCAGCATACGCGCAAGGAAGGAGAGGGCGAGGAGGCGGTAAAGAACGAAGTCGTGCTGCGCTATTTTGCCGACGTGCGCAAATACGGCTCGTACTGCAAAGACTTCCTCTGGGCGCTGAACGTCCCCTTCGCCTACAATCTCCCCCGCTACAAAAACCTGTCCATCGAGAACTTATTTGACAGGAACCGACCCGGCACAAAGGCAGGCGGGCCGACAAAGAGCGCCGGGCCCACTGGGGCATAGGGACATGCATGGATGGCGTACGCTGGTGGTGGAGACCGGCAGGAACCTGTCCCTGAAAAACGGGCAGCTTATGGTGGGAAGAGCCGATGAGGAGGAGCCGGAGCTGTACGTGCCCATCGGCCAGCTTCGGACCTTGATTTTGGCGACCCCGAAGGGCAGCGTGAGCCTGCCCCTGTTGCTGGAATTGACGCAGAAGAATGTGGCCGTTCTGCTGTGCGACGGGAAATACCGCCCGTATGCCCAGCTCTCTCCCCTCTTCGGGCATACGGACACTGCCGGCGCCATCATGGATCAGACGCAGTGGCAGGCGCGGGCCAAGGATTTTGTGTGGGCGCACATCGTGACGGCAAAACTCTTGGCCCAGGCCCGGGCGTTAAAGACGGTCGGGCTGCCTGTGCCCGATCTCCTCTCCGAATACGCGAACTCCGTGGAAGCGGGGGATGCCAGCAACCGGGAGGGCATGGCGGCCCGCGTCTATTTCAACACGATGTTCACCCGGAACTTTGTGCGCCACGCAGCGGATGAAACAAATTACGCGCTGAACTATGGATATTCGATCCTGCTCAGCGCCATGAACCGGATCGTCAACTCCCACGGTTACCACACGGCGCTGGGCATCCACCATGTTTCACGGCAGAACCCCTTCAACCTTTCCTGCGATTTGATGGAGCCTTTCCGCCCCTTTGTGGACAGGATCGTCTATGCCACGGTGGGCATGCCCCTGGACTGGGAAAGAAAAAAAGCCTTGATCGCGGTCACAAGGCAGGAATGCGTCTATGAGGACAGGAGGATGAATCTGGAGAACGCCATGGGGTCTTTCGCCTTGGATATCCTCAAGACCATGAACGATCCGGAGAACAAACGGCTGTTTTTCCCGGAAATGGTGTAACGGAGGGGCGTGTATGCAAGACAGGCGAGGCGTCGTGATGGTGTTCTATGACCTGCCCATGGGGACCAGCGCGCAAAGGCGGCATTACACGGTTTTCCGCAAACACCTCATGCGGGAAGGCTTTGTGCAGATGCAGGAGAGCCTGTACGTGAAACTGGTGCACAACATATCCTCCTTTCGCCAGGTAGAGGCCAGGGTCAAAGGGTTTTCCCCTGTACACGGTACGGTGCAAATTTTGTGCCTGAACCTGAACATATTTTGTACCATCAAGACGTTTGGAAAGGGCGGCTTTGACGTTGCGTTTTTCTCGGACGACATCTTTTTTGCCTGAAAGTGGTTGCCGTATGCTTGACAAACGCCGCTTTATGCGTTAAAATATAGGCATCCTCTGATTGGGGGAAACTCGATTAGAAGGACTACACCCTTACCGTTGTGTAGGGGTCTAAAACGCGGCGGATATAGCGTACAATACGGGCAATATGGACTACACCCTTACCGTTGTGTAGGGGTCTAAAACATGGTTTAAACGTATCACGCATCTGCTTTTGGGGACTACACCCTTACCGTTGTGTAGGGGTCTAAAACCTTGATCAAATGAATACTTCTCCACTCCCTTGGACTACACCCTTACCGTTGTGTAGGGGTCTAAAACCATCACAGCAGTCATGGTCCATGCGACAGGAGGACTACACCCTTACCGTTGTGTAGGGGTCTAAAAC
>JAAYOH010000051.1 GCA_012520375.1 Clostridiales bacterium
CGGCTTCATTTCCAGGCGGATGACGCCAGCATCGGCGGATGTGCGGACCATATTGTATAGCCTTAAGATGCTCGAGGAGTCAATTTGTTGGAATGCCCGTTTTGCGTTGAAACAGTCTATACATTCGTTTCATAGTTGCCCGCAAAATTATGCATCCGCCAAAATCGACGTGCGTAGGGGAAAGGCGGCGATATAGCAGCGCCCATGAAACATCCATGCTTTTTTCACTTGATCATGGGATGCTTCCGGTCCGGTTCACCGCAGCATCCCCCGCTGTTTTCCTTTTTCCCTATACTTTCTCAAAAAAGGTGTCCGGACGCTCCGGGTCAAAGACCTCGTTGGCCCACATCACGGTCACCAGGTCCTCGCTGTCGCTCGCGTTCGTGATGTCGTGGGCGTAGCCCGGCAGCATGTGTACCGCCTGGATCTCTGCCCCGGTCACCTCGTAGCTGTTCACCGGGTATTCCTTGCCCGTTTCCGGGTCCGTCCCGATCCTGCGTTCCCGGATCAGGGCCCGTCCCTTGACCACGATAAAAAGCTCCCACTTGCTGTGGTGCCAGTGCTGCCCCTTGGTGACGCCGGGCCCGGAGATGTTTACGCTCACCTGTCCGCCTTCCCGGGTTTTGACGAGCTCGGTGAAGCTGCCCCGGGCGTCCCGGTTCATTTTCAGGGGGAAGGCTGCCCGGTCCGGGGGCAGATAGGACAGGTAGGTGGAGTAGAGCTTTTTGGCAAAGGATCCCGCCGGGATAGAGGGCATCATCAGGGTATCCGGCTGCTCCCGGAAACTGCGGAGCAGCTCCGCCACTTCCCCCAGGGTGACCTGGTGGGTGACGGGGACATGGCAGTACCGGCCCTCTTGATCCGGCACCGGAACCAAGCCCCGGTACCCGCAGCGATGGGGCCTCCCCTCCAGGGCGTCCAGCATCTCACCGACCAGGTCGTCGATGTACAGCAATTCCAGCCGGGTGGACGGGTCGTTCACCTCTATGGGCAGGTCCCGGGCGATGTTGTGGCAGAAGGTGGCCACCACGCTGTTGTAGTGGGGCCGGCACCACTTGCCAAAGAGGTTGGGAAAGCGGTACACCAGCACCCTGGCCCCGGTCGCCCGGGCGTAGTCGAAGAAGAGCTCTTCCCCCGCCAATTTGCTCCGGCCGTAGGGGCTTTCCCCGTAGCGCCCCAGCAGGGTGGCCTGGATGGAAGAGGCCAGCATCACGGGGCAGCCGTTCCCCTGCTCTTTCAGGGTATCCAGGAGGCGGGAAGTGAAGCCGTAGTTCCCCGCCATGAATTCCTTGGGGTCCTTGGGCCGGTTTACCCCCGCCAGGTGGAACACGAAGTCCGCTTCCCGGCAGTAGACCGGAAGGAGCGCGGGATCGCTGTCCACATCGTATTCATACAGCCCTTCGATGGCAAAACCGCGGGTCCTGTCCTTGCCCGCCATGACGTTTTTCAGGCTTTCCGCCAGGTTGCGCCCCACAAAACCCTTTGCCCCGGTGATCAGGATCTTCATGCCAGGGCCTCCCGCACATAGTCGGCAGTGAGCAATTTCTCCCGGATGCCCGGGATGTCCAGGCGCCGGGTGTTGTGGCTGGTGTAGGACTCCTCCGCCATGGTGTGTACCCGGCCCTTCACCACGAACTTGTCGTAGTTCAGGTCCCGGTTGTCCGCGGCCACCCGGAAATAGTCCCCCATGTCCTCGCTGCGCAGCCGCTCTTCCCTGGTCATCAGGGTCTCGTACAGCTTTTCCCCGTGGCGGGTGCCGATGATGCTGGTGCCCGTGTCCCCAAAGAGATCCTGCACGGCCCTGGCCAGGTCCCCGATGGTACAGGCGTCCGCCTTCTGGATGAAGAGGTCCCCGGGGCTCCCGTGCTCGAAGGCGAAGCGCACCAGCTCCACCGCCTCGTCCAGGTTCATCAGGAATCGGGTCATGTTCGGGTCTGTGATGGTGATGGGCTTGCCCGCCCGGATCTGGTCGATGAACAGGGGGATCACGCTGCCCCGGCTGCACATCACGTTGCCGTAGCGGGTGCAGCAGATCACGGTGCCCTTCTCCCGTTCCCCCGCCACCCGGGCATTGGCATAGATCACCCGCTCCATCATGGCCTTGGAAATGCCCATGGCGTTGATGGGGTAAGCCGCCTTGTCGGTGGACAGGCATACCACCCGCTTCACCCCCGCGGCGATGGCGGCGTGGAGCACGTTGTCGGTACCCATAACATTGGTGCGCACCGCCTCCATGGGAAAGAATTCGCAGGAGGGGACCTGCTTCAGGGCGGCGGCGTGGAAGATGTAGTCCACCCCTGCCATGGCGTCCGCCACGGAACGGGGGTCCCGTACGTCCCCGATGAAGTAGCGCACCTTGCCGGCCAATTCCGGCTGTTCCTGCTGCAGGGCGTGGCGCATGTCGTCCTGCTTCTTTTCGTCCCGGGAAAAGATGCGGATCTCCCCGACATCGGTGTGGGCAAAATGTTTGAGCACGGCGGAGCCGAAGGATCCGGTGCCCCCGGTGATCATCAGGGTCGCGTTGGCAAATGCAGACATATCTCGTCAACCTCTCTTCAGGTGTCCCGGTCTCCTGTCAGGCGGAAGGCATAGCAGCCCACCGCCACCGACATGGCCAGGTTCAGGGAATCGATGGCGTCGCTCTGGGGGATGAATACCGGCGTGCCCATCCCGGCAAATTCGCTTGGCAAACCGCTCTGCTCGTTGCCGAAGACCAGAGCGAAGCGCTCCGGGCGGTCTTTGGCCGCTTCGGGCAGGGTGGTCGCCCCGCCCAGCATGAAGGGGTACAGGGCATGGCCGGGAAAGCGGGCCCGGTAGTCCTCGAACCTGTCGAACACCGACAGGTTCATCCGGTAGAAGGCCCCCATGCTGCCCCGCAGCACCCTCGGGTCGAAGGGGTCCACGCAGGGGCGGATGAGGGCAACATCCATAAAGCCAAAGCCAAGAGACGCCCGCAGCGCCGTCCCCAGATTGCCCCCGTCGCTGACCTGGCACAGCACCACGTGGGGCCGCGACGGGTCGGGGCATGCCTGGTATTTGTCGAAGACCAGCCCGGCGTAGCAGTTGTCCTTTCGGGCCTCCCGGCGCAGGATGCGGCCCGCTTCCTCTTCCCGGATGCCCAGGGCAGCACAGCGCTCCCGCAGCATCGCCACCCCTTCATTGCGCCGCCCATCGGGGTGCAGCAGCAGCCGGGTCACACAGTCCGGCCGCGCTTCCAGCAGGGTGAGGGAGGGGAATACCCCCAGGCAGTAGCTATAGGACAGTTTTTTGTCATAGGGTTCCAGCCTTGGCATGGCGCGCCCCTCTCGTGTTCAAGAAAAGCGCCTGACCTTGGCGTCAAGCGCTTTTGACGGATCTACATCAGAACTTCATGGGGTTCAGTTTGATGGGGGGGCTCATGGTGCTGGTCAACACGGCGGAACGGATGTAGGTGCCCTTGGCGGCCGCCGGTTTGGCCTTGATGATGGCCTCCATCAGGGTGCGCAGGTTCTCCTCCAGCTTTTCGGGCTCAAAAGAGGCCTTGCCCAGGGGGCAGTGGATGATGGCCGTCTTGTCCACGCGATACTCCACCTTACCGGCCTTGATATCGCTGACGGCCTTGGCGATGTCCGTGGTGACCGTTCCGGTCTTGGGGTTGGGCATCAAGCCCTTGGGCCCCAGCACGCGGCCCAGACGGCCCACCATGCCCATCATGTCGGGGGTCGCGACGCAGACGTCAAATCCGAACCAACCGCCCTGGATCTTGGCGATCATGTCCTCGGAGCCCACGAAATCGGCGCCCGCATCCTCGGCTTCCTTGGTCTTGTCGGCTTTGCAAATGACCAGAACGCTCTTGGTCTTGCCGGTCCCGTGGGGCAACACCACGGTGCCGCGCACCTGCTGGTCTGCGTGGCGGGGATCGACGCCCAGGCGGACGTGAAGCTCCACGGTCTCGTCGAACTTGGCTTTGGCGGTTTGCTTGACCAGGGCCACGGCCTCGTCGGGATCATACTGTTTGGTGCGGTCGATCAGCTTTTCGCTTTCCAGATACTTCTTGCCCTTTTTCATGTTCGTTTCCTCCTTGTGGTTCAAACGGCGCAATGTCCTCCCACGCTCTGTCGGTTTGTTAATCGACCACCACAACGCCCATGGAGCGCGCAGTGCCGGCGACCATGCTCATGGCGGCTTCCAGGGAAGCGGCGTTCAGGTCGGGCATCTTCAGCTCGGCGATCTCCTTCACCTGCTCCCTAGTGATTTTGGCAACCTTCTCCTTGTTGGGATGGCCGGAAGCGCGCTCGATCCCGCAAGCCTTCTTGATCAGAACGGATGCCGGGGGCGTCTTGGTGATGAAGGTGAAGGAACGGTCCTGGTACACGGTGATGACGACGGGAATGACCAGGCCGATCTGCTTGGCCGTTCGGTCGTTGAACTCTTTGCAGAAACCCGGGATGTTCACGCCGTGCTGGCCCAGGGCGGGCCCGATGGGCGGCGCGGGGGTCGCTTTACCGGCGTTCACCTGCAACTTGATGATGGCGGTAACTTTTTTTGCCATTGGGGTATCCTCCTTAACTTTATGTGGTGAAGCGGAACAACCTTCGTCGTTCCTCCCACGCTGAAACCTGCGCTGGGCAGGAAACAGTCTCCCTCAGGTGCTTACGGCGTTTCCCGCACGACTTCGTCGTACTCCAGCTCGACCGGCGTCTCGCGCTTCAGCACGTACACGATGACCTGGATCCGTTTGCTGATCGGGTCGATCTCGGAAACACGGCCGGTAAAATTCTCGAACAGGCCGGTCAGGATGCGCACCTCGTCGCCCACCTGGATATCGATGCGGGTCGTGGGACGGTTCTCCATCAGACCGGCGAAATCGGCCTCGGACAGGGGCAGGGGCTTGGAGCCCGGCCCCACAAACCCGGTCACGCCCCGGGTGTTGCGCACGATATACCAGGATTCGTCGGTCATGACCATGCGCACCAGCACGTACCCGGGAAGCATTTTCCGCTGCACGGTACGGCGCTTGTTGTTCCGGATCTCCACGGCCTCTTCCACGGGGATCTTGACCTCGAGGACCAGATCCTGCATGTTGTTGTTTTCAACGGCCTTTTCCAGATTTGCCTTGACCTTGTTCTCGTATCCGGAATAGGTATGGACGACATACCATTTGGCTTCTTTTTGTTCAGCCATAGGAACTCCTGTCAACCCCTGATGAGCACGCTGACCAGCCAGGCGGCGCCGCCGTCCAGAAGGCCGATGATCACGCCCATAACCAGCATGAAGGTCAGCACCACCAGGGAGTAGTTGATCAGTTCCTTGCGGGTGGGCCAGGTGACCTTCTTCAGTTCTGAGGCCATGTCCTTGAAACTGCCCGCAATGCGCAGTGCCAGGTTCTTGAAAAAGCCGATGAACTTCTGGAAGAAATTCTTCTCGCCCTGCTTCGCCGGCGCGTTTTTCTTTGCCATTGGTGAATTCCTCGCTTTCGTTCCCAGGGGGACCTTACCTGGTCTCCTTGTGAGCGGTATGCTTCTTGCAGAAACGGCAGTACTTGCTCATCTCCAGGCGGTCGGGATCGTTTTTCTTGTTCTTCATGGTGTTGTAGTTGCGCTGTTTGCAGTCTTGACAGGCCATGGTCACCTTTACACGCTTATCGGATGCCATCCTTGACACCTCCCACCCATAAAAATCGTTCAAAATCAAAGCCCCTTCCGGGGCCGCGCCCAATTACTTTACCACAATACGGGGCAATTGTCAAGAGATACAAGCCCTCTTCTTTGCCGCCCCAGGTTAATTCTTGATTTCATCCCCCCGGCGCGCGCAAAAAAAGGGCTGCCCCGCGGCAGCCCAAGACCAGATACATCGTGTTGCGGTTATTTCGTGAGGTCCGGCTGGCTCCCCTTTGAGAAAAATTCCTTGGCCAGCTTGAACACCACGGGGGCGAGCAGGATGACCGCCACCAGGTTGGGGATGGCCATCAGGCCGTTCAGGGTGTCCGCGATGTCCCACAGGAGGCCCAGGTTTTGGGTGGCGCCCAGGATGGACATCAGGGAGAACAGCACCAGGTAGGGCTTGATCGCCTTGCGGCCGAAGAGGTACTCGGTGCAGCGGCTGCCGTACAGGCCCCAACCGATGATGGTGGAGAAAGCGAAGCAGCAGATCGCGACGGCGGTAAACACGGTGACCCAGTTGCCGTAGCTGTTGGTGAAGCCCTTGATGGTGAGGGCCGCGCCGGCGGGCTGGCCAAAGGCGATGCCCTCGGCGCCCACGCCGCACAGCACCACCAAAGCGGTCAGGCTGCAGATGATGATGGTGTCAGCAAAGACCTCAAAGATGCCGTACATGCCCTGGCGCACGGGATGGTCCACGTCCGCGGAAGCATGGGCGATGGGGGCCGAACCGAGGCCGGCCTCGTTGGAGAAGATGCCCCGGGAGATGCCCCGGCGCATGGAGATCAGCATGCTGCCCACGATGCCGCCGGTGACGGCCCGGGGGCTGAAGGCGCCTTCGAAGATGGCGGCGAAGGCGGCGGGGATGCGGCCGACATTCATCGCGATGACGCCCAGGCCCAGGATGATGTACAGGATGGCCATGAAGGGCACCAGTTTTTCCGTGACGCTGGCCACCCGCTTGAGGCCGCCGATGTGTACCACCATGACGATGAGGGCCAGCAGGATGCCGAGGATCCAGTTGAGGACCACGGAGGGGCTGCCGCCGAAACCGGCGATGGCTTCGTTGATGGAGTCCTTGATGGAACTGACCTGGGTGGCGTTGCCGATGCCGAAGGAGGCCAGCATGCCGAACAGGGCGAAGAGCACCGCCAGCCATTTCCAGTTCTTGCCCAGGCCGTTGGTGATGTAGTACATGGGGCCGCCGACCCATTCGCCCTTTTCGTTCTTTTCCCGGTACCTGACCGCCAGAACCACCTCGGCGAACTTGGTGCACATGCCCAGGAGGGCGCTGATCCACATCCAGAACACGGCGCCGGGGCCGCCCAGGGCGATGGCCCCCGCCACGCCGGCCACGTTGCCCGTACCCACGGTGGCGGCCAGGGCGGTACACACGGCCTGGAAGGGGGTGATGGAGCCTTCCGCGGCCTCTTTCTTGTCAAAGACCTTGCCCAGGGTCTCCTTCATGGAGATGCCGAATCTTCTGAACTGCAGTCCCTTGGAGCCCAGGGTCAGGTACAGGCCCACGCCCAGGATCAGGATCATGGCGGGCCAGCCCCACACGATGTTGTTGACAAAGCCGTTCACATCGGCCACGACAGCGAAAATGCCCTTTGGCGCATCCGGAGCGGGGGCGGGTTCTTCCGCCGGCGCTTCTTCAGCGGCTTCGGCGGCTTCGGCCTCCGCAGGTGCTTCCGCTGCTTCCTCCGCAGGCGCGGCTTCCGCCTCCGCCGCCTCGGTCACCGCCGCTTCCACGGGCGCGGCTCCCTGCGCGGCTTCCTCTGCGGGAACGGCAAAGGGCAGCGCGAGCAGCAGCAGCACGGCCAGCAGGGAGAGCATCTTCTTCCAGGTTTTGTTCATTCAGGTTCGCTCCTTCCTTTTCTGTGGTCGACCGGGAGGGGCAAAAAAATACCCCGTCCAAATGTTGCCATAAGGACGAAGCCATCGCTTCGCGGTTCCACCTTACTTCGCCCACACCTCGCGATGGGGGCCTCGTGAACAGCATGAACTGCTCGCCGCTGTATCGGGCGGACCCGGCGCAGCCTACGCAGATTCGGTGCGCCCCTCGGGGATGCCTTTCGCTCGATGTGCCTGCGCGCCTTTCACCGGCCGGCCGCTCTCTTTGTCAGGCACAGGGGGCTACTCTTCCCCTCATCGGAATATACGGGATTCTACCACACCATTCTTTCAGCTGTCAAGGGCGGCGGCCCGTTTTTCCCGTAAAATGAAGCATTTAACAATCCCCTCCTTCAAATGTTCGGCAACCGGGCCGGGATCCCCACAGCGGGGATTTTCCCCTTGTCGCGCAGTCCTTACTTTATCGCGCTTGACATATATCCATGCGCTTTGATATGATGGCCCGGTAACGGAAAGAGGTGGCCCTTCCCATGAATGTCCCCAATGTGCTGACTGTGATCCGGGTGCTGTTTGTGCCGATCTTTGCCTGGCTGTATGTCGACGGTCGGCCCATCCCGGCGCTGGTGGTCTATCTGGTCTGCGCATTGACCGACGCCCTGGACGGATACCTGGCCCGTCGCCTGAACCAGGTCACCGATTTTGGCAAGCTGGTGGATCCCCTGGCGGACAAACTGATGCTGTTGACCATCCTGTTCTGCCTCACCTGGTCCGGTCACGTTCACTGGTGGATCCCCGCCGCCCTGCTGCTGCGGGATTGCTACCAGGTGGTGGGCTCGGCCTACCTGCTGAAGCGCAAGAACGTGGTGGTGTACGCCAGGCTGCCGGGGAAGATCTCCACCTGCCTGTTCATCCTGGGCATCCTGATGGTATACCCCTGGCACGAACAGGCGCTTCTCGCCCAGGCGGGGCAGTGGCTGCTGGTGGCGGCGCTGGTGTTCGCCGTGGTCTCCTCGGTCTGTTATACCTGTAGTTTTGGCATAAAGGGCCAAAGCGCTTGTTGAAGCAACAAAAGGAGCGAATGTAACGATGCGGGAAATGGACAAGGTGTTTCGACCCCAGGAAGTGGAGGACCGGCTGTACGCCGAATGGATGGACAAGGGGTATTTTATCGCCGAGCGGGTACCGGGCAAAAAGCCCTTCGTCATCATGATGCCCCCGCCCAACATCACGGGACAGCTGCACATGGGCCATGCCATGGACACCATGCCCCAGGACGTGCTCACCCGCTATCACCGCATGAAGGGGGATCCCACCCTGTGGCTGCCCGGCACCGACCACGCCTCCATCGCCACCGAAGTGAAGATCATCGACGCCCTGAAGAGCGAGGGGCTGACCAAGCAGGACCTGGGCCGGGAGGGCTTCCTGGAGCGGGCCTGGGCGTGGCGGGAGAAGTACGGCCGCCTCATCGTGGAGCAGCAGAAAAAACTGGGCGCCAGCTGCGACTGGAGCCGGGAGCGCTTCACCATGGACGAGGGCCTGAACAAGGCGGTCGTCGAGGTCTTCGTGCGCCTGTACGAAAAGGGGCTGATCTACCGGGGCAACCGCATCATCAACTGGTGCCCTACCTGCAAAACCGCCCTGTCCGACGCCGAGGTGGAATACGAAGAGCAGGATACCAGCCTGTGGTACATCCGCTATCCGGGGGCCGACGGGGATGTGGTGGTGGCCACTACCCGGCCCGAAACCATGCTGGGGGATACCGGCGTGGCGGTGAACCCGGAGGATCCCCGCTATACAGGGCTGGTGGGCAAGGCGGTCACCCTGCCCATCATGGACCGGGAGATCCCCATCGTGGGGGACGCCTACGTGGATCCGGCCTTTGGAACCGGCGCCGTGAAGATGACCCCCGCCCACGACCCCAACGACTTTGAGGTGGGCCGGCGCCACGGCCTGCCCGTGCTGCGCGTGCTGACGGACGACGGATACATGAACGAAAACGCGGGGCGCTTCCAGGGCATGACCCGGTCGGAATGCCGCAAGAAGGTCGTGGAAGAGCTCGAGGAACTGGGGCTGCTGGTAAAAATCGAACCCTTGCAGCACAACGTGGGCACCTGCTACCGCTGCCACGACACGGTGGAGCCCATGGTCAGCACCCAGTGGTTCGTGGAAATGGCCCCCCTGGCCAAGCCCGCCGCCGAAGCCGCCCGCACCGGGGCGCTGACCTTTATCCCCGAGCGCTTCACCAAGACCTATTTGAACTGGATGGACAACATCCGGGACTGGTGCATCTCCCGGCAGCTGTGGTGGGGGCACCGGATCCCCGCCTACTACTGCGACGATTGCGGCGAGATGGTGGTGGCCAGGAAAGCGCCCGGCGCCTGCCCCACATGCGGCGGCGCCCTGCGCCAGGACGAGGACGTGCTGGACACCTGGTTCTCCTCCGCCCTGTGGCCCTTCTCCACCCTGGGCTGGCCGGACCAAACCGAAGACCTGGCGTACTTCTACCCCACCACGGTCATGATCTCCGGCTACGACATCCTCTTCTTCTGGGACGCCCGGATGATCTTCTCCGGCATCGAGCAGATGGGCCGGCTGCCCTTCGACACCGTGCTGCTCCACGGCCTGGTGCGGGACGCCCAGGGCCGCAAGATGAGCAAATCCCTGGGCAACGGCATCGACCCCCTGGAGATGATCGAGAAATACGGCTGCGACGCCCTGCGCTTCTCCCTGGCCATGGGGGTGGCCCCGGGGAACGACGTGCGCTTCTCCGAAGAGAAGATCGAGGGTTTCCGCAATTTCGCCAACAAGATCTGGAACGCCTCCCGCTTCGTGCTCATGAACCTGGACGGGATGCCTGCGGATATCCGCGCCATCGGCCCCTCGGCCCTGGACGCCGGGGACCGCTGGATCCTCACCCGTTTCGGGGAGGCCGTGGAGGGGGTCACCGGCAACCTGGAGGGCTACGAATTGGGCTTGGCCGCCACCAAGATCTACGAATTCGCCTGGTCCTCTTTCTGCGACTGGTACATCGAATTGTCCAAGCAAAAGCTGAACGGCGAGGA
>JAAYOH010000052.1 GCA_012520375.1 Clostridiales bacterium
AACAAGATCAAGGTCGCTAAGCGAATTGGCTACGGTTACAGGGATGACGATTACTTCTTCACCCTCGTTCGTTACCTCGCACTGCCTGCTCACATTCCACCATCCCTCAACTTTCCGTGAAGAGCCAAAATATTATACCTTATCACTTTCCGTGAAGAGCCCGAAAATGTCACCGACAGTCGATTCTAAAAATTAGAACCGCCTGTCGTTTTTTCTTTTGACGGAACGGTAGACGATTCCCAACCTTACACCAACTGTAAGTGGTGTTACCCGATAATGTATGCTATCATGTAGCCGGAAAATAGAGGAGGGAAACTTATGGAACCGATCTTGAGTATCGAAAACCTAACGAAGACCTATGGTACTGCATCGAACGAAACCAAGGCGCTGAGGGGAATCACCTTTCAGGTAATGCCCGGAGAATTTTTGGGGATCATGGGAAGCAGTGGTTCCGGAAAATCCACACTGCTTAACTGCATTGCAACCGTGATCAAACCCACCGGCGGCAGCATCGTGATGGAGGGCAAGAAACTGCAGTCTCTGGACGGGAAGGCGCTGGCGGAATACCGTGGAAAAAATGTGGGATACCTGTTCCAGAATTTTGAATTGCTTTTCAATCTCACCGGCCGAGAAAACATCCTGCTGCCTATATCGCTCCACGGCGTGGCGCAAAAAGACGGTCAAATGCGTCTGAACCAACTGGCGGAATATCTGGAAATAACGGATGTCCTGGACAAATTTCCCTCGCAGATGTCCGGCGGACAGCTCCAACGGGTGGCAGCAGCCAGAGCCATGATTCTCCACCCCAAGCTGATCCTCGCGGATGAACCCACGGGCGCATTGGACAGTAAAAATGCGCGGAATCTTATGGAGAAGCTTTCCGGTTTGAATCGGGACGAACAGGCCACCATTTTGATGGTGACCCATGATTCCAACGCAGCCAGCTTTTGCAAGCGAATCCTGTTCATTCAGGATGGCGTAATCTTCCATGAGCTTCGCCGTGGCGACGAAAGTCGACAGGATTTCTACCGGCGGATTCTGAAGGTCATGGCGCAGTTGGGAGGAGGCAGTTGTAATGTTCTCTAATCTGATCCTTAGAAACAGCAGGCGCAACCGCAAAGAAAACGGCCTGTTCTTTGGCTCTTTGGTCATTTCCATCGTCGCTTTTTATATTCTTCTCTCCCTATCCGGACAGGATGTAATGGGTTTCCTCATGAAGATGGAAAGTGATGCGGTAAATCGACTGCTGACGAGGATTCCCGTTTTCTATGGAATGACATTGGTGATCCTGTTTTTCCTGATGTATTTTGCCTGTAAATATCAGCTGGAACGCCGCAGGAAAGAGTTTGGCGTCTATCTGATGATGGGAATGCGCAGAAGCAAGCTTTTTACGATGCTTCTTGCGGAAGACCTTTTGATTAGCGTCCTTGCGCTGATTATTGGGCTCCCGATCGCGGTACTGCTTTCTGAAATCATCAGTCTTGTCACCGCCAAAGTTGTGGGTATGGGAATTGTCGGACATCGATTTACGCTTCCCCTGTCTGCTGTCGGCTATACCGTTGCAGGGTTCCTCGCCATTAAGTTTGTGGCGTTTCTGATACTGAGCGGAAAAATCAGCAGTCGGGAAATCGGCTCTCTGTTGGCAAACACCTCCGAAAACGAGAAAAAGCAAAAGCCTGCGGCTGTATATGCGATTTGTATACTCTGCGGCATTGTGATGCTTGCCGTAGCCTATACCATGGCGATCCAAGGGATGGTTTGGTATGATTTGAGGGCAATGCTCGCTACCCTTTTGCTGGGCCTTTGGGGAACCATTCTCCTGTTCTATGGGATGCGCGTACTGATTGCTTTACTAGTAAAAGCAGGAAAGGAAAATCGGAAGCTCCACGTATTCACGCTCCGTCAAATTCAGGAGAACGTAATCCACCAGTCCACCTCCATGGCCATCAGCTCGCTGCTGATTCTGGCGGCTCTGTGCTGCTTTGGCGCCGGTATTGGAATTGCCGGTACCAATCGGCAAAGCGGGGATCATGTGCTGGATTATACATTTCAGGATTATCGCACCGAACCCCGCCGGGAGTTTCTCCCGTATTTGCAAGCCGTACTCGAAGAAAACGGCCTTGATGCGCAATTCTCTCACTTATTGGAAATGCGGATAGGACATGTCCGTACTTTGGATGATTCCTACGATGTTTTTCAGATGGATCCTGTTATGGAGTCCCTGCGCAACCTTCCGCAGTCGGAGGATAGGGATATGCTTCTTCTGTATGACATGAGCTATGCGAGTTATCCCTATCTCATCAGCCTTTCAGACTATAACCGTTTGCTTGAGGCGGTGGGAAAGTCACCGCTGACTCTGACAGCGAATGAGGCTGCCGTCTACCGGGATTCGGATTTTACAACCAGAACCGCGCTCCTAAACGGGATCCTTGAAGAGCATCCCAAAGCCACTTTGAGAGGAGACGAGCTGTATCTGCGTGGAGAAATTCAGTCCATGAACCTTGTGACGGACAGGTCCATTACCTTATCCTTCGCCCTCATCTTGCCTGACGAGCAGTTTTTGCACTACACGCAGGGAGATTACAGTGTCTATATCAACGGCATTTTGAGCAGTGAGGCAACCGAGGGCAGAAGCCTTCTGACCGCAATTTCTGCTCTCAATGAGCAACTGGATGCGATCGGCCTAAAGGACATCGGCATTGAATACGAAAGCTATCTGCAAAACATGGGCAGACAGCTATTCTACATGGTAGCCGCCAGCTATATTACCATCTATTTGGCCATCATCTTCCTGGTGGTTGCCAATACCGTCATGGGCGTCCAGTTCCTGATGAATCAGCAGAAGACCGGGCGAAGATACCTGACGCTGGTTCGCCTGGGCGCCACCTACGAAACCATATGCAACTCCGCTGGGAAACAGATTGTCTGGTTCATGGGGCTTCCCGTCTTTGTTGCCGCCGTCAGCAGTCACTTTGGGGTCAAGGCTTTGTATACGGGTATACTTTCCTCCCAAGCGCAGGGGACGCAAGGGGAAATGCTGATGGTATCCGCTGCTATGATTTTTCTGCTTTGTGTGGTAGAATATATCTATGTGACGGTCATCAAGCGTTCCAGCGACCGATACCTGCTGACGCTGATGCAACCACAGAGAGAAGAATAGCAACGGAAAGAAGGCTGTCATGAAAAAGGTTGCAGTTGTTGAAGATGAAGTCTATATGCGTGAAGAGCTTTGCAGTATCCTGAATAAGGCGGGATACGCAGCTTTCGAAGTGACTACATTTGAAAATGCAACAGAGCAGTTGATAGCCCTCTCTCCTGACCTTGTGATCCTGGATCTCAATTTACCGGAAACCAGCGGCTTTCAGATTTGTCGGGATTTCAAGCGGAAAACTTCTATTCCCATTCTCGTCTTGACTTCCCGAGACCAGATGGCCGACGAATTGCAGGCCCTTCGGCTTGGTGCGGACGAGTATCTGACAAAGCCCTGCCGTAAAGAGCGGCTGTTGGCCAGAATTGCCAATACTCTCAAACGATATGAAGGCCGTACCAACCTCCTGGAAGGGAAGGGGTTCCTGCTCGATCGCACGACGTACACTCTATACATAAACAACACTTCCGTGGTGCTTCCAAGGAATCAGGGAAAGCTTTTGGAAGCATTGCTTTCAGCCGGGGAGCATTTGGTAACTTCCGAACAGCTATGCATAGCGCTTTGGGATACTGCAGAGTTTATTGACGAAAACGCCCTGCATGTAAATCTAACCCGTTTGAAAAAGACTATGGCGAATTTAGGCATGAAGCAGCAAGTGGTGACTGTGCGTGGATTGGGCTATCGTCTGGAAACGGAGAATGCGCCATGAGGCAGCTTTGGATGACCTTAAAACGATACGCTCCTTGGCTCCTTCTGCTGCTGACCATCGATGCATTTTCCGCACTGGTTCTTTGGCTTTCCGATGCACAGGCATTTACAAGCCTTATCGGACTCATTGTGCTGGCAAGTCTTGTTCTTTTTTCAGCAATCGTTTTGATTTTGTATTTCAAAGGGAAACAGAATCGGTCGCTATTTCAGGCGTTTTTGAGGGAGCCAAACGTAGTGAATACGGAAAAGCTTTTGAACGCGGTGAGCCAGCAGGAACGGGAACAGCTTCATTTGCTGGTTTCTGTCTTGGAGGAAAAACAGAAACGGATTCGGGAAGCGGAAGAATCTCTTCGAGATTATGAGGAATATGTGGAGGGGTGGGTACATGAATCAAAAACACCGCTGTCGCTACTCACTATGATTTTAGACAATCGAACCGATGAGCTTTCTCCCTCCCTGCAAGCCAGATTAGATTATGTACGCAGCCAGCTTCAGGAGGACATTACCCAAATGCTCTACTATGCCCGGCTCGGGAGTAGCACGAAAGATTATCGGTTTGAGATCGTAGAACTGGGAGATGCCGTTGGAGAAGTTCTGGAGGATTACGCACCCCTGTTGGAGGAAAAACGGTTTCATATCGAGAATCGATTACAGGGCGAAATCGTCTATACCGACCGCCGCGGACTTCAATTTATGCTGGGTCAAATCATCAGCAACGCCATCAAATACAGCGGAAATAAACCAAATCTCACAATATCCCTGCAGCAGACTGCCGAGGCGGATATTCTGACCATAGCCGATAACGGTATCGGCGTCAAGAGTTATGATTTGCCCTATATTTTTCAAAAGGGCTTCACCGGTGATTCCAACGATAGCCGGAGGAAAGCTACCGGCATGGGGCTGTACCTGACCAGGAAGATGGCATACGACCTAAATTTGAAGCTTGAAGCTGAATCCCGATGGGAACAAGGGTTGACGATCTCGGTTGTTTTTCCCAAGGTTGCTTTGGATTGACGGGGTCATCTATAAAAGCCGCCGCCACGGGAGTGAACTGCCCCCGTCAAGAGGACAATGAAAAATTACATTTTCTCAGCTGAAAGTCAACCATCTATTGACCGTTCTGCCGGATCGCTTTGCCCAGGACTCCGGGGCAGCGACTGATGATCTGTTGCCATGGGCTACAGAGATGCAACGGCAGTTTCCATTGTAGCGCGCTTTATTGAGCACTTACTTTTGAAGGCTGCTGCTGCCAGATGGCTGCGGCAGTTCATTTTCTGGGAGGAGTTGAGAAGATAAATAAAAATTTTGCGGGGGGTATTGACATTCGGGTTCATGCATGCTACCATTAAAATGAAGTTGAACTTCATTTCCCCGGCGGGAGAGCCGGGGGGAAAGGGGGGGCGGAATCATGAACTTTGCGGAGAAGCTGAAGATGCTCAGAAAGCAGCAGGGGCTGTCCCAACCGGCGCTGGCAGGGTTGGTGGGGGTGAGCACGCGCACCATCGCGGGGTACGAGACCGAGGGCTCCTACCCGCGCCGGCAGGAGACCTACAAAAAGCTGGCGGAGGCGCTCCATACGGATGTCAATTACCTGAAGACCGAGCATGAAGATTACATGACCGTGGTGGGGGCGTCCTACGGCAGGCGGGGACAGGACCAGGCGGCGGAGATCCTCCGGCGCACCAAGCAGCTTTTTGCGGGGGGCAGCCTGTCCCCGGAGGACGAGATCGCCTTCCTCCACGAGATCCAGTCCATCTTTCTGGATTCCAAGAAGCGGGCGAAACGGTTTGCTCCCGGAAGCAATCCGGACGGGGCGGAGGAAGGATAAAGGGGGAGAGGATGGGATGGTGGACATCCATGGCACCGCCGAGCGGCTGGTGCGTATGTACAAGACCCGGGATCCCTTTGAGTTGCTGGATGCCCTCCGGGTCGTCACCCGCTTCACCCATCGCTTCGATGCCCGGGGACTGAAAGGCTTCTGCACCGTGGTGAACCGTACGCGCTATGTGGTCATCAACGGGAAATTGGAGGAATCGGAGCAAAGGGTGGTGGCGAGCCACGAAGCAGGGCATATCGTCCTGCACGGGAAAGAATTACGGGTGGGCGCCCTGCGGGATCTGGACATCTTCCGGGCCGTGGGCAAGGAGGAACGGGAGGCCAACTGCTTCGGGGCGAACCTGTTGATCCCGGACGAGGAGGTGCTGGATCTCATGCGCAGCGCCGATGCAAACCTCTTCTCCGTGGCCAGGCGCTTGTATGTGCCGCCGGAGTTCCTGTCCTTCAAGCTGCACAGCCTGGTGGAGCGGGGATACAAGCTGCGCATGCCCATGGCGCCGGACAACAGGTTCATGGCGAGGTGAAGACAATGGGAGCGGAGCAGGCCCTCAAGGTATATGTGGAGGTATTCGCCGTATTCGACGAGGAAGGGCGTATGCTGCCCCGGTGGATCACATGGGAAGACGGACAGCGCTACAGGATCGATCGGGTGGGAGAGGTCAAGCAGGCGGCCGCCATGCGCTGCGGCGGACAGGGGGACCGGTTTACGGTGTACATCGGGGGCAGACCGAGTTATCTCTACTTCGAACGCAGCGCCAGGCCCACGGGGAATCGCTTGGGCAAGTGGTTTGTGGAGCGCAAGGTGGCGGCGGAAGGGAGGACGAAGGGATGAAGGCGGCAAGGCGCAGGGGAAGGCCCGGGTACAAGCGATGTGCCTTTACGGGGCACCGCCCTCAAAAGCTGCCTTTTGGCTTCGACGAGGAGGATCCCCGCTGCATCGCCTTCAAGGGGGCGGTAAAAGAGGCCATCGAGGGCCTCATCGGAGAGGGGTATGCCCACTTTCTGTCCGGAGGCGCCCTGGGCATGGATCTGTTCGCGGCGGAAGCCGTGCTGGAGCTGCAGAAAAAGTACCCCTGGATCATCCTGGAGATGGTGTCCCCCTTCGATACCCAGGCCGCAAAATGGGAACGGGCGTATCAATTGCGACGGGATCGCCTGTTCGCGATGGCAGACATCGTGACGGCTACCGGGCACGCATATACAAAGGGCTGTATGTTCCGGCGCAACCGCTATTTGGTGGACAATGCGGACCTTCTGCTGGCGGCCTATACCGGGCAGCCCGGGGGCACTGCCATGACGGTAAACTATGCAAGGGAGAGCGGCATACAGGTGCGCCGGATCCTGCCCGATTGACCGGTTCCTTGTCCAAAATCCGGCGCGGGCGGAGGGTGCGGCATATCGTCAAACCGCGGGGCGCCCGTCAGGCTGCCCGTTTTGGGGGCGCTTTTTTGTTCATCAGGAAGCCCAGGGCGGCGCCTACGGCTCCCCCCAGGATGTGGGCGAAATACGAGACGTTATTTTGAAGGGTGATGGCGGAGAGGATCTCCTTGCCGATGAAGATGATCGCCACCAGGAGGAAGGTGAGGGGGATGTTCCGGTCCCGGAAACCCGTGATGGAGGACAGCAGGATCAGGGAGAACACGATGCCGCTGGCTCCCAGCAAGGCGGTGGCGGGGAAGAGGACAAAGCTGGCCAGGCCCACCACAAGGGCCGTGGCCAGCATGACAAAACATAGGTTTTTGGTGCCGTATTTTTCCTCCAACATGGGGCCCAGGATCAGGATGTACATGACGTTGCCGATGAGGTGATCCCAGTCCCCGTGGCCCAGCACATGGCCAACCATGCGGACGTAGGTCAAAGGATCAAACAGGGAACTGCGGTACACGCTGAAAAAAAGGCGGGTAGAAGCATGTCCGGTGAGCTTGTCCAGAAGCATGACCGCGAAGCAAAGCAGGGCAAAAATCAACACGGCGGGGGAATTGAAGGAGAACTTCAACCCTTGCCCTTTCTTTTCCATGGCGCGTGTCTCGCTTTCCGGTGCGGGGTCAGGAATCGGCTTGGTTTTCCGCCTCCAGGGCTTGCCGCATCACCTGGGCGGGCGCCTCCAGACCGGTCCACAGGGTAAAGCCGATGGCGCCCTGGCACACCAGCATGCCCAGACCGTCGTAGGTGGTGGCGCCGAATTCCCGGGCCTTCTTCAGGAACAAGGTATCCGCAGGGTTGGGGATCACGTCCTGGACGATCATGCCCGGGCGGATGTCCTCATAGCGGATGTCCGGGCAGCCCGGATCGGGATACAACCCCACGCTGGTGGCGTTGATGAGGATATCGCAAGAAGGAATGGGGGCGGTGCCCTCCCAGCGGGCGAAGGCGGCCCGGCTCTCGGTCTTTTCGTTGATCAGCTCCGCCAGTTCCTCGCCCCGCTTGTGGTTGCGGTTGATGATGGTGATCTCCTGGCAGCCCGCCAGGGCGCACTCCACGCAGATGGCCCGGGCCGCGCCCCCGGCGCCCAGCACGGCGATGTGCTTGCCCGTGAGCTCGATGCCCTGTTCCCGCAGGCTTTCCACGAAACCCTTGCCGTCGGTGTTGTAGGCGATGAGCCGCCCGCCCCGGTTGACAATGGTGTTGGTGGCGCCGATGAGCTGGACTTCGGTGCTCTGCTCGTCCACGTACTTGAGCCCCTCCACTTTGTGGGGCACGGTGAGGTTGATGCCCGCAAAGTTCATGGCCTTAAGACCCCGGAAGGCGTCGGCCAGGTCCTCGGGCTTGACCAGCAGGGTAAGGTAGCGCCAGTCCAGCCCTGCGGCGGCGAAGGCAGCCTCCTGTACCCGGATGGTGGGATTCTCATCCACGGGGCAACCGAACACGCCCACCAGTTGCGAACGATAGTTTTTTGCCATATGTATCCCTCCCGGATCGGTCGATGAAGGTTTTCTTTCAAGGGAATTTTATCACATTTCCCCCCGCCTTGCAAGCCTTTTGAAGATCCCGTTCAAAAGGTACATCCCGGGTCCGCCGGTTGCGGGCGCCGGACAGCCGCGGATGAGTTTGCCGTCACGCCTCCAGGAAGCGGGCAAAGTCGGTAAAGTCGTGGATCACGGTGTAAACGCCGGGTTCCTTTTGCAGTTCTTCTTCCGACAGCATGGTGTCGATGGCGATGAGGCGGGCGGGCTTTGCGCGGCGGGCGGCCTCCAGGCCGGCCCTGGAGTCCTCGACGATGATGCACCGGGACAGGGGCGCTCCGATGCGGGCGGCGGCTTCGATGTAGTAGGCGGGGTCGGGTTTGCTGGGCCGGCCGCTGCCGTCCTCATGGACGATCAGGTCCCGGTCCAGCCATTTCCCAAGGCCCAGGGTATCCAGGTAAAAGGATATGTTGCCCGGCACCGAGGCGGTGGCCAGGGCGAAGGGAATGCCCTGGCCCGTCAGCAGGTCCAGCAGTTCGGGGACGCCCTTCACCAGGCGCAGATTTTCCGGCCGCTCACAGGCCACCGCCCGATACATGGCCTCTTTTTCCTCGGAGCAGCGGTGGATTTCATCTTCGGTGAGGTCCAGCTGCAGGATCTCTGTGAAAACCATCCGGTTGCTGGGTCCGATCAAGCGGGCTTCCACCTGCTCCGCGGTGATCTCCATGCCGAAGCGCTGCTTCAGATAGCGCTGCCAGGCGGTCTGGTGGAAGCGCTTGTCGTCATACAGGGTCCCGTTGAAATCGAACAAAACGGCGTGCATGGGCGTCGACCTCTTTCCGGCAGATGTTGGGGCGGACCATAAGACATCATAGCAGGGAAGGGAAAAAGAGATACCGCGGAAAGGTTAACAAGGGGAAAGGGGAAGACGAGAGGGCAACGGAACATTGCCTGCGGATCGTGAAGCGCCGGGGCAAAGGGCTGTCATGGCGGACAATAAATCGCAGGTCCGGATGCTTGCGCCGGGGCCGGGGATGTGATAGAATCCGGGGAGCAATGCCAAGTGTGGAGGAGGAAAAGGCGCATGGCGGGGAAATGGCAATTTATCCGGTATATGCCCAACCTGCCCCTGGGGGAGGGAGGCAAAAAGCTGACCTGTTGCAAAGAGCACATCGAACTGGCCCGGACCGCTGCGACGGAAGGCATGGTGCTGCTGAAAAACCAGGGAGGGCTGCTGCCCTTTGGCAAGGGATCCAAAGTCGCCCTTTTCGGAAAGGGCCAGGCGGACTACGTGAAGGGGGGCGGCGGCAGCGGGGATACCACCACGCCCTACAGCAGGAGCCTGTTGATGGGCATGGAGATCAAGGAGGCAGAGGGAAAGGTCAAACTGTTTGGGCCTTTGGGGGAGCACTATCGAACCTACGTGGCGGAGGCCTATGGGAAGGGGATCCAGCCCGGCCTGGTGCCGGAGCCGGAGCTTCCCCGGGAACTGCTGTGGGATGCCCGGGCCTTTGCGGATACCGCGGTGATCGTCCTCTGCCGCTATTCCCTGGAGAGCAGCGACCGCAGCGGCGTGAAGGGCGACGGGGACTTTTACCTGAGCCCCGGGGAGGAGCGCATGGCAAGGCAGGTCATGGAAGCCTTCCCCAAGGTGGCCGTGGTGCTGAATACCGGGGGCATCATGGACACCTTATGGTGCAAGGACGAGCCCAGGGTGCAGGGGGTGCTGCTGGCCTGGCAGGGAGGCATGGAGGGTGGCCTGGCCATGGCGGACATACTCCTGGGAGAGGAAAACCCTTCCGGACGCCTGAGCGACAGCTTTGCGGTGGACTTTGACGCCTATCCCTCTTCGGCGGGCTTCAACGAGTCGGACGCATACGTGAACTACAGCGAAGATATCTATGTGGGCTATCGCTATTTCGCGACCCTCCCGGGGGCACAGGACAAGCTGTGCTATCCCTTCGGCTATGGCCTCAGCTACACGGACTTTGAAGAGAAACTGCTGGACGTACAGGCGGGCGAACAGGGGATCGCCGTGGAAGCGGCGGTGCGCAACGTGGGCGCCCGGGCCGGCAAGCAGGTGCTGCAGCTGTACGCTTCGGCGCCCCAGGGAAGGCTGGGCAAGCCCGCCCGGGTGCTGTGCGGCTTTGCCAAGACAAAGCTGCTCATGCCGGGAGAGGAACAGGTGCTGAAGGTTGCGGCGTCTGCGGAATCTTTTGCCAGCTTTGACGGGGACAGCGCCTGCTGGGTGCTGGAAAAGGGGACATACCGCTTTTTCCTGGGAGACAACGTGCGGGATGCGGCGGAGATCGGGTGCGCCTGGACCCTGGACGAGGACGTAGTCCTTGAAAAACTGCAGCACCGGGCCGTGCCCCGAAAGCTGCCCGAATGCCTGCAGGCCGACGGCACGTACAAAAAGCTGCCCGTGTCGGAACAGGAGCGGCCGGGTTGGGAAAAGGCGCTCCTGCCCTTTGACGGGCAAGCGCCCATGGAAAATCCCTGGATCCCCGGGGGATGCACCTGGCTGGGCCCGGACCGGACCCAGTTCCTGGATGTGGCGGCGGGCAGGATATCCCTTGAAGCCTTCATGGATTTGCTGTCCGACGAGCAGCTGGTGAACCTGTTGTGCGGCCAGCCCAACCGGGGGGTGGCCAACACCTATGGGGTGGGGAACCTGCCCCTGTACGGCGTCCCCAACACCATGACGGCGGATGGCCCCGCCGGGCTGCGCATCCGGCCGGAGTGCGGCGTCACCACCACCGCGTTCCCTTGCGCTACCCTTTTGGCCTGTACCTGGAACACGGAATTGGTGGAGCGGGTGGGCGTGGCCGCCGCATCGGAGGTCCTGGAGAACGGCTTTGGCATCTGGCTGGCTCCCGCCATGAATATCCACCGCAGTCCCCTGTGCGGCCGCAACTTTGAGTACTATTCAGAAGACCCCCTGCTGAGCGGCCGGATGGCCGCCGCCATGGTGCGGGGGGTGCAGAGCCGGGGCGTGGCCGCCACCGTCAAGCACTTTGCCTGCAACAACAAGGAAAACAATCGTCGGGAATCGGATTCAAGGCTGTCGGAGCGGGCGCTGCGGGAGATCTACCTGAAGGGCTTTGAGATCTGCGTGAAAGAGGCCCAGCCCTGGTGCGTCATGTCCAGCTACAACCTGATCAACGGGGTGCGGGCTTCGGAGAATCGGGATCTTCTCACCGGCGTGCTCCGGGAAGAATGGGGCTTTGAGGGACTGGTCATGACCGATTGGTACACCCACGCCCTGCAGTACACCGAGATCGGGGCCGGGAACGACCTGAAGATGGGCTGCGGCATGCCGGAGCACACGCTGAAAAAGTTGCAGAGCGGCGCCCTGAAACGGGAGGACTTGATGAAAAGCGCGAAACGGGTACTGGAACTGCTGCTGAAGATCAACTGATCATAGAGCAATCATTGGGAATATGGACGGAGGATGGCACAATTGAAATACAGAAGGCTGGGCAAGACCGAACTGATGGTCAGCGAAATCGGGCTGGGGGGCGAGTGGCTGGAGCGGCACAACACCGAGGAGTGCGTGGCGGTAATCAAGCGCTGCGAGGAAGCGGGCATCAACATCCTGGACTGCTGGATGAGCAATCCCGAGGTGCGCAGCAACATCGGTATCGGCATCCGGGAAAACCGGGACAAATGGTACATCCAGGGGCAGATCGGCTCTTACTGGGAGAACGGCCAGCACACCCGAACCCGGGAGATGCCCAAGGTCATTGCGGGTTTTGAGGACCTGCTCGCCCGGATGCAGACCGACTACATAGACCTGGGGGTCATCCATTATGTGGACAGCATGCAGGAATGGCAGGACCTTCAGAACGGCCCCTTCATGGAATACGTGTTCGGGCTGAAGGAAAAGGGCGTCATCAGGCACATCGGCCTGAGCACCCACAATCCCCTGGTGGGCCAGGAAGCGGCCCGGTGCGGGTATATCGAGATGATGCTGTTCAGCATCAACCCGGCGTATGACATGCGCCCCGCCAGCGAGGATTTGGAGGACTGTTTTGCCGAGCACTACGAACCCGACCTGCCCGGGCGCATCCATCCCGAGCGAGCCAAGCTGTATAAGATGTGCGAACAGCTGGACGTGGGCCTAACGGTGATGAAGGGATACGGCGGAGGCAGGCTGCTGGACGCCAAGCGCTCTCCCTTCGGGGTGGCGCTGACCCCGGTGCAGCTCATCCACTACGCCCTGACCCGACCCGCTGTGGCCTCGGTGCTGGTGGGCTACGACACGCCCCAGCACGTGGACGATGCGGTGGCCTACGAGAGCGCAACCGACGAGGAAAAGAACTACGCGGCGGTGCTGGCGGGGGCGCCCCTCCACGCCTTCGACGGACAGTGCACCTACTGCGGACATTGCCAACCCTGCCCCGTGGGCATCGACATCGCCATGGTGAACAAGCTGTACGACCTGGCGGTGCTCCAGGAAGAGGTGCCTGCCTCGGTGCTGGATCACTACAAGGTGCTGGGCGCCAAGGCTTCTGACTGCATCGGATGCGGCAACTGCGAGGCCGAGTGCCCCTTCCATGTGAAGGTGATTGAGCGGATGGAGGAGACGGCGAAACTGCTGGGGTAAGCCGAAGGAAAACTTGCGGGATGAAGCGGGGCTGCCATGGGTCGGATGATCCGTGTCAGCCCCTTTTCGGCCATTCATGATCAGGGGAAGGCGGGCGATGGCGAGGATGGGATTCGATACCGGGCTTAAAAGGAACGGCGTCCGGGATTCCCGCTGAATCCGGGGAAGAACCCATGATCTGCCTATACAAAAGTACCGGATACGGGAAAAACGAATGCTTGACATATTCATCCCGTAACTGTATACTTACCAGTAAGAAATCTAACGCAACAAGGAGGAATGCCCATGCCAGGTGCAGAAAGCGCGCGGCTCTTTATTCGCCTCGAAAATGTGTCCAAGACCTTTCCCGGTGTAAACGCGTTGACCAACATCAATTTTGACGTTCGCGGGGGAGAGATCCACGGCCTGATCGGCGAGAATGGAGCCGGCAAGTCCACCCTGATCAAAGTCCTGGCGGGGGTCCACAAGCCCGATCCGGGGGCCGTCATCGAGATCGACGGCGAGCGGGTAGACAGCCTCACCCCCACGGAGTCCATGCGCCGGGGCATCATGGTGATCTATCAGGATTTTTCCCTGTTCCCAACCCTGACGGTGAAGGAGAACATCGCATTCAGTGAACAGATCGAAAGGAAACGCAGGCTGGTCAACTGGAAGGAGGTCGAGGAGGTCAGCAAGCGGGCCCTGTCCATCCTCGGGGTGGACATCGACCTGAATGCCCGGCTGAACACCCTGTCTACCGCAAGGCAGCAGCTGGTGGCCATCGCCCGGGCCCTGGTGTACGATTCCAAGCTGCTGGTGATGGACGAGCCTACAAGCGCCCTGTCCTCGGGAGAGGTGGAGAACCTGTTCCGGATCATGCGGGATCTGCGCAGCCGGGGCATGGGCATTATCTTCATCAGCCACAAGCTGGACGAGCTCTTCAGCATCGTCGACCGCATGACCGTACTCCGGGATGGGATGTACATCGGGACCCGGAACGCAGGGGAAACCGACGTGAACGAAATCATCACCATGATGGTGGGCCGGGAGATCAAGCAAGAGCACATGGGCGGCACCAACATCGGGGAGATCGTGCTGGAGGTGCAGGATATCTCTAAGCGGGGCAATTTCAGCAACGTCACCTTCAACCTGCGCCGGGGCGAGATCCTGGGCATCACGGGTCTCGTGGGCGCAGGGCGGACCGAGACGGTGCGGGCCCTGTTCGGGCTCAATCCCCCGGACAGCGGTACGATCCTGCTGGAGGGCAAGCCCATCGCCCCCAAGTCTCCCGCAGAGGCCCAGGCCCTGGGTATCGCCTATGTGCCGGAAAGCCGTCAGACCGAGGGGTTGGTGATGCAGCAGGATGCGGAGAGCAACATCACCCTGTCCATCCTGAAAACATTCCAGAAGAACATGCTCATCCAATTCCCGGAACGCTCCAAGCGTTCGGTAGAGCTGATGCAGCAATTGAACGTGAAGCCCGCCTACCCCTTCATGCAGGCAGCCAAATTTTCCGGGGGCAACCAGCAGAAGATCGTGGTGGCCAAGTGGCTGGCGACCAAACCCAAGGTGCTGATCGTGGACGAGCCCACCAACGGCGTCGACGTGGGCGCCAAGACCGAGATCCATCAATTGCTGCGGCAGCTGGCGGACGAGGGCATGGCGGTCATCATGGTGTCCAGCGAATTGCCCGAGATCCTGTCCATTTCGGACCGGGTGCTGGTCATGCGGCGGGGCCGCATCAACGGGGAATTTGAGGCCAAGGGGCTTACCCAGGAGCGCATCATGGAGCGGGCGGTTCTGGACACCCGCCGAAAGGAGGCAGGCGCATGAACGGAAAGCTCAAGCGGTTCGTCGCGAGCAAAGAGGCCTCGGTCTTTTTGATCCTGATCGTTGTGGCGGTGGCCGCCACCCTGATGAACCCCACCTTCCTGTCCTTTGCCAACCTGATGGACGTGCTCAAGTCCAATTCGGTCCTGGGCATCTGCTCCATGGGCATGCTGGTGATCATCCTCACCGGCGGCATCGACGCCTCGGTGTGCGGACAGCTGGCCCTGGTCACCGTGCTCACGGGGCAGCTGATGCTGGGCACCGGCTTTGACAATCTGGTGGTGCTGTACATCCTCGGCATCCTGATCGGCGGCTGCACCGGCCTGGGCAACGGCCTGATGGTCTCGAGGCTGGGCCTGCCCCCCATCATCGCCACCCTGGGCACCAACTCCATCGTCATGGGCTTTATCAAGTACTATACCAACGGCGAGTGGCTGAACAACCTGCCCGCAAGGATCGGAAATTTCGGGCTGTACAAGTTCTTTGCCTATTCCGACGGTTCGGGCTCCACCATCGGCGTGCCGGTGCAGCTGCTGCTGTATGCCGTCATGTTGGTGCTTACATGGTTCATGCTGAGGCGCACCATGCTGGGCCGCTCCATCATGGCCATGGGGGGCAACCCGGTGTCCGCCCAGCGCATCGGCCTGAACACCAAAAACCTCACCACCTTCGCCTACCTCTTCGCGGGCTGTATGTATGGCTTCGCGGGCATCACCTACACGGGCATCATGAAATGTGTGGACCCCAACGCCTTCCTTGGCTTCGAGATGGACGTCATCGGCGCGGTGGTGCTGGGTGGCGCCCTGATGACCGGCGGTTCCGGCTCGGTGCTGGGCACCTTCCTGGGGGTCCTGCTCTTCGCCTTCATCTCCAACGCCCTGACCCTGGCCCACATCTCCACCTACTGGCAAAAGATCATCGTGGGCGGCATCATCCTGCTGGCGGTCAGCTTCGACATGATCAAGCTGCACCGGGAAGAGCGCCTGCAAACCAAGGTAGACATCGAACCCAAGGAGGTGTCCGGGGAATGAAAGAGCATTTCAAGCGCAATATGCACCAGTACCGGCTGCTGGCCCTGCTGGGCATTCTGTTGATCGTCATGGGCTTTCTCGTCCCGGGCAAATTCCTGACCGTCAGGAATTTCCGGAACATGGGTTTCCAGATGGCGGAGTTCGGCATCCTGGCCATCGGCATGAGCGCGGTCATCATGACGGGGGGCATCAACCTGTCCATCGTCAACAGCGCCATGCTGGCCTCCATCATTTCCTCCTTCGTCATGCGGGCCATGTACGACGGGGGAAACGGCATGGCAGAACTGCCATGCATCGCCATAGGTATTGTGGTTACCTTCGCAGTGGCCCTGTTGTGCGGTTTGTTCAACGGCTTTTTCGTGGCTTACATCGGGGTCATTCCCATCCTGGTCACCTTGGGTTCCCAGACCGTTTTCGACGGGGTGGCCCTGAACATCACCCGGGGCTCCTCGGTATCAGGCTTTCCCAAACTGTTCCAGCAGATCGGCATGGGCACCTTCCTGGGCATCCCTTATACCATGCTTGTTTACCTCGTAGTGATCCTGGTGGCCTACCTGCTCATCGAGCGCAGTTACTGGGGCATCAGCATCTACATGGTGGGGGGAAACGAAAAGGCCACCCGTTTCTCGGGCATCAACACCAGGAAGACCTTGATGGGGGTGTATGTGTTCTCCGCCATGATGGCGGCAGTGGCAGGCATCCTGATGACCAGCCGCTACAACAGCGCCCGGGCGGACTACGGTTCCAGCTACACCATGCAGGCCATTGCCGCCACCGTGCTGGGGGGCACCTCCATTACCGGGGGCAGCGGGCACGTGCTGGGCACGGTCATCGCCGTAGCCATCATCCAGGTGGTGTCCTCGGGCTTCAACATCCTGAAAATCAACCGCAACTTCACCGACATCGCCATCGGACTCATCCTTATCGGCATGCTGGCCATCAAGCACTTTGTGGACAAGGAAAAGATGCTGGCCCGCAAATGATCATTCCGTTGCATAAGGGGCCATCGGGCAGAAGGTCCTTTGCAAAATAACAAGGACGAGGTAATACATTATGAAGAAACTGCTCGCTTTGGTTTTTGTCCTGGTCATGCTGCTGAGCTGCACCGCCATGGCTGACGACATGACCGTGGTGGTCATGCCCAAGCTGGTGGGCATTCCCTACTTCAACGCTTCCGAGATCGGCGCCCTGGCTGCCGGCGAAGAACTGGGCATCAACGTCATCTACACCGGTCCCACTACGGGCGACGCGGCCCTGCAGGTGCAGATGATCGAAGACCTGCTCATAGACGGCATCGATGCGCTGGCCATCGCCCCCAACGATCCCGACTCCGTGTCTCCCGCCCTGCAAAAGTGCATCGCCGACGGCGTGCTGGTCATGGACTGGGACACCACGGCCAACGCGGATGACGTCACCTACTCCATCCAGCAAATCGACAACAAGGTGCTGGGGGAGATGCTGGTGGACCTGCTGGTGGAATCCATGGGCGCCGATGAGGGCGAGTATGCCATCGTGACCGGCTACCTGACCGCTGCCAACCTGAACACCTGGATCGACTACTCCAAGGCTTATGCCGCCGAGAAGTATCCCGGCCTGACCCTGGTCACCGACCCGGTGGCCTCCGACGAGTCCGCACAGGAAGCCTATACCCAGACCATGGCCCTGATCGGCGCTTATCCGAACCTGAAGGGCATCCTGGGCTACTCCACCCCCGCCCCCATCGGCGCTGCCATGGCGGTGCAGGAGAAGGGCCTCCAGGACAGCATCGCGGTGGTTGGCACTTCCATGCCCACCGACTCTGCGCCCTACCTGAAAGACGGCTCCCTGGACTACGGCGTGCTGTGGGATCCCTCCCAGTTGGGTAAGCTGGCCGTGTACGTAGCTTACCTCAACCTGACCGGCGCCGAGATCGAGGGCTACGAGGTTCCCGGCGTGGGCCCGATCCACATCAACGAGGACGGCCGCACCATCATCATGGCGGATCCCTCTGTCTGGACCGCCGAGAACGTGGACAACTACAAGTTCTAAGTTTCATCCCTACGTTTTACTCCTTGCCTCCGCGCCGGTTCTGCCCGCCGGCGCGGGGTTTTGCTTGCCTTTTGTTATGGGCCGTGATACAATATTCATGGAGGCAAAAGGAAACGGAGGAAGAACAATGAGCGTGATTACGATCGTGGGCGCCGGGATGATGGGCAGCGCCATCGGCATTCCCGCAACGCACAACGGCCATGAGGTGCGCATGGTGGGCACTCCCCTGGACCGGGAGATCATCGAGCATGCGCGCAAGACGGGCAATCATCTGACCATGAAGCGCAAGTTGCCCGCCAGCTACAAGTACTACCAGTTCGAGGAGATGGACGAGGCCTTGCAGGGGGCGGAGCTTTTGGTGGGCGGCGTCAGCTCCTTTGGCGTCGACTGGTTCTGCGAAAACGTGCTGAAGGTGGTGGACCCACAGCTGCCCATCCTCACCGTCACCAAGGGCATGATGGACGACGAAGAGGGCAACCTGATCGTGTATCCCGACCTCTTCGAGGAGAAGAGCGGGAACCGGGGCCTGAAGCTGAACGCGGTGGGCGGGCCCTGCACCAGCTATGAGCTGGCGGACCTGGACTACACCGTCGTCTCCTTCTGCGGCAAGGACATCGAGCTGTTGCGCTGGATCCGGAGCCTCTTTGAGACCGACTTCTACAATGTGTCCATCTCCACCGACGTGGTGGGGGTGGAGGCTGCCGTGGCCATGAAAAATGCCTACGCCCTGGGGGTCACCCTGGCAGTGGGCATGAGCGAGAAGCGGTCAGGCGTCATCGGTACGCAGCACTACAACTCCCAAGCCGCACTGTTCGGCCAGGCCAGCAAGGAAATGCAGCGGGTCCTCACCTTCCTGGGCGCCAAGGACCCCGACAGCTTCCTGCTGGGGGTGGGAGATCTGTACGTCACCGTTTTCGGGGGCCGCACCCGCAAGATCGGCACCCTCCTGGGCCGGGGCATAAGCTACGAAGAGGCCATGGCCCAGCTGCAGGGCATCACCCTGGAATCCACCGTCATCGCTACCCGTTCTGCCCGGGCCATCAAAAAGAAGATTGCCGCCGGAGAGCTGAAAGCGGAGGATTTCCCCCTGCTTATGCACGTGTACGACATCATCGTGGAGAACAAGCCGGTGGATATCCCCTGGAAGGCGTTTGAGACGGAATTCGTTGGCTGATGGATCAGGATGCAATCAAAGGGCGGCTACAGCCATCAAACTGTAGCAGCCCTTTTTTGCCGCAGACAGCAAAGCCCGAGCCGATGCAGGGTGCGAAGGACCTTGCGATCACCCAGGCGGCGATACAGCTTGCGGTATTGCGCTCATCGCCGAAGCGCCGGGAGGAAGGATCGGTAAGGTGGCGGAGAGGACAAAGACACGGGCGAAATTGAATGACGGGAAGCGAAACAAAACATTGTGTTTGTTGTGACGATAGGATAAATTGTGCGCGGGCGCGTGTCCGGCACAAAATAGTGATGCATGGCATGGAGGCTGACAAACCGTCAAGGGAGAGCGCTGGTTGGAACCGATTTGACGGAATGGGCGAAACCCCGCCGTTCCGCCCTGCAGGGGGGCGAAGCAACACACCACAAACCGGGCGGGAAAAGCATGCAGGGGACCTTGTTCCCCTGGCGGTATTTGGAGCATAGAAGGAGGAGAAGACCATGAGAAAGACAGGCATCCAGAACCCGGAAATCCAGAAGCTGTTGACACAGGTGGGGCATACCCAGTACATCGTGGTGGCAGACGTGGGGCTGCCCGTTCAGGAAGGGGTCAAGGTGATCGACCTTTCCGTGGGGAACGGTTTCCCGGACTTCATGGATGTGCTGAAGCCGGTGGCGGAGGAATTCGCGTATGAAAAGTACCTGTATGCCCGGGAGATGGAGGAGGCCAATCCAGCGCTGCTGCAGGAGATGCGGGCGCTGCTGGGGGATGTGCCCTTCGAAAGCGTTTCCCATGAGGACTTCAAGAAGATGATCGCGGGCGCCCGGGGCGTGATCCGCACCGGGGCCACCAGGTCCTATGCCAATGTGATCCTGGTAGGCGGCGTTACTTTCTAAGCAAGGGATAAATGTCCATGGAGCGGCGGCCTGCGCCCTGTACCCATGCCGCCGCTTTGTGGTGCAAAGGAGCCGATTGCGCCGCTGCCGCCATGGGGTTTTTCCTTTTGATCGTGGGCAAAAAGGCGAAAGCAAAGGCAGCCGGGCAGCCGGCCAGGCCGGAGAAACCAAAAACACCCCGGATCTCCATGGGTAAGAATGAATATATTAAGTTATTTCTTGCAAGGGCTTTACACGGAACGATTTTTCGTGTATAATGCGAGGTGTGAGGAATGGAGGCAAAGCGAGATGAAGTGCGTCTACTGCAATTGCACCGACAGCCGTGTGATCGACTCCCGTCAGGCGGAGGACGGGTCTACCATACGGCGGCGGCGCGAATGCACGGGCTGCGGCAGACGCTTTACCACCTACGAGAAGATCGACATGGTCCCGCTGATGGTCATCAAGAAGGACAGTTCCCGGGAGACCTTCGATGCCGCCAAGCTCAAGGCCGGTATTATCAAGGCCTGCGAGAAGCGTCCTGTGTCCATCGGCAGCATTGACGCCCTGGTTCGGGAGATCGAGCGCAGCGCGTACAACAGCTACGACCAGGAGATTACCAGCAGTGCCATCGGCGAGATGGTGATGGACGGGCTCAAGAAGCTGGACGAGGTGGCATATGTGCGGTTTGCCTCGGTGTATCGCCAGTTCCGGGACGTTCGCACCTTCATGGACGAGCTGAACAAGCTGCTCGTGGATGGAGAGTTCGGATAGCCGTTCCTCAAGAATACAAAGAAGAAAAGGAGAGACGAACATGGCAAATGAGCTGATTCTTGCGGTCGATGACGAGGCGCATATCCTTGAGCTTTTATCCTTCAATCTGGAGGCTTCCGGATACCGCGTGGTAACCGCTGCGACGGGAGAGGATGCCTTGGTGGTATGCCAGCACGAACGTCCGGCGCTGGTTCTGCTGGACATCATGCTGCCCGGCATTGACGGCATGGAGGTTTGCCGTCGTCTGAAGGGCACCACGACCACTGCGGATATCCCGATCATCATGCTGACAGCCAAGGGCGACGAAGTGGATAAGATCCTGGGCCTGGAGCTGGGCGCAGACGACTATATCACCAAGCCCTTCAGCGTACGCGAGTTGATTGCCCGGGTGAAGGCGCTGCTTCGGCGCGCGGCTCCCCAGAATGACGAGGAGGGCATCCTCCATGCGGGCAGCATAACCATCGATGTGGGCAATTACGAGGCCTTCCGCAACGGCGAGAAGTTGTCCCTGACCCTCAAAGAGTTTGAGCTGCTCAAGCTGTTGGTCATGAGCCGGGGCAAAGTGCTGACCCGCGATTTCCTGTTGGATCGCATCTGGGGCTATGAGTTCTACGGTGAGACCCGTACGGTAGACGTGCACATCCGCCACATCCGCCAGAAACTGGGCGATGATGCGCACTATATCGAGACCATCCGCGGCGTGGGCTATAAGTTTAACGACCGTCAGGAGCGCCGCCTATGAAGCAAAGGGTTGCATTGATTGCGACCCTGCTGGCGCTTGCATTGTGTCTTGGCTTTCTCGGCGCGGTGGCCGGCTTTGGCAGCGCCGCGCTGAACGAAAGCGCATTGGAAGAAATCGATGTCCTCTGCCGCCTGTCTGCCAACCGGCTTGACAGCGCGGCTTTTCAACATGAGGAAACCTTCGATTTCATGCGCGGAGTTGCCGCGGACACCAGGATGGTGTATACCATCTTCAACCAAGCGGGGGAGACGGTATTTACCACCCGCCCAGATCTCGTGGGCGGGTTGGAGGCGCACCGCCTGGAAGGGCTGGATCCCGGCGCGGTGGTCACGTACCGCAGCGTTAAGGGGCCCGTCATGCCCTCTTATCTGTGCGCCCTGACCCGGCTCGACGATCACTACTACCTGTGCATCTCCCGGCCGGCCTTCACCATCCTGTCCACCCTTGGTTCAAGCGCCCTGTGGCTGGTCCTGGCGGCGGTGCTGGTGGCGGCGTTTGTGCTGGTCCTGATGAACATGGCCAAAAACCGCACCGACAAACTGGTGGGGGGCGTGCTGCAGGTGCTCACGGAATTCTCCGAAGGGTGCTTTGACAGCAGGTTGGCCCCGGGCAGCGGGGACAACATCGAACAGGCGGCCCGTTTCAACGAGATCATCGGGCGCATCCAGGACCGGGTATTCAGCCAGCGCACCCGCAACCATGCCCTGAGCGCTGTGCTGAACCGGATGCAGAACGGCATCCTGGCGGTGGACCAGGACATGAACGTATTGCTGGTGACCCCTATGGGCAGGAAACTGCTGGGCATCACGGGCAGCTGCGAGGGATTGCCGGTGGAGGACATCAACATCAGCGTCCAGCTCACCGATGTGCTGGAACAGGGTATGCGCCAGGAGGGCGTGTATACCAGCGAACTGCGCGTGCGCTATGACGACGGGCGGGAGCCCCGGGATATGCGGCTTTACATTTCCCCCATGAGAGATTCCAACGCCGTGACCGGGGCGGTGGCGCTGGTGGAAGATATCACCCAGATGCGCAAACTGGAGCAGGTGCGCAACGAATTCGCGGCCAACGTATCCCACGAAATGAAGACGCCCCTTACCTCCATCAAGGGCTTTGTGGAGACCCTGCAGGAAGGAGCGGTGGACGACCCCGAGATGGCCCGCAAGTTTTTGCGGATCATCATGCTGGAGGCGGATCGGCTCACCCGGCTGATCAACGATATCCTGACGGTGTCCAAGCTGGAATCAGGCAAGCACGACGCGCCCAACGAACGGATCCGGCTGGACGAACTGACCCAGGACGTGTCGGATATGCTGACCATCCTGGCCTCGCAAAAGGAAGTGGAGATCCGCTACAAGCGGCCCGCCGAGCCCGTCGTGATCATGGGGAATCTGGATCGGGTGGAGCAAATGCTGATCAACCTGATCGAGAACGCCATCAAGTACAACCGCCAGGGGGGCACGGTGACGGTGTCCATCTTTACGGGGGCGGATACCGTGGCGCTGTCCATCTCGGACACCGGCGTCGGCATCCCGGAGGAACACATCCCCCGGTTGTTCGAGCGTTTCTACCGGGCGGACAAGGGCAGGTCCAGGTCCATGGGCGGTACCGGGTTGGGCCTCTCCATCGTGAAGCACATTGTGAAGAGCATGAACGGCACCATCGAGGTGCACTCAAAGCTGGGAGAGGGCACCGAATTCCTCGTCACCATGCCCAAGGTGGCGCCCATGGAGGACACGCCGGCAGAGGAACAGCTGAATGAAGAAGATTAGCCTGATCCTGTTGCTGCTCATCCTGGCTTTGCCGGGCGCAGCGTTTGGCCACGGGGAGAGCGGCGAGGCAGTCACCAGACTGCAGACCGCCCTGTATGCCCTGGGATATCTGGATAGCGCGCCGGACGGCCATTACGGAAAAGAAACGGCGAGGGCAACGAAGCGGCTGTTACGCCACGCCCCGGACCTCCGGGAGGAGGAGATCCACGAGGCCTGGCGAACCGGGGGACTGAACCCGGTCAGCGGCGAACTGAACCTGGGAGACGCCAGCGAGGCGGTGCTGCTCACCCAGCGGCGGCTGTGCGCCCTGGGGTACCTGGCTGTGGTGGATGGGCGTTTTGGGGAGGAGACCCGGCGCGCCCTGCAGCTGTTCCAGGGGGACAACGGCCTGAACACAAGCGGCACCACGGACCCGGAGACCCGGGCCGCCCTGTTTGCCGAACATGCGGCCCCGGCGCAATATCCCGTGCTGGCCAGGGGCATGAAGGGGGAAAGAGTACAGCAGTTGCAGCAGCGGTTGCGGTTATTGGGCTTTATGACCGGGGACCCGGACGGGGACTACGGGGAGGAGACCGCAAAGGCAGTGAAGGCCCTGGAGAGATACACGGGTGCCCCGCATTGCACGGGCCATGCGGATCAGGGGCTCCAGGTCCTGCTGTATGGGGAGCTGCCGCTCCCCGAAGCGGCGGACGGGCAGGACACCTACCGGATCCAGCGGCGGCTGACGGTGCTGGGTTACCTGCAGGCGGATCCCGACGGGGGCTACGGCGAAGTGACGAAAGCCGCTCTGGGGGCATTTGCCAAAAACGCCAAGGTGAACGGGGAAGCCGCCGCCATCGAAAGGCTGTTCCGGGAAGACGCACCGGAGGCGGAGCGGCCCTACCGGCTGGTGATCGACCTGAGCGATCAGGTATTGTACGTCATGCGGAAAAAGGGAGACGCGGAGAAACAGGCCTATGCCATGGCCTGTTCCACCGGGCCCGAGGTGGCGCCGGGCCGTTATCGGGAGTTGACCAGGCCCGGGGAGGAATGGCGCAGGATGGAGGGGCTGGGCTGGGTATGCTGCCCGTATCGGCTGGAGCCGGGCCTGTACCTGCATTCCGTGCCCTTCGACGAAGAGGGCGGGCGGGCGGATACGGCGGCGCTGTCCGGGCTGGGGAACCCGTCGTCCGCGAAAGGCATCATGCTTTCCCCGGAAAACGCCCGTTTCATCTGGGAGCGCTGCATCCCGGGCACCCCCGTGGAGATTCGCGAATGAGACATGATGCGGACGGGAAGGTCCGTGATCATAAACTGTCATCAATACATCAAAATGGGAGGACACTGCTATGAAGAAACTGTTTGCGCTTATTCTGGTTCTGTTGTTGGCCGCTGCCCCCGCCTTTGCCGGGGAAACGCTGCGGGTGGCCGCCGTGCTTTCGGGCAGTCTGGGCGACCGCTCTTTCTATGATTCCGCCAACGAGGGCATTCAAACCCTGATGGAACTGTACCCCGACCGGGTGAAGGGCAGCGTCATCGAGTGCAAAAACGACGCTTCCATGTTCACCTCCAACCTGATTTCTGCCGCCGAGCAAAATGACGTGGTGGTGGCGGTGGGCTGGGAGTTCTGGGACGCTCTGACCGAGTATGTGTCCGAACTGCCCGACACCAAATTCGTGTTCGTGGACAACGGGCTGGACGGTGTGGGGGACAATCTGCTCTCCATCACCTATGCCCAGAACGAAGGTTCTTTCCTGGTGGGCTACATCGCCGGAAAACTGACCGAGACCGGAAAGATCGGCGTTGTGGGGGGCGAGGACAGCGAAACCATCAACGACTTCATCGTGGGCTATGAAGCGGGCGCCAAATACGCCAGGGAAGACGTCGAGTGCATGCGGCAGTATGCGGGCACCTACGACGATCCCGCCAAGGGCAAGGAAAATGCCCTGGCCCTGTATGGCATGGGCTGCGACATCGTGTTCCAGGTGGCCAGCCGGACGGGGGAAGGCGTGTTCGAGGCTGCCGAGGAGACCGGACATCTGGCCATCGGCGTGGACAGCGACCAGAAGTACATCAACCCCGACGTCATCATCTGCTCCATGATCAAGCAGGTGGGCAATTCCATCGTCGCCGTGGTGCAGGGCATCCTGGAAGAGGACAGTTTTGCCGGGGGCACCATCTGGTCCGCCAACATGGCTTCCGGCCTGATCGACGTGGGGTACGGCGAAGAGGGCATGCCCCAGCAGGTCTCCGACGAGCTGAAGGCCGAAGTAGCCCAAATCAAGCAGGACATCATCGACGGTGTGATCGAAGTCCCAACGGCATTCCATTAAAGGGATACGCACCCGGGGGCGCGCATTGCGCGTCCCCGATTTTACCATAAGGGGGGAGCACCATGCCCAAGGAGGCGCCCATCGTCCGCTTCGAGCACATCTCCATGCAGTTCCCGGGGGTACTGGCCAATGACGACGTCTCCCTGTCCGTCGGGAAGGGCGAGGTGTTCGCCTTGGTAGGGGAGAACGGGGCGGGCAAGAGCACCCTGATGAACATCCTGTACGGGCTGAACCGACCCACCAGCGGACGCCTGTTCATCAAGGGGCGCGAGGTGACAAGGCACAGCCCGGCCCAGGCCATCGCCATGGGGGTGGGCATGGTGCATCAGCATTTCAAGCTGGTGCCCTCTTTTACAGTCAGCCAGAATATCCTGCTCGCCTGTGAACCCCGGAAGGGGGGCTTTTTGTACGATTTCGGGGAGGCCCGGAAGAGGGTGGAGGCCCTGAGCCAGACCTACGGCCTGGAGATCGATCCGGATGCCAGGGTAGACGAACTCACCATCGGACTGCAGCAGCGGGTGGAGATCTTAAAGACCTTGGGCCGGGGCGCCGACGTGCTCATCCTGGACGAGCCCACGGCAGTGCTGACGCCCCAGGAGAGCGAGGAGCTCTTCGGGGTCATCCGCCGGATGGTGCAGGAGAGGGGGATGACCGTGATCATCATCACCCACAAGTTGTACGAGGTGATGGCGGTATCCCACCGGGTGGCGGTGATGCGGGGGGGCAAACTGGTGGGACTGCACGAAACCCGCGACGTGAACCAGCGCATCCTGGCGGAACTGATGGTGGGCCGGAACCTGGAGGAGGAGCGGCCGGAGCGGGCCGGTGCGCCCGGGGAAGCCCTGATCCGGGTGGAAGGGCTAAAGGTGCGATCGGATCGGGGGCTCCCCGCGGTGAACGGGCTGAGCCTTACGGTGCGGGCCGGAGAGATCCTGGGGGTTGCTGCGGTGGAGGGCAACGGCCAGTCCGAACTGGTGGAGGCCATCTGCGGCATGCAGCCCATCGAGGCCGGGGAGATCTGGGTGGAAGGGGTGCGGGTGAACGGCATGAGCCCCGGCAAGATCCGGGCGCTGGGCCTGGCCCACGTGCCGGAGGACCGAAACGCCACCGGGGTGTCCGGAGCGGCTTCGGTGTCGGATAACCTGCTCGCCGGGCGGCAGCGGGAGCGCCGCTTTGCGGCGGGGGGCATCCACATGAAGAAAAAGGCGATCCGCGCCTATGTGACCGGGTTGTTCCGGCGCTTCGACATCCGGGGCGCCGGGGTGTCGGTGCAGGCGGGCTCCCTGTCCGGGGGCAACATGCAGAAAGTGGTGGTGGCCCGGGAGTTCTCCGCCGACGGGCGCTGTCTGGTGGTGGCCCAGCCCACCCGGGGCGTGGACATCGGCGCCCAGGAGTTCATCCACCGCTGTATCCTGGACAAGCGAAATGCGGGCTGCGCCATCCTGTTGGTCAGCGCAGACCTGGACGAGGTGCTGAGCCTGTCGGACCGGGTCATCACCCTGTTCGAGGGAAGGATCACCGGGGAATTCACCGGGGCTTCCATCGACAAACAGGACGTGGGCTATGCCATGACCGGGGGCCGCTCCGGGGAGGTGGGCGCATGAAAGAGCTGAAATATCTGTTCTCCTTTCCCTTCCGCAAGAAGATCAACCTGGGGTATCTGTTCTCCCTTACCCTCAGCGTGCTGCTGGCGCTGCTGGTGGGCGCCCTCATCATGCATTTGTCCGGGCACGACCCGGCGGCGGGCTACAAGGCCATGCTCTCCGGCGCCCTGTCCACCGCCCGGTCCCGGGGAGATACCCTGGCCAAATCGGCGGTGCTGTGCCTGACGGGGCTTGCGGTGGCGGTGGGCGCCCAGGCGGGCATCTTCAACGTGGGGGGCGAGGGGCAATTGTACCTGGGCGCCCTGGCTTCCGCGGCGGTGGGGGGATACCTGAGCGGGTGGCCGGCCTGGATCGCTTTCCCTCTGGCGCTGCTGGCCGCCATCGCGGCGGGAGGCCTGTACGCCCTGCTGCCGGGCTGGCTGAAGGTGCGGCTGAAGGTGAACGAGGTCATCACCACCATCATGTTGAACTCGGCGGCCATCTACCTGTGCAAGTACCTTGTGAATGGGCCCCTGAAGACCGGCGAACGGGGCATCTCGGCGGGCACGGTGAAGATCGGCGCGGCCTTCGCCTTTCCCAAGTTGATCCGCCTGTCCAATCTCACGGCCAGCATTTTCCTGTCCGCCTTCATCGCCCTGGCGGTATGGTACCTGATGAAGCGTACCGCCACGGGATACGAGATGAAACTGAGCGGGCAAAACCCCCGCTTCGCCGGATACATAGGCATCAACAGCGGCAGGCTGATGCTGCTGGGCATGACCCTCTCCGGCGCCATCTGCGGGCTGGTGGGGATGTTCGAGGTGTTCGGCATCCACAAGCGCTTTGTGGAGGCGGTGAGCAACGAGTTTTACTACGACGGCATGCTGGTGGCCATGATCATGCGCTACGATCCGGTGGGCATCATCCTGATGAGCTTATTTTTCGGCGCCCTGAAGATCGGCGCCACGGGCATGGAGCAGATCGGCATCCCCAGCGAGATCGTGCTCATCGTACAATCCATCGTCATCTTCTTCATGGCGGCGGAGAACGGCATCACACAGTCCCTGAAGGAGCGACTGGTGCAGCGGCGTGCCCGGAAGGCGGCACGGCGGGAGGAGGGGGCAGCATGAGGGACATCTTTACCATCGGACTGCTGCAGAATACCCTGCGCACGGCAACCCCTGTGGTGCTGGCGGCCTTGGGCATCATGCTCACCGACCACGTGGGCATCATGAACATCGGCATGGACGGCATGATGCTGTGCGGCGCCTTTTTCGCGGTGCTGGGCAGCTGTTTCCTGGGCAGCTGGGTTGCCGGGCTGGGGGCGGCCCTCGCATGCGGTCTGATTTTGGGCTTGTTTTTCGGTCTCTTCGTCATCCGCTTCAAAAGCGACGAGTTCATCATCGGGGTGGCCCTGAACATCTTTGCAGGGGGGCTGACCGTATTCCTGCTGCGCACCATCTTCGGGGTGGCGGGGGCCTTTTCGGGTTCCGAAGCCCTGCCAATCCACGCCCTGCCCCGCATCGACATCCCCCTGATTGGGGACATCCCGGTGCTGGGCCAATTGCTGAGCGGCAATACCCTGCTGGTGTACGTGAGCTGGCTGCTGGTGGCTGTCCTGTACGTTCTGGCATTCCATACGCCGCTGGGCTTTTGGATGCGGGCCACGGGGGAGCATCCCGAGTCCCTGCGGGCGGCGGGGGTCAGCCCCGAAGCCATGAAATACCTGGCGTCCATCCTGTGCGGCCTTTTGTCCGGCCTGGCGGGCGCACACCTCTCCCTGGGCTATCTGACCCTGTTCGCAGAGAACATGTCGGCCTCCCGGGGGTTCATCGCGGTGGCCTGCTGCATCTTCGGTCGATCCAATCCCCCCAAGGTTTTCCTGGCCGCCCTGCTCTTCGGCTTCATCGACGCCCTGGGGCTGCGGCTGCAGTCCGTGGGCGTTTCCTCCAACCTCACCAGCATGGCGCCCTACGTGGTCACCGTGGTGATGATGGTATGGGTGGTGCAGCGGGGGCGAAGGCGGCGGTTGGGACAGGGGAAATTGCCGGACACCTGAGGGAAGAACTCCGCCGGGGTTTGACGTGGAGCCGCCTTGTAAACGGCGGCGACGGAATCATAAAGGGAAAGTGAGAAGGGGATCCCATATGTGTGGGCGGTACTATGTGGAGAGCGACGACCCGTCGGAGCCCCTGGGGCGCATCATCCGGGAGCTGGAGGACCGGGGGCAGGCGGTAGGGCAGGGGGAGATCCGGCCCGGGACCGTGGCGGCGGTAGTGGCCAACAACATAAGGGGGCTGCCCACGCCTTTTGCCATGCACTGGGGCTATGGGATGGGCGGCAAGTTGATCATCAATGCCCGCAGCGAGACGGTGGGAGAGAAGCCCCTGTTTGTCGACGGCATCCTGCGGCGCCGCTGCCTGATCCCCGCCAGCTGCTACTTTGAGTGGGAGAAGCGGGGCCGGGAAAGGATCTGCTACGCCATTTCCCCCAAGGGAAAGCCCTTTTCGTACCTGGCCGGCATCTACCGGAAAGAGGGAACCAGGGCCTCCTTTGTGGTGTTGACGAGGCCCGCTGCGCCGGAGATCGCCTTCATCCACCACCGCATGCCGGTCATCCTGGCCCAGGATGCGTTCGCTTCCTGGCTGGACCCCCACGGGGACCCGGGGGCGGTGATCAAGGACTGCCTGCAGGAGATGGAATACCGGCCGGTGGGGAGAGAGGGGGAATGTGTATAATAATCCATTAAATCATAAATCTAAAGGGTCAACAGCCAAAGTAAATGCAGTAGTGTCAAAGAAAACGAGGTAGGCTGCAATAAGTATGGCAAACTAGTGAAGAGGATGAAGATTAGGGGAACAATGCACAAAGGTAAGCGCTCAATAAAGCACACCTGTAAAAGGGGTTGAGAATATGAGAAACTGTGTCCAAGCAAGTCGGATAGAAACCAAGGGGATCTAACCGACTTCAACAGACACAGGAGGTCGGGAGGAATGGGCGAACAGGTGACCCCCCATGGCACATCTTCAAGAATGGACAGGGAGGATCACAGAATACCGTTCAAGGGGAATGGCTGAGCAGGCATGGATCACGCTGCCCGTCGGAAGGAGGGCGGAGACTGTGTCCGACCTGGAAAAGGCGGTGGATCGCCATGCTTGACTTCAGCCGGGTGCAAAACTACTACATTGCTTTCGAATATACGGATATGCGCAGGCAGATCGACGGATTGGTCGCCATGGTGGAAATGCAGTTTGGTCATAAGCCGGACGAGACTAGCATCTTTTTATTGGTTCATCACGGAAAGTTGAGGGATTGACAGAACCGAGGTAGACAAAAAGAGCATGCAAGACTTCTAATTGCAGTAACTACACAAACAAGGAAGAAGTCAGACATGCTCCGAGAAGAAGATATAACAATCGAGATCAAAAGTCAAGGGTTTGTGTGCAGATCATACATAGT
>JAAYOH010000053.1 GCA_012520375.1 Clostridiales bacterium
GTGTTTAATCCGCTCGCCTCCCGCTTCTACACTCGCCAAAGTGTGTCCGCGAAAGACGTCGTTGACTCTTCAGAATCTGACTTCTTCTTTCTCTCTTCGCTCTCGCTGTACCGTTTTCAAGATTCGATGTCGCCGCTTTTTTCAGCGGCAACGTACTTCATTATACCAAAGAACCCGTTGCTTGTCAAGAGATCTTTTCGTTTTTTGTTTTTTTCTTTTTCGAAACATACCTACGACATGTGGTGTCCCCATGACAAAAACGCTATACATCTTGTGTTTTTCGGGCATCAGGAACAAGATCCGCAGGCAGTTTTTGAATTCTTAACACAAGAAATCCGTATCTTTTTCCGCGTCTCCCGCCACCTCCAGCCCCTTCCGCCAATCCCGCACCCTTGGGCCTCCTCTCCGGCTTCCGCTTTACGGCTGGTGAATGGGCACATCCGGATCCCACGCTCCTCCACCCCGTCGCAAAAAGCGGGATGGTCATCCACCGGCCAATCGATATGCTTTTCAGGATAAACGAGGCCCCGGGCCCTGGTATGCATTCAGGCCGCCTCCTCTTTTGGCCGATTTGCCCGCGCACAATTTTGGAAAGAACGGCGTTGCACCATGGCATGAAATATGATACAATAGGAACACAATTATTCGAACAAGCAAGGAGGAGTGTGTGTGCAAGCGATATTGACCGAAAACACACCCTTTTTATTCATGCGCATGCGCGGCGGCGAACACGACTACATGATGCGTTCGGAAAAGCGGCCGGGGCAACGCAGTGGGGGAGCCAGACCCCCGAAAAGGCGCAAGCGCACACCCAAGAAACACCCCGTCTACGCTTTTTTCACCATCCTGCTGTTGCTCATCGCCTATCCCGTAGGCCTGGTGTTCCTGTGGGTCAGAAAGCTGCGGTGGAGCGGCGTTGCCAAGTTGCTCGTCTCCGTAGCCACGGGCATCGTCTTTTTCCTCTTGTTGTCCTTTTTGCTGACGATGGATACCGACCATTCCCCACTGCAAAAATTCCAAAACCATGCAAGGGATAAACTGAGCTACGTGCTGGACGCCACCCGCAGCGCGATCTCCGACAAGGACAAGATCGCCTTCAACCTGATCGAGAATGGGCCCAGGGCAGTCCGTCAGGGCACGACGCTGGCCCTGGACTTGGCCATCCGCCATTTGCCCGAAGTGCAAAAGGACATGAAGATGCTGGCCGCCGAAGGGCTGGCCGTAACGAAATCCCTGGCATCCTATGTCGGCCATAGTTCCTCTTCCCTTCTGGCCGATATGGGTCTGATCCAGACGACTCCGGAAGGATCGCCCGGGACAACGCCGGAGACAACGCCGGAAATTGCCCCCGAATCCACGCCGGAGACGACCCCGGCGATTGTCGACACGGCGCCAGAAGCCACGGAGAAAGTCGCCAGGACGCCAGCCGTGACCACCCCCGAGAGTACGCCCGAGGCCACGCCGAAAGAACTCCCCGAAGCGACCCCCGGGGCAGGAATTGCCGCCAATCGCAGCTCGCCGGAGCCGGTTCCGAAAACCTCGCCCAAGGCCACGCCCAGCGTCACAGCCAAGGCAACTCTCAAAGCGTCGCCGGGTCTCACACCCGAGCGCACCCCGAAAGGTACAACCCGAATCCCCCTCGAAGCAACGCCGGCACCGACCCCTGTGGTCACGCCCGTACGCACCCTGGAGCCGACCCCTGAAGCGACGCTGGGCGCCACAGTCGGAAGTGCCCCCGGCCTCACGCCGGAACGCACCCCGGGACTCCCCTTTCAAGCCCTTGGAGAAGCCCTCAGGTCACTTTTCACATCCAAAGCCGGGCTTCCTGCCACAGAGACCCCGGCGCCCCAGGTCCCCCGTACGACGATCATCCCAGAAACCCCGACCCCTCAGCCCACCCCCATCCAACTGCCGGAAGCCAAGTCCTTTTCCGACATGAAGGTGTACTACTTCAGTGGCAAAAGTACCTTTTATCACATGGCTCCCAACTGCAAGGGCATGAGCAATGCCGACGAACATACCTTGGCCGAGGCGGTCGCCGAAGGGAAAAAACCCTGCAACACCTGCAAGCCGCCCCCTCCGGAAATACTGGAAGCAGATCTTGCGGTGTGGTGCGGCACCGACCGCATCTTCCACATAGACGGGGAGTGCCCCAACCTGACGGAAGAATGGGAGGCCATGCCTCTGCTCCAGGCCTTGATGGAAGAAGCCATGGACGGATGTCCGCTCTGCGGCGCCGATCTATACGAAGAGAACAGCAAGATCGCCAGTGTCACCCCCGTCCCTGCTCCCGAGGTCTTCTGATACAAGTATAGGCAAGCAAATGGGCTGCAGACCGCTGCAGCCCCTTCTCTTTGCTCTCTTCCCTTTCTACTTGGCCCACCCGGTGGCTCGACCCACCGCCCGCTTCCAATTCTCCAGCAGCTCCGTCCGGGTCTTGGACGCCATGGCAGGCGTGAAGCTGCAATCCGTCATCCACAATTTGCCCAGCGCTTCCAGGTCCCAAAGGCCCACGGCACAGCCCGCCAGCATGGCAGCGCCCAATGCAGTGGTCTCGGTCACCTTGGGGCGAACCACCTGGACTTCCGCCACATCGGCCTGGAACTGCATCAGAAAATTGTTGGCGGAAGCGCCGCCGTCCACCTGCAGGCGTCCGGGCTTGAGGCCGCTGTCCAGACTCATGGCCTCCAGTACGTCCCTTGACTGCAGGGCAATCGATTCCAGGGCGGCACGGATTATGTGTGCCCTTCCGGTACCCCGGGTCAGCCCCACGATGGTGCCCCGGGCATACATATCCCAGTGGGGCGCCCCCAACCCGGTAAAGGCGGGCACCAGGTACACACCCCCGTTGTCGGACACAGAGTTGGCGATGGCCTCGGTGTCGGAAGCCTTTTCGATGAGATGCATTTCGTCTCGCAACCACTGCACCACGGCGCCTCCGATAAACACACTGCCCTCCAAGGCGTAGGTAGGCACCTCGTCGAGGCGCCAAGCCATGGTGGTGAGCAGTCCGTTTTTGGACGCTACGGGGGAGGAACCGGTGTTCATCAGCATAAAGCAGCCCGTTCCATAGGTGTTCTTGGTCATGCCCGGGGTAAAACAGGCCTGTCCAAACAGGGCGGCATGCTGGTCCCCCGCCATGGCGGCGATGGGAATCTCCGCGCCCAGGATATCCTTGCGCAGCGTACCCACCACCTGGGCGGAATCCACCACCTGGGGCAAAACGGCATCCGGGATATCCAGCATCTCAAGCAACTCGGGATCCCAGCGCTGCTCCCGCAGGTTGAACAACAGGGTACGGCAGGCATTGGTGGCATCCGTGACGTGGATCTGCTGGCAGCTCAGGTTGTAAGCCAGATAGGTGTCGATGGTGCCGAAGCACAATTCGCCATTTTCCGCCCGCTGTCGAGCCCCCTCCACATTGTCCAGGATCCAGCGCAGCTTGGTGCCGGAAAAGTAAGCGTCCGGCAAAAGCCCTGTCTTGCTGCGGATGATATCGGACAGCCCCGCCTGCACCAGTTCGTCCACCAAGGGCGCGGTGCGGCGGCACTGCCACACGATGGCGTTGTACACGGGTTCTCCCGTCCTCCGGTCCCACACCACTGTGGTCTCCCGCTGGTTGGCAATGCCGATGGCCAGGATGTCTTCCGGTGCAATGCCGGAGTTTTCTACCACGATCTGCATCGCCCTGATCTGGGTGTTCAGGATGTCCGCTGGGTCGTGTTCAACCCAGCCGGGCTTTGGATAGTGCTGGGCAAACTCGATGTTGTGAACCGCAAACTGCCTGCCCTCGTCATCAAACAGGACAGCCCGTGAACTGGTTGTCCCCTGGTCCAGCGCCATGATATACTTCATCTTCTTCTCTCTTCTCTCCTTGATCAACCGGGTACTTTTGCGTTTCAGCCCACTGCCTCCACCGGGTTCTCGGGATCGCCGATGCCTGGATCCTCTATGGCAACGCCCACCGGAACCTTGGGCTCGGGATCCGGTTCAACGGGCTCCGTCGCCATGGGCAATTCGGGTAGTTGACTCTCCCGGGGGAGCTCCTCTCCCACGGACGGCTCGGTTCCTGCAGGCAATTCTGCTTCTTCCGGGAGCTTTGGAGTGTCCGGTCCTTCGGGTTTGGGGAATACCTTGTCCAGGGGCAGGATGGTGCCCACGCTGTTTCGGAGCAAATCCAGGGAAAGCTTTTCACTGGCCTCCAGCTGACGCAGGGTCAGTATGGCCACCAGCAGCACCAGCGCGATCAGCAGCAGTCCCCGCAGGAAACGGAGCAGGCGCTTGCCAAAGCCCACGCGCTCCTCTTCATATCCTTCTTCGTCCTCATCTTCGTTGTCATAGGGATCATACTCGTAGTCCACGTAATCGTAGTCGTCCCCATCCTCGTAATCGTCGTAGTCGTCATCCTCCAGGTCTTCGTCCCGGTACACCCGCAGCTTTTTGCCTCGAACGCGCGTCGTGATGTCGTCGTCGTCGTCCTCATCGCTCCCCTGGGCAAACATGGGTTTTTTGCCCCGGGTGCGCGCTGGGGCGTCGTCGCTTTGGTCTTCTTTCCGGCCTTTTTTCGCCTTCCTTCCCCGGATCCGGACGGAGGTGTCTTCGTCTTCCTCCTCATCCTCCTCAAGCCCGGATGCCCGTACAGGCTTGAAGCGTCGGGTGCTCTGGTCATCCGCTTTGCGGCTCCTGCGCAACGGCTTGAATACCTGGGTAGGTTCGTCCACCGGGAGAGGTTCTTCGGCTTCCTCTGTTTCTTCCGGCAACTCGATCAATCCCAAGGACGCCGTCTCCGGGGCGCCGGGCTTCTCCTCGCCCCGCTTGTTCCTGCGGCGGGCTCTGCGTCCCTCGTCGGACTCTTCCGCCTCTTCCAGCTCTTTCATCAGTTCCAGGGTCAAGGTACCGTCCTCGTGCTCCTCTTCGACATCTTCAACCTCTTCGTCGGTTTCTGCGATGAGCTCCCCGAAATCCTCGCCGATGGGCTCTACGACAGGTTCCTCGTCCTCGTCAACGGGCTCTTCAATGGGTGCCCCGAAACCCTCCTCGTCAGGATCTTCAATTGGCTCCGCAAAATCCTCCGCGATGGGCTCTTCGAGGGCTTCGCAAAGGTCCTCGTCATCCTCCAGGATCTCCTTTTCGTCCCGGACAACCCGCCGGGAGAACGGTCGGATGCCGCCGCCGCTGGGGGCGATGTCTTCGTCATCCTCGTCCCCTTCCACGTCGGGCAGCCGGATGCCGAAAATCTTCAGGGGCCTCTTTTCTTTTTTCTCCCGCCTGGGCCTGCGGTCCTTCCGTTCAGGGGCAGCCTTTTCCCCGTGGCCCTCTGTTTCCTCCCCTTTTGTTTCCTCTTCCGGTTCTTCCTCCTCCGCCTTCGGGCGGCGCAGTTTCTCCACGATCAGCTTCAATTTGGCTGCAGCGCTGGAGAAGGGGTTATCTATCTCCTCTTCTTCGGTCTCTTCTTCAAACTCCTCTTCAGGTCCCTCTTCGGTCTCTCCTATGGCCTCGGTTTCCGGATCAGCCACGGCTTCCGCTTCAGGCTTGTCTTCCTCTGCTGCCGCCACGTCTGCTGCCGCCTCTTCCGGAGTTTCCATCCCGGCCTCCGCCGCTTCGGGAGTCTCCTCCTGGGCGCCTCCCCCAAAGTTGCCTACAGCCTGCCGAATGCCCCCCAGCAATCCCCGCCTGGGCTGTTCTTCCGCCTCGGGGGAAAGGGGTGCGACAGGCTGCTCCTCCTGAACAGGGACCTGACCGCCGCGCTCCCGGCGCAACTCTTCATACCTGCGCTTGTATTCATGATAGTCCATTTTCGGACGACGTCTATCAGCCATATTGACCCGCCTCTCTGAATAATCCAGATATATACATCTATTATATACGCAATGTCCCGCCATGACAAGAGTTTTCGGGCAAATTTCAGATGCAATAAAAATGTTTCAAATGTGATACAACGAAAAACCCACCCATGCTATAATTTGCACATGGGTGGGTTGTTGGCTCCTCAGGTAGGGCTCGAACCTACAACAACTCGGTTAACAGCCGAGTGCTCTGCCATTGAGCTACTGAGGAATGTAGGGTGGATGCCTGACTGAACAGACACCCACCTTCTTGGAATCCGGCAGCGACTTACTCTCCCGGGCCGTTTCCAGCCAAGTACCATCAGCGCGTGGAGGCTTAACTTCTGTGTTCAGGATGGGAACAGGTGGATCCCTCCTGCCATTGCCACCGGAAATCTCTTCTCCTGTCAATCTGCTCCTTGTTTCCTATTGCCGCACCCTGAAAACCGCACAGGAAAGTTGACCTCGAAACAAACTCTTTCACCCATCCAATCCAGATCAAGCCCTCGACCGATTAGTACCGGCAACCTTCCGCATTGCTGCGCTTACAGCGCCGGCCTATCTACCTTGTAGTCTCCAAGGGGTCTTACCTACTTACAGTAGTGGCAGTCTTCGTCTTGTGGTCGGCTTCACGCTTAGATGCCTTCAGCGTTTATCCAATCCGCACTTCGCTTCCCTGCTATGCCGTTGGCACGACAACAGTTGCACCAGAGGTGCGTCCATCCCGGTCCTCTCGTACTAGGGACAGCTCCACTCATGACTCCTGCGCCCACGATGGATAGGGACCGAACTGTCTCACGACGTTCTGAACCCAGCTCGCGTGCCGCTTTAATTGGCGAACAGCCAAACCCTTGGGACCTGCTTCAGCCCCAGGATGCGACGAGCCGACATCGAGGTGCCAAA
>JAAYOH010000054.1 GCA_012520375.1 Clostridiales bacterium
TGACTTTTCCGGCAAGGTCGTGGTGGTGACCGGGGGCGCCCGGGGCATCGGGCGCTGTATTTGCGAGGAGTTTCAACGGGAAGGGGCGAAGGTCTGCCCCATCGACAGGGCGAGCAACCCGTACTGCGTGGGGGATCTGGCGGACAGATCGGTGCTGGAGCGCTTCGCCGCCAAAGTGATCGAGGACCACGGGGGAGTGGACTGCCTGATCAACAACGCGCCGCCTCCCTCCATGGGCATCGGCGAAGCAGGGTATGAAGACTTTGCCCGGGCCCTGGCGGTGGGGGTGACGGCGCCCTTTTACCTGACCAAGCTCTTCCTGCCCCACTTCAGAAAGGGCGCCAGCATCGTGAACATCTCCTCCTCCCGGGACCGGATGAGCCAGCGGGAGACCGAGAGCTATACCGCCGCCAAGGGGGGCATCGCGGCCCTCACCCACGCCCTGGCCGTGAGCTTGGCGGGGCGGGTACGGGTGAACTCCATCTCCCCGGGCTGGATCGAAACCGACGGCACCCGGTATCATGGCCCGGACGCCCTGCAGCATCCCGCGGGACGGGTGGGGGAGCCCATGGACATCGCCAACATGGTGCTTTACCTGTGCAGCGACAGGGCGGGTTTCATCACCGGGGAGAACATCTGCATCGACGGGGGCATGACCCGGCAAATGATCTACCACGGGGATCACGGCTGGGTGCTGGAAACGGGAAGCCCGATCCAAATGGAAACTGCAGGGGCTGTGCCGGATGGCTGAAGAATGGAGGGGGCGGGAAAAACATCCCGCCCCCGGCGCACTATCAGCGATCGTATGGAATACGCGTCCGCAGGCCTTTGTGGGTGTAGGTGCCTGCAACGATTTGCATGGGGATCACCCTCTCTCACGCGCTTCCAGGTTATCCATGATGGAAATCGCATCATCCAGCCGCGAGACCAGGAAATCCGCTTCGTCCAAATTCTGGGGATTGCGGCCGCCGGCGGTGTAACCGATGCAACGCATTCCCGCTGCATGGGCGGACAAACAGCCTGAATGGGAGTCTTCAAAGGCCAGGGCACATGTCCCCGGAATTTTTGCCCGGTCCAGTGCGGCCAGGAAGATATCGGGCGCAGGTTTCAGGCGGGTGACGTCTTTGGAGGTGATGACCACATCGAACAGGCTTCGAACCCCTAAAAAATCCAGAACGTCAAGCACGAAGTGTTCGTCTGAACCGGAGCAAACGGCTGTTTTTCTGCCGGTATCGCGACAATAGCGGAGCAATCGGGTGAGCCCGGGAGATTCGGACTGATTTTCCCTGCGAAGCGCCGAGAGCACCCGTTCGAACTGGAGGCGGACCAGCGCTTCGATATCGCCTTCTTTTCCCATTTTTGCCAGGACAGTCTTCCAGAAATCGCGATTGGAACGGCCGACAAAGTAGTTCAGGTCGATATCGCATTGCCCGCCGAGGTCGGCTATGATGCTGCGTTTTGCTTCCTCGTGAGCCCATTCGCTGTCCAGGATGGTGCCATCCAGGTCGAATACCGCATACCGTATGCGCAGCATATCCATCCTCCTTTTACTTTGACAGATCAAGAAGCCGCTTGCATTCATGCACAACGACTTCGGGGGTAATTTTTGGGCAGGGCGCGTACTCCAGGATCCAATCCGCATCGGGGGTATGGCGATCCATCATGCCCAGCAACGCGACAATGTCAGCCTCGCTGTAGAATCCACCGGCTTCGAACAAGGGACGATGGGTATCCTGTTCGCCGTCGTTGTTGTGCAGATGATAGGCTTTGATCCGGTGGGCAAGGGCTTTGATGACCTTTTCCATGTCCCAACGATTGATGAAAGCGTGGCCGGTATCCAGCAAGCAATGGGCCCAAGGGCGCAGTTTGTCAAACAAGGCGATGAATTCGTCTTCATCGAACAGCATACTGTCGGTATTGTGCCAGCCAACATTCTCTACCAGCACATCTATCCCCAGGGGCAGGGCGTTGTCCAGCAGGATGTTCATGGTGTCAATGGACTGCTGCTGCAGGTGCGCTTTGTCTTCCGGCCGGAAAGACAACTGGTTGGTATGCATCACGATGCCGTGTGCCCCGAATTCCAGGTACATGCGGAAGGCTTCCTCCCAGGCGGCGATCCCGCGCTTCTGAACGGCGCTGCCCTTCGGACTGGCAAGTTCCACGCCCATGTGGGGCCCGTGGAAGGTGGTGTAGAAGGAGGCGTAATGATCGCGTTTTGCGCGCAGCCTGGCGTTGAAGGCCGGATCGTCGAAGATGTGCAGCTCGATTCCGATATCCTCGTCCTTCAGCGCGTCCAATGTCCGGTCAAACATGTCGTAGTCTTCAAAGTTGCAGAAATATGTTTCCAGGACCAGCTTATTCATGGCAATATTCCCCTTCTCATACTTTGGTCACCCTTTGACCCCTGCGGAGATGAAGGCGTTGATGATGTTACGCTGGAAGAACAGATAGGCTACAATCACGGGGAGGGAGGCGAGGGTGGCGGTTGCCATGAAGGGCCCCCAGCGGTTTCCCATCTCAAAATCAAGAAACTGGCGAAGGGCGATGGTCATGGTGCGGGATTCGGGTTTGGTGAGCACCAGCATGGGCCAGAAATACAGGTTCCAGCTGTCGATCACGGTCAAAATGGAGATGGCAGAGATCGCACCTTTGCAGAGGCCCATGGTGATCCGGGAGAACGTCCACACGGCGTTTCCCCCTTCAATGCGGCTGACCTCATAATACTCCCTTGGAATTCCCTTCAGATTCTGGTACAGGTAGAAAAACGTCGTGGCATTTGCGACATACGGCAGGATGACAGAACCAAGTTTGTCCTTGAGCCCCAAATTGCTTATGGTGACATAATTGGGGATCATGGTTACCTGGAAGGGAATGACCATGGTGACGATGATGAAATAGAAAGCAAAGGAATTCCAGCGCGTCTTGTAATAGGTGATGCCGAAAGCAGCCATCAGAGCAACCAAGACCTGCAGGATGAAGATGCCGGCGGTGGACAGGAAACTGTTTTTATACCAGGTGAACAGGGAATACTCCTCCATGACAACCCGATAACTCTCCAGGGTAATGACGGGCGGGATGATGTGAAGCTTTTCGGAGAACAACTCGTCGTTGGTCTTGAGGGAAGAGGAGACCATCCAGACCACGGGAAACATATTGACCAGGATCACGGCGACGAAAATCAGGCAAAGAACGATCTGGCCGGACTTCTTCTTGTTAGTCATGGTACTCAAAGCCTCCCAGCGATTTCATCATGATGATCGTCAACACCAGGTACAGGGCCGAGGTGAATACTGCGATGGCGCTGGCCATTCCGATGTTGTACGATTTGAAGGCATATTCGTAGATGACATAGGCGAGGTTTGTGGTGGAATAACTGGGTCCGCCAGCGGTCAGGATATGGATCGCCGTAAAAGCCCGGTCTGCGGCAAAAATCACTGCGGTGATGAATATATACACGACGGTAGGCATGATGAGGGGAAAACGAACGCGCCAGAAGGCCTGCCACTCGTTGGCGCCGTCGATGTGGGCGGCTTCGATGCACTGTTCGGGTACATTCAAAAGCCCTGCCATGAACAGGATCATGTTTTGACCGATGAATTTCCACCCGCACACGGCCACAACAGCACCGAAGGCATACGCCTTGTCGCTCAGCCAGGAGATGCTCTCCATCCCAAAACTTGTGAGCATGCGGTTCAGGAAACCAAAGGAGGGGCTGTAGATCCACAACCACACCATGCAGCAGATCGACATGGCCAGTACGGTGGGGATGAAGATGAACGTTTTGAATATTGATTGCGCGGCACGGCTTTTTATGTACAAAATGAGCACCGCCAGAAGAAGCGGGATCACGACGAAGAAGGGCAAAAAAGCCATGATGTAACGGAAGGTATTCCCGAGCCCGGAAAGGACCATGGGCTTGGAGAACATGGTGGCGTAATTCTTGAAACCAATCCAGGAGATGTCCTTGACAAAATTCCACTTTGCAAAACTCAGGATACCGCTGTATATGATGGGGAAATACTTGAATACAGCATAGAAAATCAGAGCGGGCAGGAAAAACAAAAACAGGCCCAGGTTCTGCTGCCTTTGGGCACGGCGTCTTAGATCGCTCATAGCACTTCGTGATAGCATACAAATCACCCCTTCAGGATGGTTACCGGCACAAATTGCGGCAATGTTCCAGGACCACCTCGCCATCGCCCCGTTCGTTGACTTCCAGGACAAAACAGCCTTTATAGCCTGCGGAACGGGCATGGGCATGGATAGCGGGCCAATCCAGCAGGCCATCGTTCGGCAAATTATGATCATCTACCTGGCCATAGTTGTTATGGACATGGAAAGTGAGCAGGCGATCGGCGGTGGCGTCTATCTCCTGCTCGCAACTGTGCAGCCCCAGGAGGGGTACGTGACCGATATCGAGACAATACCAGACATCCAGCCCTTCAAAGTAGTTGCGTTGATCGGCCAGTGTAGTGACCAGTTGATCGCCCTGGGGTTTATAGGGCAAGTTTTCGATGGCGATGCGTATGCCCCGCTCGGCGGCATATCTTACAACAAGATCGATGCGCTCGCGCAGCAGATCCAGTTGTTCCAGGGTGTAGGGGTAATAGCGGGGATCAAAAGCGTGGAGAACGGCGATGGAACATTTCAAGCGCTCAGCCCAATCCAGGCACTGCTTGTGCAGAGAAAAGCGATAAGCAAAAAACTGTCGCTCATCCGAGGGATGGGGAAACGTGTGCAGGATGGGCAAATGGATGGAATGAACGGTCTGTGCGTTGTTGTTCAGATGAGCTGCTATACGATCCACATCGGGACCAACGCGAGGATCCAGATGGACCAGGTCTGCCCAAATCTCGACCTGGTCGAAACCGTGAGCGCGGCAGATGTCCAGCGCATCTGCTACGTCGCGGTGATACAGCGTCCAGGTAGAAGCGACATATTCGGAGAGGTCGTATTGAAAAGCCATGAAACATGACCAACTTTCATATAAAAAATGTACGAATATGTGCGGGCAGGTCGGGCAGATGCCGTTAGGATCCCGGAATCTGCCCGACCGTTCAGGGCCAGTACCTAAGTAGACTGCACTTATGCGTTATCCAGCATCTCGTTGCACTCTGCATCAACGGCGGCCAAGGTCTCTGCGACATCCAGACCATCGTGGAGGATGGCGTTGCGGGTGTTGGTCCAAATGGAGTCGATCTCCAGACCAACAGATCCGCCGGGCCAGCACAGGTAATTGCTGCAGCAGGGGAACTGGCTCAGGCAGACATCCTGATTGACCGTGGTGGGGACCTCGGCGCTTGTGGGGCACACATAGCCGCTCTTGGTCGCCCAAATCTGCATGGCTTCGTCGCTGGACATGAAATCCATCATGCGCCAGGTGTACTCGTACATGGCGGGATCCTGGGTGAAGGAAATCAGGGCAGAACCGCCAACGGGGAGTTTCTTCTCGAAGCCTTCGAAGGTGGGCATCGGCCAGGCTTTGTAGTCAAAGGTGCAGTACTCGCGGAAGGTAGACTCGTTCATGATGGTCGCGCAGTACACGGCCACGTCACCGGCATAGAACATGGTGGCCATCTCGGTATAGGTGCACTTGGGGATCAGGCCACGGGTGTACAGGTCCTGCCACCAAGTCATCTCGCCGATCACGGCGTCGTTGTTGAAGGTTACGCGATCCAAATCGTCGGTGATGATGCCGCCGCCGTGGGACATGGACAAGACCTGATCGATCCAGTTGTCGTTGGTGGCCAGACAGGCGCCGTTCTTGCCGGTCTTCTCCACGATCTGTTCCAGGCATTTGGTGAGGTCTTCGTAGGTGGCAGGGATGTCATCTTCCGTCAGGCCCGCGTCTGCCCAGATGTCCATGTTGACCCACATGACCATGTTGGACAGGGCGTAGGGCAGGCCGATCTGCTGACCCTTGAAGGAAGCAACCTTGAGGATGTCGCCATAACGAGCGTATACTTCGTTCAAAGCTTCCTCGTTGGGCGCCAGCTTGTCGACGGTGACGACGTTCAGCTCGTCGGCAATGTAGTTGAGCATGGCGTAGCCCCCGATGAAGATGTCGGGGAGCTTGTTGCCGGCGGCTGCATCTGCGATCATGGACTGGAGCAATTCGAAGTATTCACCGGCCTTGGCGGTCACTTCGACTTCGATGTCGGGGTTGGCAGCTTCAAAGGCGTCGACAACTTCCTGGACGGCGGCTTCGGTTGCGCCGCCCCAGCGGTGCCACAGATTCAGCGTGACTTTCTCGTCAGCACTGACGGCGCATGCTATAGACAACACCAGGACCAGCGCCAGCAAAACAGATAGGGTCTTCTTCATGGACAGATTCCTCCTTTATATTTTATCCCTTTCGGGAAAACGATTCTATTGTATAGAAGAGCGCACGATAGAGGCATTGCCGATCAATTCTGCGGTAAGTACGACCTGCTGGGGAGGTAAGGCTGGGTTTTCGAGCACCTTCAAGAGCAGTTTTGCGGTCTCTTCGCCCATTGCCTTGAGTGGTTCCAGCACAGAACTCAAACGGGGCGTTGTAACTTTGTGCCAATTGTGGGCGGAAAAGCCTACAATACTCATCTCCTCCGGGATGCGCTTTCCATTGTCTATCAGACATTGCAGAGCACCAAGGGACAATAGGCGATTGGCACAGAATACTCCGTTCACTTCGGGCATATCCCGCAATATATCGGCCATTTTGACATATCCGTGCTCGATAGAACCCGGCACGGAGAAAATGTATCGAGGATCGGGCTGGATATTGTTTCGCAATAGGGCATCTCGATATCCTTCCTCACGCTCCCGCACCACGCTGTATATCCCGCTAGTATCGCGGTTAATCAGGGCGACACAGTCGTGTCCGCTTCGTATCATCATTTCAACGGCTTCAGCTACACGATTACGGGCAGTACAAAATACACCGTGATAGTTTTTGCTGTTTGGATGGCGATCCATAAACACCATGGGGCAATCCAATTGCTCGGCCAATTGCACATAATCCACCCGGGGGCTGACCGGAGTAAGCATGATGGCATCCACTTGAAAACCACAAAGACGCCGGATCATTTCCTCTTCTCGCTTGTGGTTTTCGTGAGAGTCGCACAATATCATCATGTAGCCAGCTTGCTGCAGGATTGGCTCCATATGGAAAAGGATATTGCTGAAGAAGGGGTTGGAAAGATCGGGGATAACCACACCGATGGTATGGGTCTTGTTGCTGCGAAGCGCTTTTGCAATGTAGTTTGAGGAGTAGCGGGTTTCCTTCATGGCATCCAAGACACGCTGGGTAGCACCCTCACTGACAAAACGGGTGCGATTCAACACGTGAGACACGGTGGCGGTGGACACGCCGGCTAGACGTGCCACATCTTTGATGGTCGCGCGTCCCTTTTCCACATGCGATACCCCGCTTTCAGATGCTAACAAACAGTCGCGTAAACGATTACGTAAATGACCAAAAAAATGAATTACGGACACTCTTACCCTTATCATACAAGAATAGGATACGCTTGTCAATTGGAAAATTGCACAAAAGATGCAAAGGATAGAGAAAAAGCATACAATTTATTTGCACAAACGATAAACCTGAACGAAGTACCATTGAAGATTCCCCTGATGTCTAGCGAAGGAAGGAATGCCAGTTGCCGGACGCTGGTTCTCGGTGAAATACAGGAAGATATATAACAAGCGCGACGGGTATCCACTGTTGTAGCCTGCGTTCCAAAACTGAACGCAAAATGTACGCGTGGGAAGTTGCATTCACAACGCGATAGGGAATATGATATACAATTGGGAGGGATGGGCTTGCGTGACTACAAGAGCGGGCTGCGGGACGGCCTGGCCATCGGGCTGGGTTATTTGTCCGTGGCCTTTTCCTTTGGCATCAATGCGGTGAACGGCGGCCTGGCCATCTGGCAGGCGGTGCTGATTTCCATGTTCAACGTGACCAGTGCGGGGCAATTGGCGGGGCTGGAGCTGATGCTGAAACTGGCGCCCCTGCTGGAGATGGTCCTGGTACAGCTCACCATCAACATCCGATATTCCCTGATGTCCATATCCCTGTCCCAGAAACTGGACAGGGACATGAGCACCCTGCACAGGCTGGCGATCTCCTTCGTGAACACCGACGAGGTCTTTGCCGTGGCCAGCGCCCGGGAGGGGCTGCTGAACCGGCACTACCTGTACGGGCTGATCACCATGCCCTATCTGGGCTGGGCCCTGGGCACCCTGCTGGGGGCGGTGGCGGGGGAGATCATGCCGGGGGTCGTGACCCGGGCCCTGGGCATCATGATCTATGCCATGTTCGTGGCCATCGTACTGCCGCCCTCCAAGAAATACAGGCCCATCCGCGTCGTGGCGCTGACAGCGGCGGCGCTGAGCATAGCCCTTTATTCCCTGCCCATCCCGGGACTCGGCGGGCTGTCCATCGTGGTGTGCGCTGTGGCGGCGGCTTCCCTTGGGGCCTGGCTGTTTCCGGTGGAGGAGGGATAGGGATGGAGACCCAAAGCTTCTTTGTCTACGTGCTGGTGATGGCCCTGGTCACCTACCTGACCCGGATGGTGCCCCTGGTGCTGTTCCGGCGCCGGATCCGGAGCACCTTTGTCCGCTCCTTTCTGGCTTATGTGCCCTATGCGGTGCTGTCCGCCATGACCCTGCCGGGGATCCTGTATTCCACGGGTTCGGTGCCCTCGGCGGCGGCGGGGCTGGTGGTGGCGGCGGCCCTGTCCTGGCGAGAAAAGTCGCTGCTGGTGGTGGCGCTGGCAGCGGCGGCGGCGGCGCTGGCGGTCAGCCTGATCCCGGGAGGCGCCCTATGAAGAAGTACCTTGGGGCATACAAAAAAGAGAGCATCCTGGGCCCCCTGTTCAAACTCACCGAATGCCTGTTCGAACTGATGATCCCCCTGGTGGTGGCGGCCATCATCGACCGGGGCATCGTGGGGGGCGACAGGGGACTGATCCTGCGCCTGGGCCTTCTGATGGTGGGCCTGGGGCTGGTGGGTCTGGCCTGTTCCCTCACCGCCCAGTACTATGCGGCAAAAGCCGCGGTGGGCGCGGCTACCGCCATGCGCCAGGACCTGTTTGACAAGGTCCAGTCCCTTAGCTATACGCAGTTGGACAGGCTGGGGGCCTCCGGACTGATCACCCGCATGACCAGCGACGTGCAGCAGGTGCAGTCGGGCATCAACCTGACCCTGCGCCTTTTTTTGCGTTCTCCCTTTGTGGTGTTCGGGGCCATGGTCATGGCTTTCCGGGTGGATCCAAAGTCCGCCCTGGTGTTTGTGGCGGCCATCCCCCTGCTGGCCCTGGTGGTATTCGCCGTCATGCTGTTTACCATGCCCATGCACAAAAGGGCCCGGGAGATGCTGGACAAGGTCACCGGCAAGACCCGGGAAAACCTGTCCGGCGCCCGGGTGGTGCGGGCTTTTGCCCGGGAAGAGGGGGAGATCAAGGCCTTTGGGGAGCGGAACCAGGCCCTCACCGGTCTTTTGATGAAGGCGGGGCGGCTCACCGCCCTCACCGGGCCCCTGACCAGCGTGATCGTCAACGCCGCCCTGATGGCGCTCCTGTACATCGGGGCGCTGCGGGTGGGGGCAGGGTACATTACCCAGGGCGCCGTCATCGCCCTTGTGAACTACATGAGCCAGATCCTGATCGAGCTGATCAAGCTGGCCAACCTCATCGTCACCATGACCCGTTCCCTGGCCTGCTGGGGACGGGTGCGGCAGGTGCTGGACCTGCCGGTGGAACGGGGTTCCGGAAAAGAGCGGGAGCCCCTGGGGGAGGAGGCCGTATCCTTTGAGGACGTGGGCCTGACCTATCCCGGCGCGGGGGCAGCGGCCCTGACGGACATCTCTTTCCGGGCCTATCGGGGCATGACGGTGGGGGTGATCGGGGGGACCGGCAGCGGCAAGAGCAGCCTGGTGAACCTGATCCCGGGCTTTTATCCGGCGACCCGGGGACAGGTGCGGGTATTGGGCCGGGCCGTCCGGGAATGGGATCCGGAGGCGCTGCGGGAGCGCATCGGGTTGGTGCCCCAGCGGGCCCAGCTCTTTCAGGGCAGCATCCGGGACAACCTGTGCTTTGGGAACGAAAACGCCTCGGACGGGGACCTGCTGTGGGCCCTTGAAGCCGCCCAGGCCCTGGATTTTGTGGGCAAAGCAGGCCTGGACCACCTGCTGGAGCCCGGGGGACGCAACCTGTCCGGGGGACAGCGCCAGCGCCTGACCATCGCCCGGGCCCTGGTGCGCAGGCCCGACATCCTGATCCTGGACGACAGCGCTTCGGCCCTGGATTACGCCACCGAGGCGGCCCTGCGAAAGAGCCTCGGGCAGCTGAGGGCGCATTGCACCACCTTCATCGTGTCCCAGCGCAGCGCCTCCGTGATGCACGCGGACCTGATCCTGGTGCTGGACGACGGGCGGCTGGCGGGGAGCGGCACCCACGAAGGACTGATGGGTTCCTGCCCGCTGTACCGGGAGATCTACTACTCCCAGTACCCCGAGGAGGCAGCGCCATGACGAAAAGACAGACGGTATCCCGGGTGCTGCGGAACATCCATGGCTACAAAGGAAAGGTGGTCCTCTCCCTCGCGCTTTCCGCATTCACCGTGGCCCTGACCCTGTACGTGCCCATCCTCATCGGGCGGGCGGTGGACGCCATCCTGGGGGCGGGGCGGGTGGACTTGGAGGCCGTCCTGAAGGCGCTCGCGGGCATCGCCGCCGCCACCCTGCTGGGCGCGGCGGGGCAGTGGCTGCAGAGCGCGGTGAACCTGGACATCAGCAGCGGCGTGGTGCGGGACCTGCGGCAGCAGGCCTTCGACAAGCTGCAGCGGCTGCCCCTGTCTTATATCGACGGACATCCCCAGGGCGAGGTGGTGGCCCGGGTGGTGTCGGATGCGGAGCAGCTGGCGGACGGGCTCTTGATGGGCTTCACCCAGCTTTTTTCCGGCGTGCTCACCATTCTGGGCACCCTGATCGTCATGCTACGGGTGGACCTCGGCATCAGCCTGGTGGTGATGCTGATCACCCCGGTGTCCCTCGTGGTGGCGGGTTTCATCGCCCGGCGCACCTATGACATGTTCGCGGAGCAGTCCGCCGTCCGGGCCCGTCAGGCTGCCCTGGTGGACGAGGCCGTCACGGGACAGAAGGTGATCCGGGCTTTCGGGCGGGAACGGATCATGGGGGAGCGCTTCCGGGCGATCAACCAGTGCCTGGAGCGCTGTACCGTCAAGGCCACCTTCTTCTCCAGCATCACCAACCCCGCCACCCGCTTCGTCAACGGATTGGTGTACGCGGGGGTGGGCATCGCCGGGGCCCTGTCCGCCCTGGGGGGCGGCATCACCGTGGGCATGCTCAGCTGCTTCCTGAGCTATGCCAACCAGTATACCAAGCCCTTCAACGAGATCAGCGGGGTGTTGGCGGAGCTGCAGAGCGCCCTGGCAGGCGCGGCCCGGCTGTTCGAGCTGCTGGACGCGCCGGAGCAGGAGCCCGACGGCGTCCTGGAACTTCGGAAGGCCCGGGGCAGGGTGGAATTTGACCGGGTCCACTTCTCCTACACCGCAAAGCCCCTGATCCGGGATTTCAGCCTGGGGGTGGAAGAAGGGCAGCGGGTGGCCATCGTGGGGCCGACGGGCTGCGGCAAAACCACCCTGATCAACCTGCTGATGCGCTTTTACGAGGTGAAAGAGGGAGCCATCCGGGTGGACGAAAGGGACATCCGGGCATACCGGCGCAGGGATCTGCGGCGCAATTTCGGCATGGTGCTGCAGGATACCTGGCTGGCGGAGGGCACGGTGCGGGACAACCTGGCCTTTGCCCGGCCCGATGCAACCCGGGAGGAGATCGAGGCGGTGTGCCGGGCTTGTCACTGCCATTCCTTCATCATGCGCCTGCCCAAGGGCTACGACAGCCCCATCGGGGAGAACGGGGACATGCTCTCCCAGGGCCAGCGACAGCTTTTGTGCATCGCCCGGGTGATGCTGGTACTGCCCCCCATGCTGATACTGGACGAGGCTACTTCCTCCATCGACACCCGGACCGAGCTGCTGGTGCAGGACGCCTTCGCCCGGATGATGAAGGGCCGGACCAGCTTTATCGTGGCCCATCGCCTGTCCACCATCCGCAGCGCGGACCTGATCATTGCTATGCGGGACGGGCGTATCGAAGAGGCGGGCACCCACGACGCGCTGCTTCAAAAGGGCGGTTTTTACGCCCATTTGTACAACAGCCAATTCGCGGGTTCGGGAAGGGAGAAGAATGGATAAGTACCGGGTCGGCGATATGAGTCGGGCCAACGGGGAGCAAACCACGAGGCCCTTTCCGTTGGCTGATCACCCTGCGGATGTGCTCCTGGAAAAAGTGGAGAAGGCCCTGGCCGTGCTGCGGGTCCCTCCGACGCCCGGGGAATACGACCTGCACCGGCTGGTGGCCGAAGCGCTGAGGGCAGCGGATCTGCACTACCGCCACGAGGTGGCGCTGGGGCCCCGCTGCCGCATCGACTTTTTGGTGGGGAACGTGGGCATCGAGATCAAAAAGGGACACGTGAACGCCCGCAGGCTCCGGGCCCAGGCAGGAAAGTACCTGACTTTCGAAGAGGTGGGGGCGCTGATGCTGGTGACCATGGGGCGTGCGGATGTGCCGGGGGTACTGATGGGCAAGAAGGTGCGCGTGTTCGGCCTGAACAGACTGTGGGGGGTGTCGCTGCCGTGATCCCGGCATACCTGCGGGACAGCTATGCCCAGGGCCATACCTACGGCACCCTGAGCTACAACCGGCGCAGCAAATGCTGGACCATCAAGGGGGAGGCCTGTGTCACGGAGCTGGCCAAGCGCCTGTTCCCGGGCTGTGAAGGCCGGGGCCGGGGCGTGGCCCGGTTCACCGCCCATCGGCGCATCGTGGGGGAACTGAACTGGCTGATGCTGCGCTATCCCCTGGAGATCAAGGAGAGGGACCGGCCCCGCTGGGAGCAGGCCCTGGAAGAGGCCCGGGAATACGCCGCAGCCCGGGAGCGGCGCCTGAGAGAGCCCCAGCTGGCGACGCCCCCCGCGGGCACTTTCCAGGGCACCCTCATGCCCTTCCAGCAGGAGGGACTGGCCTACCTGCTGGCGGGTCGGCGTGCGCTGCTGGCGGACGAGATGGGGCTGGGCAAGACGGTCCAGGCCCTGGCTTTTCTGGCCACCACGGGGGCCTGGCCCGCCCTGGTGGTGGTTCCGCCCCATTTGCTGCGCAACTGGGAGAGCGAATGCCGCCGCTTTTTGCGGCTGGAAAACGGGGTGCGCATCCATGTGATCCGGGGACTGACCCCCTACGAACTGCCCCCTGCGGACGTGTACATCATCCACTACCTGCTGCTTCGGGGATGGAAAAAGGTTCTGCCCCAGGCAGGTTTCGGCGCCGTGATCTTCGACGAGATCCAGGAACTGCGCCA
>JAAYOH010000055.1 GCA_012520375.1 Clostridiales bacterium
ATGGCTTCAGCAATATCTTCATCATCTTTATCTTTCTTATTTGGCCAAGGTCCGTCAAGCGTCGTTGCGATCACGAAGGTTTGCATTTTGTCGTAATACCCGCAGGCTTTTGAATAGTCTTCCTTGATCTTATTAAATACCCTTTTATAAGAATCTTTCTTGTTCTGATCATAGCATTTGCACTGAATGATAATTGTCCAATCCTCAGAATGAATATCGCCGCCATACTGCTTCTTTCCGCTCCTTCCCAGAAGCGAAAAATATTGCATAGGTGGGTTTGCCTTCCACATCCTCATTTCTGCACATCTGCAAACCATCCGCTCAAATTGCACGGAATCTCTCGGCTTTTTCATGTTGTTCTCCTTCGGCAAATCAAGCACCGTCTTGTTTTATAATACCCTTATTTTCTTATTGATGTCAATATGTTTTTGAATATTCGCCAGCGCTTTTCCGTAGAAGGCACTACAATTCGCTTCTTTTCGGATAAGTTATAATATTGGAGCTGTTGACACGGCCCTTCAATTAGCGTAAAAACCAGTGAACGCCAAACCCTGTTACAGCTATCAAAACAGTCAGCAACGCAATCAACAACCAGCAATGTGCTATTGTATAGAGCGTAGATTGAGAATAGTATCAATTCTTTCTTTTGCATACACCATTATCAAAGTAGACCTTGTCATGCCTGTCGAAGCATATCAATAATCCGAACCAAATCTTCCTGATAGAAGATGGGTTCGGATTATACTGGTTTGGTGCGGGAAATAGGACTTGAACCTACACCGGCGCATTGCCGACTAGAACCTGAATCTAGCGCGTCTGCCAATTCCGCCATTCCCGCATGTTGGTGGATGGGGGTGGATTCGAACCACCGAAGTCTGCGACGGCAGATTTACAGTCTGCTCCCTTTGGCCACTCGGGAACCCATCCATATGCCGGCTTGGACTGTCTCTACCCCCGCCCAGCCTTGAAAGAAGAGCTGGCGATGGGACTCGAACCCGCAACCTGCTGATTACAAATCAGCTGCTCTACCGATTGAGCTACGCCAGCTTGCTGGCCTCGAGACGATCTCGCCCGTCAGCCAAGATCCATGCGTTTCTCAAACTGACAAGGTTCATTGTACCACATCCTGACCCATTGTCAAGGGGTATTTTGTTTCTTAACACTGGGAATTTTGGCCCCTGCCTTCCCGGCAGCGCCCATATTTTCGGGCAGTCCTTCCGGCAGCCCGATGCGCGGCAGCCCGCTGGTTTTACCCCCACAGGGCCGACAGGGCGGGCACGATCTGTTTCTTCCGGGACATGACGCCTTTCAGGAAGGCATGGTTGTCCTTGATTTCCACGCCAAAAGCCTGGCGGATGGATTCCTCCCCGCCCAGATAGATCAACTCGGTGCCCTCCCGCAGCACGTCGGTGATCATCAGCAGGATCATGTCGAAGCCCCTTTCGGCCTTGGCGGCGTCCATGGCAGCCAGGAAAGCGTCCTTGTGCTCCAGCTTCTTCTCGGAATCCAGGCAGGTGATCTGGCCGATGCCCAGGTCCTGGCCCCCGATGCGGAAGGCCTTGAAGTCGCTGAAAAGGAGCTCCTCGGGGGTTTTGCCGACCTGGTCCGAGGCGGTGAAGATCTCCCGGCCAAGGTCCATGGGGGACACGCCGGCGATCCGCGCCATGCGCTTGGCCATATCGATGTCCCGCTGGGTACAGGTGGGCGACTTGAACATCACCGTATCGGACACGATGGCGGCGCAAATGAGCCCGGCCAGTTGATCGGAGGGCATGAGGCCCCGCTCCTGGTACATGGAGGCGATGATGGTGGCGGTGGCGCCCACCGGCTCGTTCCGCACGTAAACGGGCATGCCGGTCTGCACGTCGGCCAGGCGGTGGTGGTCGATGATCGCCACGATCTCCGCCTGGTCCAGCCCCTCCACCGACTGGGAGATCTCGTTGTGGTCCACCAACACCACTTTTTTCCGATTGGGCCGGATGATATGGTACCGGGACAGCGTGCCCACGGACCTGTCCTGATCGTCCAGCACCGGATAACAGCGGTAGCGGCTTTGCAGCACCGTCTCCCGAACGTCGTCGATGTAATCGTCCAGGCGGAAACTGACGATCTGCCCGGTGTGGCAGATCCGGGAAACCTGCACGGACTGATAGATCAGCCTTGCGGTCTTGTAGGGATCAAAGGGGGTCGTGATGATCAGGGTGTTGGTCTCGATGTCCCGCACGCTCTCGTCCAGTTCGGCCTGGCAGACGATGACGCAGCCGGCCTGTTCGTCGATGGACCGGCGCAGCACTTCCG
>JAAYOH010000056.1 GCA_012520375.1 Clostridiales bacterium
AGCTGTTCGGTGAGGCCGTGGAGGCAGAGACCATGGAAGCCGCGCTTGATCTTGCCCAATACCTGGCCCTGATCGATGAAGTGGCGGAGGCCGATCCATGGTTGCAGGTGCTTTGGAAGCAAGTCAAGATGCTGTACGAGGCAGAAAGCGGCATGGACTTTTCGGAGATCCCCACAGTCCTGGCTGCGGCGGATGTGGAAACGTCCATCACGCTTTTTGTATACAAGGTGGACGAAAGCAGCGGCAGAATCATGACGGACATCCTGGTTTCTACGGAGGGCCATCAGGTACCCATCTGGATTTTGATGGACTACGCCGCCGGGGGAGGGTACGGTGCCGTGGATGTCGGGCTGACCGCTGCCTCGCCGGATGAGGGAGATGTTTCCATCTACCTTCGCGCGAACGACTCGACGGACGGGAACGTCGCCAAAAGATCTGCCGAATCGGGATTCCTGTTCACCGCATACGACGGAGAGGCAGAGGGGTTCGAATTTTCCATCGAGAGCCAAAGCACAAAGGCGGGCGGAATCATAACCGGCGGCAGCATCGCCGATATCATTGGCAAGCAGGCGAGCGGACAGGGCGCAGCCACGGACGCAGCCGCGATCGCGATGAAAGCCAATATCCCATCCGAAGGGTTGGATTTTTTCCTTGGCATCCAGTACGACGGTAAACACTACGATCAGGAGGGCGATCTGGTGTACTACGGTACGGTCGTCTGCGACATGGAGGAGGGCGGCGGGGAGGTCGGAACCATCGCCTTCAACACCGAGTATCGACTGTCTTATATGCCGGAGGGCGAGCTCCTCTCCCCGGGAGACATGGACGTCCTCAATCCCTTCCATGCCGACGAAGAGGCATTGAGCGCACTGGAAGAAAGCGCCGCACTCGTGTTACAAAACACACTGGCGCTGGCGGAGCAGTATCTTGGAGGAGGAGAGCCGGCAGGTACCGGCGAATCTCCCGACGCGCCCACGGATCCGGGGTTTTCCGGCGAACTTCGCGGGACCCTTGCCGGTTACGACGGAGAAGCCTTCACGGTTCAGGACGTAGACGGTGCGGTGTATACGTTCTTCTTCGACGAGACGTTTCCAAGATCCGCTTTTGACCCATCCCTGGATTACGGTAGTTCCGTTTTGGTCTTGTATGACGGCGAATTTGACGAGTACGGACAATTTTCAGGGGTATTTACGGTGTTTGACACCTCGGCATCCGTCATAGAAGGCGGCGATTAGCGATACGGTGTTTTTGCAAAAGGGAAGGGAATCGCTCTGATCGCTATAGATAGGGCCTTCTATCGTTCTTTATGGTAAAGGCAAGGTCTCCTGCCGAGCATGCTCGACAGGGGACTTTGCCTTCATTGATCGTCACATTCAATACGCTTAGAAAATCGCCTCTACAAAGGCTTTGGCCTCGAAGGGTTCCAGGTCGTCCAGCTGTTCGCCCACCCCGATGTAGCGCACGGGCAGGCCCAATTCCTGGCGGATGGCGATGGCGATGCCCCCCTTGGCGGTGCCGTCCAGCTTGGTGAGGATGATGCCGTCCAGGTCCGCCACGTCCTTGAAGACCTGGGCTTGCTGCAATCCGTTCTGGCCCGTGGTGGCGTCGATGACCAGCAGCGCTTTCAAGGTCGCTTCGGGGTATTCCCGCTGCACCACCCGGCCGATCTTCCTGAGCTCTTCCATCAGGTGGTTCTTGTTGTGCAGCCGCCCTGCGGTGTCCACAAGCAGGATGTCGGCGTACCGGGCCTTGGCCGCGCGAACGGCGTCGAAGACCACGGCGGCGGAGTCGGCGCCCTCTTGCTGCTTGATGATGGGGACGTCCGCCCGCTCCGCCCACACGGTGAGCTGATCGGCGGCAGCGGCCCGGAAGGTGTCCCCGGCGCACAGGATCACCTTGCGCCCCACGGTCTTGAAGCGGGTGGCCAGCTTGCCGATGGAGGTGGTCTTGCCCATCCCGTTCACCCCGATGACCAACAGCACCATGGGGGATTTGAGGTGCAGGGGCTCGTTGCCCATGATGTCGATGAGGATGCCCTGGAGCGCCAGCCGGGCCTCCCCGGGATCCCCGATCCGCTCCCTGTCACAGGTTTCCCGCAGGCGGCTCACCGCCAGCTCGCTGGTCTTGATCCCCACGTCCGCCATGATCAGGATATCGGTGAGGTCCTCAAAGAAGTCATCCTCCAGGGGGCGGTAGGGCCCTTTCTTTTCCGCCGGACGGCTGTAGCTCTCCACCAATTCGTCCATTTTGGCGGTGGTGTTCTCCCGGCTCTTGAACAGTTTGTCCTTGATCTTATCGAACAGTCCCATCTCTATTCCTCCCCGATCGTGTTCAATTCATCATCCAGGCGTGCCAGGGCAGCGGGATCTGCGAGAGCCCAGCCCAGGGGCGTCAGGGTGGCCCAACCCTCCCGGGTCAGCCACAGGTCGGTACCCGGGACGACGCAGTCCGGCACCAGGGTGCTGCGCAGCCAGTAGTGCTCCCGGCCAAAGGGGGAGACCCGCTTTTCATAGCCCCCGGTGTATCGGACCATGCACAGCGGCGCCGCCTTCAGGCCCCGGATCTCCCGAAGGGGCAGGGGCGGCAGGTTCAAATTGTACACCATGGCAGGGGATATCCTGCCCGTGAGGATCCAGTCCGCCACTTTCAGGGCCCAGTTGCAGGCGCCGGAAAAATCGCTGCTGAGGTGGCCGACCAGGGACACCGCCAGGGCCTTTTTGCCGTGAAAAGCCCCTTCCATGGCGGCGGCCACCGTCCCCGAGTACAGGGTGTCGCTGCCCAGGTTGGCGCCGTGATTGATCCCGGACACCACCAGGTCCACCGGCTCCTCAGACAGGCAGCTAAGCCCGAACTGGACGCAGTCCGCCGGGGTACCGCTGAGGGCGTAGGCGCGGATGCCCGATTCCCAGTCCGGGCAGGGCTCCACATACAGGGGCTCCTGCATGGTCAGGGAGTGGCTGCAGGCGCTACGCTCCCGGTCCGGGGCGCACACCGTCACGCGGTATCCCGCATCCCCAAAAGCCCGGGCCAGGGCCCGGATGCCCGGAGCGCGGATGCTGTCGTCGTTTGTCATCAGTACATGCATTGTTTTCACCTACTCCATCACACTTTGCTGCGCCTCGCTCAGGCGCACGGATACCAGGCGGGAGACGCCCTTTTCCTGCATGGCTACCCCGTACAGTCCGTCGCATTTTTCCATGGTCCCCTTGCGGTGGGTCACCACCACGAACTGGGTTTTTTTGGAGAAATCCCGAAGGTACTCGGCGAAATTTTCGATGTTGGCATCGTCCAGGGCCGCTTCGATCTCGTCCAGGAAACAAAAGGGCGTGGGCTTCAGGGTGAGCATGGCAAAAAGGATGGCGATGGCGGTGAGGGCCCGCTCGCCTCCCGACAGCAGGGACAGCATCTGCAGCTTCTTGCCCGGGGGCTGGGCCACGATCTCGATGCCGCATTCCAGGGCATCCTTGGGATCGGTGAGCCGCAGTTGCGCCTGGCCGCCTCCGAAGAGCTTCACGAAGGTATGCTGGAAGTAGCCGTTCAGCTTGGCGAATTCCGCCTTGAACTGCCGCTCCATCTGTCTGGTCAGGTCTTCCACGATGCCCTCCAGGTCTACCCGGGCCTTCAGCAGGTCGTCCCGCTGGGTGTTCAGGCTGGTAAAGCGCTCCATGGTCTCCCGATACTCGTCCACTGCCCCCACGTTCACAGAGCCCATGGACTTGATGCGGCCCTTGATCTGGGCCACCCGCTTCTCGGAATCCGTGAGTTTGAATCCCTCGTCCCGGAAGGGAAGCGCCCCCTCGTAGCTCAGTTCATAGTCCTCCCAGATGCGGTCGGTCAGCTGCCGGAACTCTGCCTCCAGGTTGCTCTTTTGCAATTCGCTTCGATGCACCCGGTCGCTCAAGGCTTCTTGCTCGCTGCGCATGGCTTCCAGGTCGTCCCCCGCCTTTTTCAGGGTTTCCTGCACCTGGATGCGCTGTTCGTCGATGGCCCGGAAGGCGCCCCGGCTGCGGTTCAGCCCGTCCCTTGCCCGGACCAGGGCGCTCTCTTCTTCTTTCAGCTGTTTTTCCAACTGGGCCAGTTGCCCGCTGCAGTTTGCCAGGGCGTACTCGCTGTCCAGCGCCAGCTTGGCTGCATCGTTTTTCTGCCGGCTCAGCCGTTCACGGTCCCCCGTCAGGGCCTGCAGGTCCCGGGTGCAGGCGGTGAGCGCCACCCGGCTGTCCCCGGTGCGCCGGCGCAGTTCCTCCAGTTCCTCCCGCATCAGGGAGATTTCCCGGGACAGGTCCAGGATGTGCTCCTGGCGCCGGCTCTTCTGTTCGTCCTCTCCGCTTTCCCGCCCCTCCAGGGCGTTCAGCGCGTTACCGATATCCGTCAGCTGGCTCTCCAGCTGTTCAATGGCCTCTTCGATGCGCAGTGCCTGCCCGCTGTGGGCTTCCAGTTCGGCCTGGGCTGCCGCCAGATGGGCCTCTTCCCGGGTACAGGCGATGTCCTGTTGGTGCAGCTGGTCGAAGAGCTGTGCCCGCTCCTGCTTCAGCCGGCTCCGGGCTTCGTCCAGTTCTTCCATCTCCCGGATCGCTTTTTCCAGGCTCTCCTGCAGAGAGGCCAGGCGCTGCCGGTGCTCCGTCACTTCCCGCTCCCTGGACAAGAGACTGGTCATCCTCGACTGCAGGGAACCGCCGGTCATGGCGCCGCCGGGATTCATCACATCCCCTTCCAGGGTCACCAGGCGGAAGGCGTGCCGGCCTGCCCGCATGATGGCGATGCCCGCATCCAGGTCCCGGGCGATGAGGGTGCGGCCCAACAGGCTCTGCACCACGCCCTGGTATTGGGGCTCGAACTCGATGAGCTCGCTGGCGACCCCAAGGCAACCCGGCATGGTGAGCAGCTGCCGTTCTGCCTGGTTCAGGGTACGCCCTTTAACTGCGGACAAGGGCAGGAAGGTGGCGCGGCCCAAACGTCCCTTTTTCAGGTACTCGATCATGGCTTTGGCGTCTTCTTCCCGCTCCACCACGATGTTTTGCAGGGCGGGCCCCAAGACCACGTCCACAGCCCGCTCCAGCTCCCGGGGCACCCGGATCAGGGTAGCCACCACCCCGTGCACCCCGCTGCCGGGCATGCGCCGGGCTTGCATCAGCACGTTTTTCACCGAGAACTGATAGCCTTCGTAATCCCGCTGCATTTCTTCCAGCATCTTGAGCCGGGATCCCGTCTCCTGGACCTGGGCGCTCTGGTCGGAGATGGTCTGGCTGAGGGCTTCGGCACGCTCTCCCAGTTCCTTCACGCGCTGTACCGCTGCAGCGGATAACCCTTCCAGGCGCTGCTTTTCCGCCTGTTCTGTCGAAAGCTGCTGCCGGGCCTCCTGGACCTGCTGCAGGTAGGATTGGCCCAGGTCCGCGCCGCTGTCCCGCTCTTCTTTCAATTCAGCGAGGCGGGCATTGATCTGTTCCTCCATGGCGCTGAGCCTGGCCCGCTCGCTGCGCACGTCGCTGAGCCGGTTCATGGCATCGATGACCTCGGCCTTCAGGCTCTCGGACAGCTGCTCCTTTTCGGCAAGCGCCCGTTCCTTTTCCGCGAGCCCGGCTTCTGCAGTCTGCTGCAGGAGGGAGAGCTCCCGCTCCTTCTCCCGGGCCTCCTCGATGCGGCGGGAGAGATCCTCCAGCTGGCGCTGGACGCCGCTGCTCCCTTCCCGGGAGGCGGACAACTGTTCTTCATAGCGCTGCCTGTCCCGAGCCAGGGCCAGGTTGCGCTCTTTCAGCACGGCGACGGCGCCCTCCCGGGCCTCTACGTCGGCGATCAGGGCCTGGACGCTCTCCCGGCCGGATGCGGCTTCTGCCTCCAAAAATCCCAGGCGTTCCTGGGCCTCGTCCCGCTGTCCGCTCAACAGGGCCCGGGCTTCCTCCAGCCGTTGCTGGTCTCCCCGCATCCCCTCAAGGGACTCGGAAAGCCCCTTGATGCGCTCGGAATAGCGTTCGGTGCGCAGCAGGAACACATTCAGTTCCAGCCCCTTTAATTCTTCCCGAAGCTGCAGGTATTCCCGGGCTGTTTCGCTCTGGGCACGCAGGGGTTCCACCCTGGCCTCCAGTTCGGACAGGATGTCGTCTACCCGGATCAGGTTGTCCGCGGTCTTTTCCATGCGCCGCTGGGCCTCAAGCTTGCGGAGCTTGAACTTTCCGATGCCGGCGGCTTCTTCGAAGACCTGGCGCCGGTCCTCGGAGCGCACCGACAGGATCTCGTCGATGCGGCCCTGACCGATGATGGAATAGCCGTCCTTGCCGATGCCGGTATCCCGGAACAGGTCCAGCACATCCCGCAGGCGGCAGGGGGTTTTGTTGATGCAGTATTCGCTCTCCCCGCTGCGGTAGCAGCGCCGGGAGACCGCGATCTCGTGATAATCCAGGGGCAACGCCCGGTCTTCGTTGTCAAAGGTAAGGATGACCTCGCAATAGGACAGGCGGCGCCGCTTTTCCGTGCCGCCGAAAATGACGTCCTCCATTTTGCCGCCCCGCAGGCTCTTGACGCTCTGTTCGCCCAGCACCCAGCGCACCGCATCGGCGATGTTGCTCTTGCCGCAGCCGTTGGGGCCCACGATCCCCGTGATGCCGTGTTCGAAGGTGATCTCGGTGTGGTCGGCAAAGGATTTGAAGCCGTATATTTCCAGTTTTCTTAAGCGCAAGGACCGTTCTTCCTTTCCGGGATCGCTGTGCGCAGCGTTTCAAGCGCCTCCCGCGCAGCCACTTGCTGGGCGGCGCGCTTGCTGTGGCCGCTGCCCTCGCCAAGGATCTTGCCCTCCAGCGTCACGCACACCGAGAAGAGAGGGTCGTGATCCGGGCCGGTTTGCCCGGTCAACTGGTACTCGGGGGAGGGGAAACCGTCGCTCTGCAAGGCTTCCTGCAGCCGGGATTTGTCGTCCAGCCCATCCTCGTCCAGGCCGGGCAAGCGGGGGGTCATCAGGCGCTCCACCAGTTCCCGGGCGGCATCAAAGCCGCCGTCCAGATAAACGGCGGCCACCACAGCCTCGCAAACGTCGCAAAGGATGGAAGTTTTTTCCGCACCCCCGGTGCGCAATTCGCACTGGGACAACCTGATCAGGGGCCCCAGCATCAGGCCCCGGGCGATCTCGCTGAGGGTCTCCTCCCGCACCATGGAGGCCCGCAGCCTGGTGAGCAGGCCCTCCTTCATGTGGGGGTGGCGCGCAAACAACATTTGGCTTACGACCAGTTCGATCACTGCATCCCCCAGGAACTCCAGGCGCTGGTAGTCGGGTTGGCGATGGTCGCTGCCGTAGGAGGGATGGGTCAGGGCGGTCATGAGGAGGGACCTGTCGCGGAAACGATGATCCAGCCGCTTTTCCAGGTCTTCGATCCGGCGATCCTTCACTGCTGGATATGCTCCTCCAGGTATCCCACGATGTCCCCCACCGTCTTGATGGTGCTGAGCACGTCGTCCTGCACTACGATGTCGAATTCCCCTTCCAGGTCCATGATCATGATCATGATGTTGGCGGAATCGGCGCCCAGGTCTTCCACCAGCCGGGTGGACGGGGTGATGGTCTCTTTTTTGACGGGGAGCTGCTGTGCGATCATATCCACAACGCGTTCGAACATGGGTTTTTCCTCCTTACTCTTGCCTGCCCTGTGGTTCCCTCTTCAGAGAGGGGCCGGGGCCGTTGATCATTATTCTTTGCGCGACAGGGCAGCGACGCCCTGGGCGATGCGCTTTGCCACGTCGCCCTCCAGCATGATGCGGGCCTGGCGGATGGCATTTTTGATGGCGGTGGCATCGGAGCTGCCGTGGGCCTTGATGACGGAGCCTTTCACCCCCAGCAGGGGCGCGCCGCCGTACTCCTGGTAGCTCATCTTGAGCTTGAAGGCCCGGAACGCGGGCTTCAAAAGCAGGGCGCCCAGTTTGCAGCGGGGGGAGGCCATCATTTCGTCTTTGAGCATGCCCATCAGGGCGCGGGCCAGGCCTTCATTGTGCTTGAGCATCAGGTTTCCGTCGAAACCGTCCGCCACCACCACGTCGCACAGCCCCTCGGGCGTATCCCGGGCCTCGATGTTGCCGGCGAACCGATAGACGTTCTGCTGCATCATCAGCTGATGGGCTTCTTTCACCAGGCGGTTGCCCTTTTCGGCCTCCGTCCCGATGTTCAGCAGGCATACCTCGGGGGACTCGACGTGCAGTACCTTTTGCATGTACACCGAGCCCATCAAGCCGAACTGGTTGAGATAGGAGGCCTGGCAGTCCACATTGGCGCCGCAGTCCAGCAGCAGATAGGGCTTTTTGCGCCCGGGCAGTACCACCGTGAGGGCGGGGCGGTCGATGCCCTCGATGCGCCCCAAGCGGAACATGCCTCCAGCCAGCACCGCGCCGGTGGAACCGGCGGACACCACGGCCCCCGCCTGTCCCGAGCGCACCGCCAGCATGGCCTGCACCAGGGAGGAGTTGGCCTTGCTGCGCACCGCCAGCATGGGGGAATCGTGCATGGTGATGACTTCGGGGGCATCGCAGACGGTGAGCCGCTCCACGCCCTCCAGATCCCGCAGCAGCTCTTTGGGCCCGTACACCCGCAGGGCGATGTCGGGATAGGCGTCGAGGGCGGCTTTTGCCCCCTCGATGACCGAGGCAGGGGCGTCGTCGCCCCCCATGGCGTCTACCGCGATGATGTATTCCATGCAGGATCCCTCCGTTGGGCAATATTACAGTAATTATAGCAGATATCGGGCAAAAGGACAAACGAAGTCTTCGTGAAGTCTTCCCCCATCGTATCCGCCCGCTCCTTCCTGTACGCGGGCATATCCAGGGACTGGGGGCAATACGCTGTACAGGCGCATATTTCTTTTTTGTTTCAGCATTGTGAAGGGAGCCGCAAAAAGTCAAGAAAATATTAATGGCAATTAATCTGCAAGACGCTTGGTTTTCCCGAAGGTTTTAGGTATACTTATACTTATGAAATGACTGTCCCGGAAAAAGAACGAGAGAGCTGATTGGTGAAAAGCCTGTATTCCTGAAAAAACATTCAACCATGATATAAACCCATGTTACTTTGGCCAGCGCGATTTGATCGCCAAGATTAAATAATCGGAGCCACAGGAATGATGACGCCGAGGACACCATAAGGTTCTACCCAACTAAGCGGCGGCGCAAAGCGACAAATCTGTGCCATCCCAGATATGGTTGCGAAGGACACGCATTACCAAAGCGCGATCAAGAACCGCGGCTGCCAGAACGCCCACATGGAGAACGAGCGCGCCTTGGAGCAGGCAGTGTTCGCCATCATGAGCGACAACATGGAATCATTCAAGCATTGCATCGACGATCCACAGTTCGGAAGGTGCCTGGCGGATAGGGTGTTTCGTGTGACATTGGGATAGCAAAGAATCACAGAAACCTGTTGCTGCGACTATAAAGAAAATATAAGATCGTCATGAAAGGCGGCACCTTAAAATGACAAGAATAACATTTGAGCAAATTATGGGCCTATCACCTGCAAACAAGGATAATTTCGAGGCTTTGGTTCGCGCGATAACGAAAAAAACCGTGATGCCCTTCGTCGGCGCGGGGATGTCCGTTCCTTTTTATCCACTGTGGGATGAAGCATTAAATGAATTACAAGAGAAAGTTGCTCCAGATATACGTGATGATGTATATAAAAAGATGGAAGATGCAGCAACAGAAATCGATCGTTGCGGTATATTGGAAGATGCCCTTGGGAAAAATGCCCTTTGCCGCGCTCTTTGCGAATTATTCGATATTGAGAAGTTTACTAAAGCAGATAAACCAAGGTTCAAAGAACAAGCCGTTGCGGTCCTGCCGTATTTGTTCCCGGATGCACCTTTGATGACCACGAACATTGAAAAGATGCTCGAAGAAGTATACAATTTTTCCGGCGATCCATTTGAAGATTCGGTAGGGCCAACTGATAAAAACGTCCTGACTATTTTGCGTCAACAGCGTGAGCATGGTATTCTATATTTGCATGGAAGGGTCTCAGGCAAACTGACTGATTATGATCAGTTGATTTTCTCCAAAAGACAGTACGACCATCACTACGATCCGGAAGGTGAGTATGTCAAAGAGCTTCAAACATGGATGAAAAACGCTCAATTGTTATTCCTCGGTTGTAGTTTACGCAATGATCGCACACTTGATATCCTGCAAAAACTATACCGGAAAGAAAGAAGAACAGAGCACTTTGCGATTCTTGAACTAAAGAAGGAGGACGGCAACCTCACCAACAGGATGAAACAACTAGATGATGGCTATGGTATCCGGGCGATCATCTATCCGGAGGGTAGACATGAAGCAGTTCAAATCTTACTTCGTGAGATGCTTCGGCGGTTGGATCGAGACCGATGGGAAACGTATCAAGGCTCACTGCCGACACAGCATAAAAAAATTGAGGACAAAGACGATGCAGGGCGATTCGAGCCGGAAGCAAAAAACACCGCCTTTTGTGGGAGAGAATACGAATTAAACACGCTGAAGGCGTTCTGTGAAGATGAAAGACCTTTTCTTTGGTGGGCAGTTACCGCAGCAGGTGGAAGCGGAAAGACCCGCTTGATAATGGAATTATCAGATTGGGTAAAGACGAAAGAGACGGAAAATTGGAGCGTTCGAAAGCTGAAGCATTCGGAATACAATAACGACGTCTTTTCATCGATTCAAAGCAGCGCTCAAAAGCTTCTGGTGATTTCCGACTACGCAGCAGAATATGCAGAGACCCTTGCAGGTTGGATCGAACGTCTCTCCGAACCTGAAGGACGTAAAATCCGGCTTCTTCTTGCTGAACGCGATGTGGGCATACGCGAGAAGGAACATGAATGGGAGATTGGGTCAAGCATGTTGCAAAATCCCTGGTATGAACGCATGAAGGCATCAGGAGTTAACCCTGACATCCTGATCAGAAGCCAGTACGGAACACCCGAAAGCTTTTTAACGCTGAAACCGTTGGGAGAAAAGCCTCTACGAGAGCTAATGCAATCCTACTGCGAAAATGTATTTGAGGGGCGAAAGCTTTTGGAGGAGGAGGCTGATGCGATATATAAACAACTTTTGGGGGTAGACCCAGGGCTGTGCCGGCCTCTTTATGCAATGTTTCTTACAGATGCATTTATCCATGAGGATAATGTGACTGAATGGGATCGGGAAAAAGTTCTTTCTAAACTACTAGAGCGAGAGGAACGGCATTTACGGAAACGACAAAATGAGTGGCTCGACGGTAGAAAAGATAAGATCTTAGAGGCCGAGATCAGAAAGATGCGGTTACAAGCAACGATTCTCAATGGTGCGTTTCTCAATGAGATTCCAAATTGGATACGTATAAAAAAGCACATAGCAGAAAACTATCACGACCCAAATCCGGTTGATTACCTACGGTATCTCCAGTTGACAGACGCAGAGGAAATGGCTGCAGAGGCCGAGGTGCAAATATTGCCTGTAAAGCCAGACCTTTTCGGCGAGTATTTTGTTGTACAGCACATAAATGACGCACTGCCGGCTCTTTTTGCGGACAATTTGCTTACAGATCACAGAAGAATGGCGTTCTTGTTTAGGATGATTGCAGATTATAGAACGGTACTGCCAGACAATTTTTGGAGAAAACTATTTGAAGTCACGCCTCACTCTTGGATCGAAGCGTCTATTCTAGCAGTAGGACTATTCATAGTAACGTACAGTGCGAACCTTGACAACAAACAAAAAGCAGTGGATAAGATCGGTCAACTGTGGAGGCTGAGCCAAACCGAATACAAAGGCG
>JAAYOH010000057.1 GCA_012520375.1 Clostridiales bacterium
ACCGTGATTTTCGATGAAATGCAGGAATTGCGCCACGCGGGCACGGAAAAGTATTCCGCGGCCAGCCTGCTGGCGGGCAGCTGCGAAAACGTGATCGGCCTGTCCGGCACCCCCATCTACAATGCAGGAGGCGAGATCTGGAACGTGATCAACATCCTGGACTTCCACTTTTTGGGGGACTGGGAGAGCTTTACCCGGGAATGGTGCTACGGCTACCAATCCAACATCGTAGCCAAGCCCGAGCTCCTGGGGGAACACCTGAGGCGGGAGGGATTGATGCTGCGGCGGCTGAAGGGGCAGGTGCTCACCCAGCTCCTTCCCAAGCGGCGGCTGGTCCAGGAGATCGACTGGAGCGACCAGTTATACCGGGAGATGATGCAGGGCATTGGGGGACAATTGGAAAAGCTGGCCCTGGCCGAGAACGAATCGATCCGGGCGATCCTGGAGGAAGCCATCTGCCAGACCCAGCGCAAAGCCACCGGGGCGGCCAAGGCGCCCTATGTCTGCGCCTTTGTGCGCATGCTGCTGGAGGGGGGCGAAAAGGTGCTGCTGTTTGCCCACCACCACGCGGTGATGGACCTGTATAAACGGGAATTGAAGGCCTACAGGCCCGCCTTCATCACGGGGCGGGAGAACGAGTCGGCCAAGCAGCAGGCCCTCACCCGCTTTATGGAGGGGAAGACCGACCTGTGCTGTATTTCCCTGCGTTCGGCCAGCGGGCTCAATTTGCAGCGGGCCAGCTGCGTGGTGTTCGGGGAATTGGACTGGTCCCCCGCCGTGCACTCCCAGGCGGAGGATCGGGCCCACCGCATCGGACAGGAGGATTCTCTGCTGTGCTACTACCTGGTTTCCCCCCGGGGATCGGACCAGGCCATGCAGGAGGCCCTGGGGCTGAAGGTCAGCCAATTCGTCAGCCTGATGGGGGACGGGCCCGGGGACCGGGACGCGGCCCTTCGGGGGGCCAAGGACGCCCGGCAGCGGGTGCGGGAGTTGGTGGAGGCGCTGATGGAGGAAGCCGGCACAACGCCCGTTCAAGGGCGATGAAATAAGCAAAAAGGGCTTGTAATTTGTAACGAAACCTGTTACAATAATTAACGGAACGAAACCAAAAAAGAAGGAGTGTTATCATGAAGAAGAAACTCTCGTTACCGGTACAGATCCTCATCGCGCTGCTTGCAGGTATCGTGGTGGGTCTCATCTGCTTCTTTGCGGGCGGGGCCGACTTCGTTACCAACTACCTGAGGCCCTTCGGCACCATCTTCGTCAACCTGCTCAAGTTCATCGTGGTCCCCGTCGTCCTGCTTTCCCTGATCGACGGCGTCATCTCCATGGGCGACATGAAGAAGGTGGGCTCCGTGGGCTGGAAGACCATGGCCTACTTCCTGGCCACCACCGCCCTGGCCTGCGTGATCGGCCTGGTGTTCGCCAGCATCTTCAAGAACGCCGGCCTGTTCCCCACCCTGCAGCTGGCGGAAGGCGTGACCTGGGACAAGGCCACCACCGCAAACTTCATGGATACCCTGGTGGGCATCTTCCCCACCAACATGTGGGAATCCTTTACCACCTCCAACATGCTGCAGGTCATCGTGATCGCCCTGATGCTGGGCGCCGGCATCCTGGCGGCCGGAGAGAAGGCCAAGGCGATCCAGGACGTCGTGGGTTCCGCCTACGCGGTCATCGAGAAGGTCATGGCCTTCATCATCAAGCTGTCCCCCATCGGCGTGTTCGCCATGATCACCTGGGTGGTAGCGACCCAGGGCGCAGCCATCCTGGGCTCCCTGGCCCTGGTCATTCTGTGCGCCTACCTCGCCTACGCGGTACATATCATCGTGGTGTACTCCTTCTCCGTCAAGGCCTTTGCGGGCATGAGCCCCGTTACCTTCTTCAAGGGGGCTGCGGCGGCTACCCTCTTCGCCTTCACCTCCACTTCCTCCGCAGCCACCCTGCCCGTGTCCAAGGAGTGCGCGGAGAACCTGGGGGTTGACAAGGACATTGTCTCCTTCGTCATTCCCCTGGGCTGCACCATCAACATGGACGGCACCGCCATCTACCAGAGCGTGGCCACCGTGTTCCTGGCCACCTGCGTCGGCATGAACCTGACCTTGGGACAGATGATCACCGTGGTGGTCACCGCTACCCTGGCCTCCATCGGCACCGCGGGGGTATCCGGCGCCGGCATGATCATGCTGGCCATGGTGTTGACCTCTGTTGGCGTCCCGGTGGACATGATCATGATCATCTACGGCGTGGACCGCATCTTCGACATGGGGCGCACCGCCCTGAACGTCACCGGCGACATCTCCTGCGCTGTGTGCGTGAACCAGTGGGAGAAGGCCAAGGCCGCCAGGAAGGCGAAGGCCTGAGCCGAAGAACAGACGAGAAACGGACAAAAAGGGCTGCTGCAGCTTTTCAGCTGCAGCAGCCAAACTCTTGTTGTGGGATTATTCCACGGCGAAGGCGGGAATGACGCCGCCCTTGTAGTTCTCGTTGCTCAGGATGAACTCCTGTACCTTGGCGGAGCAGATGACGGACTCGAGGTCCTTCACCCACTGGCTGTCCGCGTCCTCCTGGCGGATGACCACGTAGTTGGTGTAGATGCGGCCCGCTTCGCTGTCCGCCTTTTCCAGGTAGACCGCGTCGGTGGCGGGGCTCAGCCCGGCGTCCAGGGCGAAGTTTCCGTTGATGACGGCCAGGTCCACGTCCCCCAGAACGCCGGGGATCACGTTGGCGTCCATCTCCCGGATATCCAGGCCCTTGGGGTTGTCCACGATGTCCAGGGCGGTGACGGAAGAACCGGTGTCGGTGCCCTCGGGCAGGGTGATCAGGCCGGCATCCTGCAGCAGCAGCAGGGCGCGGGTTTCGTTGGAAGGATCGTTGGTCACGGCGATGACGCCGCCGTCCGGCAGCTCCTCAATGGAGGCCGCCCGGCCCGCGTAGATGCCGTAGGGCTCGTAGTGTACGCCGATGGCGGCCAGCAGCTGCTGGTCTTCCGTCACGGTCTGGTTGTAGCTGTCCAGATAGGGGAAATGCTGGAAATAGTTGGCATCCAGCTGGCCGTCCGCCAGGGCGGGATTGGGCAGGGGATACTCGGTGAAGGTGATGATCTCCAGCTCGTAACCCAGGGCCTCGAAGTCCGCCTTGATGTACTCCAGGATTTCCTCATGGGGGGAAGGGGTGGCGCCGATGACGATTTTCTCCGCGGCCAGGGCGGTGACAGAGGTCAAAAGGGTCAGGACGAGAAGCAGGGAAAATAGTTTTTTCATGGGGGGTCCTCCTTTCATATTGGGGCAAAAGATCCTGGCGGGGATACCGCCGGGGATCAGCGCTTTCTATGGTCCAGGGCGTTGGTAAGGATATTGCCCAGGATCTGGATGATTTGCACCATGACCACCAGGGCGATGGAGGCGGCGTACATGACGCCGTACTCCCGCCGGTTCAGGCCATAGGTGATGGCGATCTTGCCCAGGCCGTCGCCTCCCGCCGCCCCCGCCATGGCGGTATAGGCCAGGATGGTGGTGATGCAAATGGCGGCGCCGTTCACCAGGGAGGGGAGCGCCTCCGGGAGCAAGACCTTTCGGATGATCTGGAAGGTGCTCATGCCCATGGACTGGGCCGCCTCGATGAGCCCGGGATCCACCTCTTTCAGGGAGCCCTCCACCATCCGCGCCACATAGGGGAAGGCGCTGATCACCAGGGGAAAGATGATGGAGCGGGTGCCGATGGCGGTGCCCATCACCACCCTCGTGACGGGGAAGAGCATGACCAGGAGGATCAGGAAAGGGATGGAGCGCAGGAAGTTGATCACGGCGCCCAGCACGGTGTTCAGGGTGGGCATGGCCCGGATGTGCCCCTTTTGGGAAATGACCAGCAGCACCCCCAGGGGCAGCCCCAGCAGGTAGGCGAAAAAGGTGGAGGGAAAGGTCATGTAAGCGGTGTCCAGGATGCCCTGCCGTACCAGCACCCAGATTTTGTCCATGGTCATGACGTATGCACCTCCTCCACGGTCAGGCCCATTTCCCGGAGCCCGTTGGTCAGTTTTTCCCGGTCGGCGTAGGACTCGGGCAGAGAGAGCAGCATCTGTCCGTAGGCCTTGCCTCCGATGCGGTGCATATCCGCGGACAGGATGTTGACGGGCATGCCGGACTTGAGGATGAAGCTGGAGATCAGGGGCTCGTTGCGGGTGGTGCCGTCAAAGACGATGCGCAGGGCTTCGGTGATCTCGTCCTCCTTGATCTCGTCTTTGATGATGCCGAACAGCCGGCGCCCGGCGGAGGAGCGGGTGTGGGTAAAGACTTCGTCTACGCTGCCTTCCTCTACGATGACGCCGCCGTCGATGATGGTCACCTGGTTGCAGATCTGGCGGATCACCGCCATTTCATGGGTGATGATGATGATGGTGATGCCCATGCGCTGGTTGATGTCCTGGAGCAGGGCCAGGATGGACTGGGTGGTCATGGGGTCCAGGGCGCTGGTGGCCTCGTCGCTGAGGAGCACCTCGGGATCGGAGGCCAGGGCCCGTGCGATGGCCACCCGCTGCTTTTGACCGCCGGAGAGCTGGGCAGGGTAGGCGCGGGCTTTGTGCTCAAGGCCTACGATCTTGAGGAGCTCTTTTACCCGGTCGTCCGCCTCCTTGCGGCTTACCCCGGCGATCTCCAGGGGGATGCGCACGTTGCGGGCTACCGTCTTTTGCATCAGCAGGTTGAACTGCTGGAAGATCATGCTCACCCGCCGGCGCATGGCCCGCAATTGGGCGCCTTTCAGGTCCATGATATTCTGACCGTCGATGAGGATGCGCCCCTCGGTGGGGGTGTCCAGGCGGTTGATGCAGCGGATCAGGGTGGACTTGCCGGCGCCGCTCATGCCGATGATGCCGTGGATGTCCCCCCGATTTACCGTAAGGTTGACGTCCTGCAGGGCGGTCACCTGGCTCGCACCGCTTCCGTATATTTTTGTGAGCCCCTGGATCTGGATCATGGGCCTGGTGGATTCACTCATGTCGCTGTTACCTCAATGCCCTGCAAGGGCAGATGGTTTTGCTGAACGGGGATATGCGCAGGAAATACGGGGAAAAACCGCATAATTACGAACCATTGTATCCGTTTCTTGGGAAATTGTCAACCGCGCGCCTTTGCCGACTCCATGATTTGCCGTGACTTTCTTGGCGGCCTTAGTCTTTTGCCTGATAGATCTCGTCCAGCAGGCTGCCGTCCCGGTATTCTACCTTGGCCACCACCCTGTTCCCGCGGGCCACGGGCCGGGGCACGCCGGTAAGGCGCTCCGCCATGGATCGGAGATCGTGGATGGGATATACCGGAAGCCCGGCCGCTTTCAGGGAATGGGCCAATTCCTGCCGGGCGGGATTCACCGCGATGCCCCGCTGGGTGACCAGCACGTCCACGGTGCTGCCGGGGGTGGAGGTGGTGATGACCTTGTCCACCACGATGGGCAGCCTGGCCCGGAACAAGGGCGCCACGATCATGGCGAGCTTTGCGCCGGCAGCGGTATCGCTGTGGCCTCCCGAGCCCCCCATGATGAAGCCGTTGGAGTCGGTGTGCACGTTGACGTTAAACCCCTCGTCCACCTGGGTGGCGCCCAGGATCACTGCGTCCAGGTTGTTCACGGCAGCGGTTTTGGCGTCGGGGCTGGCGTAGCGGACTGCGGAGATCTCCTGGTGGCTGGGGTTATCCCGGATGGACTCCACCGCCTTCAAATCGAAGCACTGCACATCCAGCAGTTTCTGGAAATATCCTTCTTGCAGCATGTCCACCATGTAGCCCGTGATGCCTCCCAGGCCAAAGCTGCCCTTTACCCCCAGCTCTTTCATGATGGGGGCCAGATACCTGGTCACCGCCAGAGAGGCGCCGCCGGCGCCGGTCTGGAAGGAAAAACCGTCTTTCAAGAGCCCGGAATGGCGGATGACCTCCGCCGCATACCGGGCGATGAGCAGTCCCACGGGATCCCGGGTGATGCGGGTGGTGCCGGAGACGATGCCCTTGGGGTCGCCGATGGATTCCACGGGCACCACGTAGTCCACAACGGTTTCTTCGATGGAGGCGGGCATGGCAGGGTAGGGGACCAGGTTGTCCGTGATGGCCACCACCCGGTCGGCACAGCGGGCGTCGGAAAAGGCGTAGCCCAGGGAACCGCAGGCGGAGGGCCCGTACAGGCCGTTCAGGTTTCCCTGACAGTCTGCAGTGGGGGCGGCGATGAATGCGATGTGGATGTGGACCCGGCCGGACTCGATGGCTGCAGGGCGGCCGCCGTGGCTGCGAAACACCACGGGCTTGTCCAGCAGGCCCAGGCTGAGCTCCCGGCCCACGAGTTGCCCGATGTAGTTGGCTTCGACGCCCGTCACCACCCCGGATTTGATGTGATCGATCAGGGGGGCGTGGATGTCAAACAGGGAACTGGCCTGAACGGTCAGATCCCGGATGCCCATGGCGGCGGCCTCCGCCAGCACCATGTTCAGCACATGATCCCCATTGCGCAGGTGGTGGTGGAAAGAAATTGTCATGCCGCTGGTGAGCCCCGCCTTTTCCATGGCGGACCGGAGCGTAGTACACAGTTTGCTCATACCCCTTCACCTCCCAGCATTTTGGCCATTTGAAGCACGAACCTGGCCCGGTCCACGATGGGCTTGTCGATCATCTTGCCCCGCAGGGAGATGGCGCCCTTGCCCTGACGGCGGGCCTCTTCGATGATGTCCAACACCTCCCAGGCGTACTCGATCTCTTCCGGGGTCGGGCTGAACAGGCGGTTGATGACGGGCACATGCCTGGGAGAGATGGAGGCTTTGCCGGTGAAGCCCATGGACTTGGCCAGGGCGGTGTCCGCTTCGATGCCCTCCTCGTCGTTGACGTCGGTGAAGGGGGTGTCGTACACCTCCACCCCGGCGGCCCGGGCGCAGGACACGATCTTGGCCCGGCTGTAGCCGATCTCCTGGCCGGCCTTGGTGCGCTTGGCCCGCATATCGCTGGTCAGATCCTCCGCGCCCAGGAAGAGGGCCTTGACCCTGGGGTCTGCCCTGGCGATGGCCAGGGCGTTTTCGATGCCCTCACAGGTCTCGATCAGGGGGATCAGGCCCACGGCGCCCCGGGGGATGCCGGAAGCGGCTTCCGCTTCCCCGACCATGGCGCTGACAGCCTGTACGGTCTCGGGACAGCCCACCTTGGTGGGCATGATCATGTGGGGTTTGAGGGGGACCATGGCCCGGATGTCCTCCTCGCAGTAGGCGGTGTCCACGGGATTGATGCGGACGATGAGCTTGCAGCCGGCAAAGCCCAGGGCCTGTACGGCGCGGCGCACCAGCACCCGGGCAGCATCCTTCTGGTCCGGGGATACGGCGTCCTCCAGGTCGAGGATGAGGGCGTCCGCCCGGTGGATGTCCGCGTTTTGCAGCATGGACGGGCTGTTGCCCGGTATGAACAGCATGGAACGGATCACGACGGCTTCTCCTCCCCTCCCCGCAGGACGGCGGTCTCTACCCGAGCCCTGATGGTGCAGTCCAGGGCGCCCCGGTCCTGGACGCGGATCTGGGCGCCCGTCACCGACAATTCCCGAAGGACCTGGCGAACCGACGCCTCGATGGCGTCGCCGAATTGTTTCATCACCACGGATTCCACGTGCACCTCGAGCTGGCGGGACGGTGCAATGGATACCAATGCATCGCTGGATTCCAGCGTTCCGGCCACTGCACTTCTCACGATCGTCATGGATCTGGCACCTCCAAGATTCAAATGACCACGGCTTGCCCTTCGTATACCCTATTCGAGCCTGGCCGCGAAGTCGGACATCATGCCCGGGATGTCGATCTGCTGGGGGCAGACCGCGCTGCAGGCGCCGCACCCCAAACAGGCGCCGGGGCCCTTCTGGGGATCGACACTGGCCAAGACATCGGGAGGGATGGCCCGGGCGCCATGGAAAGCGTGTTTGTTGTACAGATCGATCAACTGGGGGATATCCAGCTCCTTCGGGCAGTACTCCACGCAGTAGCGGCAGTTGGTGCAGGCCAGGGAGCGCACCGCGCTCATTTCCCCTGCGATGTCAAAGAGGGCCTTGCGTTCTTCCGGCCCAAGGGGCCTTTCCCGGGAAAAGGTGTTGAGGTTCTCCTGCACCTGGTCCAAGGTGGACATGCCGGAGAGGATCACCTTCACTTCCGGCAGATCCTGGACAAAGCGGAAGGCCCAGGCGGCCATGCTCTCATCCGGCCTCAGCGCCCGGAGCTTTGCTTCCGCCGTGTCGGTCAGCCGGGCCAGGCGGCCGCCCCGCACGGGCTCCATCACCCACACCGGGATGCCCAGTTCCCGGAGCAGCTCCACCTTGGCTTTTGCGTCCTGGAAGGACCAGTCCAGCCAGTTGAGCTGGATCTGGCAGAACTCCATGTCATCCCCCCAGGCATCGAGATAGCGCCGGAAGGTGTCCATGGTGCAGTGGCAGGAGAAGCCCAGGTGCCTGATGCGCCCCTTTTGTTTTTGCTCTTTCAGGTAGGAGAAGACGCCGTACCGCTTCTCGTCCAGATAGGCGTCGATATTCTGTTCACACACGTTGTGGAGCAGATAAAAGTCGATAGAATCGGTGTTCAGGCGCTGCAGTTGCCGGGGGAAGATGGTGTGCGCCTTGTCCATGTTGTCCAGATCGTAGCCCGGGAACTTGGTGGCAAGATAGTAAGAACTCCGGGGATAAGCGGACAGGACCTTGCCCATAAAGGGTTCGGAGGTTCCGCCGTGGTATCCCCAGGCGGTGTCGAAGTAATTGACGCCGCCCCTGATGGCCAGGTCGATCATCTCCCGGGCCCGGGTCTCGTCGATCCGGGCGCTGTTCCCTTCGAGGATGGGCAGGCGCATGCAGCCGAACCCCAGCGATGACAGCTTCAACCCTTTGAACTCCCTGCAAATCATCGGGACCCCTCCTTCTTACGCTCAGTGGTCAGCATAATTATACCATAGGTCCGGCGGCAATGGCAAGGCAAAATGGCCCACCGGCGGGGGCGAGGGCAAAATAGCGGGAATGCAGTGGTTTATGAGGGATGAACAGGGAACAGGCGGAAAAATGATGGTCAATAGCCAAAGTAAATGCAGTAGTGTCAAAGAAAACGAGGGAGGGTGCAATAAGTATGGCAAACTAGTGAAGAGGATGAAGATTAGAGGAACAATGCACAAAGAGCGAGCAAAGAAGTAATCA
>JAAYOH010000006.1 GCA_012520375.1 Clostridiales bacterium
ATTACTTCTTTGCTCGCTCTTTGTGCATTGTTCCTCTAATCTTCATCCTCTTCACTAGTTTGCCATACTTATTGCACCCTCCCTCGTTTTCTTTGACACTACTGCATTTACTTTGGCTATTGACCTATTTTACGCACCGGAGGGGACGATTTTGACTTTACCAAAAATACCCTTGACAAAAGGAGCGCTTTTTGCTATAGTATTACACGTCGGTTGGGCGCTGTTGATTACAGTGGTGTCTGACTGACAGATTGCCGAATGGTGTAACGGTAGCACCTACGACTCTGACTCGTATTGTCTAGGTTCGAATCCTAGTTCGGCAGCCATTTGCCTCCATAGTCAAGCGGTCAAGACGTCGCCCTCTCACGGCGAAGACTGGGGTTCGATTCCCCATGGAGGTGCCAAAGGCCCGTTGATCTCGTTGGATCAGCGGGTTTTTTCTTTGTTTGTCTCAGTTCTTTTCCCGGTAAAAGCAGCAGCCCCCGATGAACTCCCGCAGCAGGGAATTGGGGGGGATCTCATCCTCCGCGTCCACGGCGTACACGTATTCCAGGAACTTGATGATCCGGTTTGCCCGGGTGTAGTAGGGGTTCTCTCCGGTGATCTGCGACAGCATGGGATAGGCGTATTTTTTCAGCACCGCCAGCTCGTACACCAGGGTGCTGTTGAACATCACGTCGGCGTTCTCCTGGAAGGGGAAGATGTAGTTGTCCTCTCCCCGGCGCACCGAATCCCACATAGCCATGGTTCCCTCGGGAGACGTGCCCCGGAACATGTTGTCCCGGACGATGCGCCGCAGCAGCCGCACGTCGGTGGTGCGGATGCGGTTGTGGTCATCCATGTTCATGGTGGTCAGGGCGCTGACGTAGATCTGGAACTTGCGCTCCCTGGGGACGTCCTCCGTGATCCGGTCGTTGAGGGCGTGGATGCCCTCCATGATAATGGGCTGCCCCGGCTTCAACTGCATCCGGTGGACGCGCTCCGAGCGCCGCTGGGCAACAAAGTCGAACACCGGCCCATCCACCGGTTCCCCCCTGAGCAGGGCGGCCAGGTCATTGCCCAGCCTGGGCACGTCCAGGGCATCCACCCGCTCCAGGTCGTGCTTGCCATCCGCCTCCCTGGGCAGTTCGTCCCGGTTCCTGTAATAGTCGTCCATGGACAGCTTGAGGGGGATGAGCCCCCGCACCCGCAGCTGGATGCTCAGGCGATTGGCAAAGGTGGTCTTGCCGGAGGAGGACGGCCCGGCGATCAGGATAAGCTGGGCGCCGGAACGGGTAAAGGCGTCCGCGATTTCGGACACGGATTTCTCGTGGAGGGCTTCGTTGACCCGGATGAGGTCGTTCAGTTCGTTCCGCTCGATCAGCTCGTTCAGGTCCGCCAGGTTTTCACAGCCCAGGATCCTCGCCCAGTTCCGGGACTCCGCAAAGGTTTTCATGAGCAAGGGGGATTCAAAGAAGTCCGCGGTCTTCGTGGGATCCGCCGGATCGGGCAGCGCCAGCTCCAAACCCTCTTCCCGGGCATGGACGGCAAACACCGGGGTATATGCCGTAGAGGGGGCCATCACCCCATAAAAGTACTCCCGCACCCCGTCCACCGTATACAGGCGGAACGTTTCCCGGGGCTGGTAGCCCAACAACCGCACCTTGTCGTCCCTCTTCCCCAAGCGCTGGAAGCAGTCGATGGCCTCGCTGCGGGTAAGGCGGCTCTCTTGATAGGGGAGATCCGCCTGTACCAGTTCCTTCATCTGCTTTTCGATGCGGGCCGCCACCCCCGCGTCGACGGTCATGCCCCGCAGGGTGACCAACAGGCCCAGACGGGTGGAATTCTCGACGCGCACGGAGACCTCAGGGTAAAGCCTGCGCATCGCCATGAGAAGCAGGAAACGGATAGAGCGCTCGTAGATGCGCCGCCCCTCTTCGGTGCGGGCGGTGAGGGAAAATGCCTCCAGCCCCTCTTCCGCCGGATCGTTCAGGCTCAGGCTCCGCCCTTGCACCCGGACCCCCAGGACGCACCGATGGTCCCCGGGATACAAAATCCGTACTGCGTCCAGGTACGATGAGCCCGTTTTCAGTTCAACGTTTTGTCCGTCCAGGATGATCCGCATTTTTTCATCTCCTTAAAGATGTATTATTGTGGTGTATTATTGATATGTGATCAGGCGCTGTGCCGCGCTCAGGTCTTCTTTCCTTCCGCTGCACACCATGCCAAAGAGGGCTGCGCCGTAGGCCGCCTCCTCCAGGTGCGCAGGAATGAACATCTCAAGCCCGAAGACTTGCTGGAAGGCTGCCTTCAGGGCGGGGTTTTTCCGGATCGCGTTGCCCGAACCGATGAGCAGCGAAGGCGCCCGGCCCCCGGCAGCCAGCATCTGGGCATACAATTCGTGCAGTTCCCCCGCCATGCCCGTGAGCACTGCCCCGATCATGTGGGCGGCGTCGAAATTGTGCCGGCTGATGCCCCCAAAGCTGCCCCGCAGCCCGGGTTGCCTGCGGCTTCCCTCGTATCGTGTATCCGCCGTCCAGGGATCCCGGGCATTCAAAGCCTCCAGGCCCAGGGCATTCATTTGTTCGTAGTCCCAGGTCGCTCCGCAACTCTCCAAAAAACCCTTCAGCAGGGCGTAGGACTTGCCCCCGCACAGGGAAGAACCCACCCACAAGGCGGCGCCCTCTCCCAGGGGCCGGGTTTCGATATCCGGGCCCGAGCCGGCGCCCGCCAGCATGGACACCTGACCTCCGGTGCCCATGTTCACCAGCACGCTCTTCTCCATCTCCCGCACCGAGCCGACAAAGCTGGCCTGGTTGTCCCCAAGGGTCAAACCCACCGGGATGCCGCCCTTCGTCTCCCCCAACGTTTGGGGAAGGTCACTCACTTCGGGGAGAAGCCCTTGGTCCAGCCCCGCCCGCTTTAGGGCGCCTTGGTCCCAGCACCCCTTCTCCCGGTCAAAGAGGCCCAGGCTTGCGGCGCTGGAGCTATGGAGCAGTGGCCTGCTGCGGCCGCACAGCTTCATGGCCACGTAGTCATAGATCGTCGAGATTTGCCGGGCATCCTTCGGGACCAGGCCATTGGCCACGTGCCAGTAGTGGGTGGTGAGGCCAAAGCCCGTGGCCATGTTGTGCCCGCTTTCCCGGCTCAGGCGGGCAGCATAACTCGCCCCTCCGTAGGGCAGAGCGCCCCGGCCGTCCTGCCATGTATAAAAGGGGCTGACCGGTTCTCCCGCTCCGTCCAGGTACAACATGCCGTGCATCTGCCCGTCTATACCGATGCTGCCGATGGGGCCGTAGTCGTTTTTCAGTTCCTCCACCAACTCCAGGGAGCGCTTGAGCAGCACCTTCGGGTCCTGCAGGTACCCCCCGGGCACGTCCGGGTCCAGTTCAGCGTTCCCGGGGATACAACGGGAAGCCAGCACCTCGCCGCTCTCTTCCTCTACCACCAGGGCCGACAGGGTGGTACTTCCAAGGTCCAGTCCGATGGCGTTCATAGGGTCTCCTCCCGATGCTGTGATTCATGTGGGGTATGCCCATCGACGATTCAAGGTCAACGAAGGATGTTTGGCGCCTCCTTCCCCCGCGGGGGAACAATGTGCACAAAGAGGTGGAAACGGACGCCTTACAGGAGGCTTGTCTGCCTTTATTGTTTTCTTGCCGTTATGTGATTTTACCCTTCACCCGGCCGTTTGTCAAGCACTTTCGCCATCTTCGGCCAGTGGTCGACTGCCAAATCCGTTTCCTCTTTGGGGATCCGGAAATTTCGCCGCATCGAAGCGTCGTCCCTGTGGGACGGAGCGTGACGGTACGTTTCGAATTAAATAACCCCCCGATACTTGACAAAGGAGAAAAAGATTTGATACAATTTTGTCCAGGTTAATATGCGATTGCTCCTCAGAGATGTTGAGATGGGATGCAGCCGCGCCAAACGTGCCCGCATGCGGGTCGTGTGCGTGCCCCATCCTTTTTTTGTGCGCAATCGTAAGCTGCCGGGATGACCAACGAAGGAGGAAGATTATCATGGAAACGAGGCCCTATGTATCCTGGGAACTGATCAACAACTTCATGATCGACGTGTTCAAGGCCTACGGCGTGCCGGAGGCAGACGCTGCCATTTGCGCGGACGTGCTGCTGGAGTCCGATCGTCGCGGCATCGAGAGCCACGGGTGCAATCGGTTTAAGCCCATCTACCTGGACCGCATCAAGAACGGCACCCTGCTGCCCGTCACCAAGATGGACATCGTGAAGGATACCCCCACCACCGTGGTCATGGACGCCAACAACGGCATGGGTATGGTGGCCAGCCACCGGATCATGGAGATGCTCATCGAGAAGGCCGCCAAGTACGGCATGGCCGGCGGCGCGGTGTACAACTCCACCCACTACGGCATCGCGGGCTACTGGACCAGCATGGCAGAGAAAGCCGGTATGATCGGCATCTCCGGCACCAATGCCCGCCCCTCCGTGGCCCCCACCTTCGGCGTGGAGCCCATGATGGGTACCAACCCCTTCACCTTCTCCCTGCCCACGGATGAGGAATTTGCCTTCGATTTCGACTGCGCCACCTCCATCGTGCAGAACGGCAAGATCGAGTTCTACGAGCGCATGGGCAAGCCCACCCCCGCGGGCCTGGTGGTCACCAAGGACGGCGGCACCATGACCGATTCCGGCAAGATCCTGAAGGAAATGCGCGCCGGCAACTGCGCCCTGCTGTCCATCGGCGGCCTGGGCGAGGAGAACGGCGGCTTCAAGGGCTACGGCTTCACCACCATCGTGGAGATCCTGTCCTCTGCCCTGGCGGGCGGCCCCTACCTGAAAGAGCTGAGCGGCAAGGACGCCGAGGGCAACAACAAGCTGTACCGTCTGGGCCACTTCTTCTTCGTGATCAACCCCGAGTTCTTCATGGGGCTGGACACCTTCAAGAAGACCGCCGGGGGCATCTGCCGCGGCCTGCGCGCTTCCCAGAAGGCGCCCGGCGCCGAGCGCATCTACACCGCCGGAGAAAAAGAGCATCTGGCCTGGCTGGAGCGCAAGGACAAGGGCGTCCCGGTGGGCGAAGCCATCCAGAAGGAATTCATCGCCCTGCGGGACGAGTGCGGCCTGGATTATCGCTTCCCCTTTGAAAACTAAAAACCATTGACAATATAGGAGGAGGAACACCATGGATTACGCAAAAGAGTCTCTGAAAAGGCATGGCGAGTGGAAGGGCAAGATCGAAGTCATCGCCACCGTCCCCGTGAAGACCAAGGAAGACCTGTCTCTGGCCTATACCCCCGGCGTGGCTGAGCCCTGCCTGGCAATCCAGAAGGACGTGAACAAGAGCTACGACCTGACCCGCCGCTGGAACATGTGCCTGGTGGTCACCGACGGCACCGCGGTGCTGGGCCTGGGCGACATCGGCCCCGAGGCCGGTATGCCCGTCATGGAGGGCAAGTGCGTGCTCTTCAAGGCTTTCGGCGACGTGGACGCCTTCCCCATGTGCATCCGCAGCAAAGATGTAGACACCATCGTGGACACCATCTGCCTGATCGCGGGTTCCTTCGGCGGCGTCAACCTGGAAGACATCGCCGCCCCCCGCTGCTTTGAGATCGAGCGCAAGCTGAAGGAAAAGTGCGACATCCCGATCTTCCACGACGACCAGCATGGCACCGCCATCATCACCCTGGCAGGCTTGGTCAATGCCCTGAAAGTGGTGGGCAAGAAGAAGGAAGACGTGAAGGTGGTCGTCAACGGCGCCGGCGCCGCTGCCATCTCCATTACCCGCCTGATGCTGTCCGACGGCTTCACCGACGTGACCCTGTGCGACCGCAGGGGCGCCATCTACGAAGGCCGCGCGGAGGGCATGAACCCCGAGAAGGAAGACATCGCCAAGATCACCAACCCCCACAAGAAGGCGGGCTCCCTGGCCGACATGCTGGTGGGCGCCGACGTGTTCATCGGCGTGTCCGCCCCCAAAACCGTCACCGCTGACATGGTGAAATCCATGAACAAGGATGCCGTCATCTTCGCCTGCGCCAACCCCATCCCCGAGATCTTCCCCGACGAAGCAAAAGCAGGCGGCGCCAAGGTCGTTGCCACTGGCCGCAGCGATTTCCCCAACCAGATCAACAACGTGCTGGCCTTCCCCGGCGTGTTTCGCGGCACCTTCGACGTGCGGGCCAGCGACATCAACGACGCCATGAAGATCGCCGCCGCCCGGGCTCTGGCCGACCTGATCAGCGATGAGGAACTGAACTCTGAGTACATCATCCCCGCGCCCTTCGATCCCAGGGTCAAGGATGCGGTGGCCAAGGCCGTTGCCCAGGCTGCCCGGGACAGCGGCGTCGCCAGGCTGTGATCCCCTGACTTCTTCGTGCCGGGATGCATGGGTGGCATCCCGGCATTTTTGTCAGCCTTGGTATACTTTCCATGGAAAGGTGAGACGGATGGATTGGTTGGAACTTACCGTATGTACCACCACTTCGTGGGCGGACCTGGTCAGCCAGCTGCTGATGGAGGCGGGCTCCCAGGGCACCATGATCCGGGACCGGCAGGATGTGATCAATTACCAGCACAGCCATACCGATGGATACTGGGACCTGCTGGATGAGCGCGTCCTTGCGGAGATGCCCGAGGAGGTGCGTGTAACCGGTTACTATCCCGGGGACGTCAAAGAGGAGGAAGTGCTGGCCCGGGTGGAGCCGCGCCTGGAAGCCCTTCGAAACCGCGCCCAGGGCATGGACATGGGCAGCCTGAAGATCCTCAGGGGCACCCTGAATGAAGAGGACTGGGCGGAGAGCTGGAAAAAAGACTTCGCCCCCTTCCGGATCGGGCGGCACATGGTGGTAAAGCCCGGCTGGTGCAGCTACCGGCCTCAGCCCGGCGACAAGATCCTCGAGATGGATCCGGGCATGGCCTTTGGCACGGGCACCCATGAGACCACCGCCCTGTGCGCAGCGTTGCTGGAAGAGCTGGTTGTGCCCGGAGATACGGTGATCGACGTGGGCACCGGTACCGGCATCCTGGCCATCGCCGCAGCCCTGTGCGGGGCGGGGACGGTCCTGGCCAGCGACATCGACCCCCTGGCGGTGCGGATAGCCGCCGAGAATATCCGGCGCAACAACCTGTCCCACGTCATCCGCACCCGGCAGGGGGACCTGCTCCAGGCGGTGGACCTGGTGGGGAATGTGGTGGTGGCCAACATCATCGCAGAGGTGGTGGCTTCCATCGCTGCCCCGGTGCGGCAGTACCTGGTGCCCGGCGGGTACTTCATCTGCTCCGGGATCGCCCGGGAAAAACAGGAAGGGGTCTTTTCCGCCCTGAACGCTGCGGGCTACCTGGACATCCGGGCGATGGAAAAAGGCGAGTGGGCTGCCCTGTGCGGCCGCAATCCATAGCCATGGCCATGCACAGTTTTTTGTTGAAAGAAGCCCCTGCAGGGATGGTGTCCCTTCCCCCCGAAGAGGCGCGCCACGCCCTCACCGTACTGCGGATCCGGGTGGGGGAACGGGTGCGGCTCAGCGACGGACAAGGCGGGCAGTGGCTGGCCCAGGTCACCTATGCGGGGGAGGGCCAGGTGAGCTGTCAGCTGCTGGATGACCTGGCCGCCTGCGAGAGCCCGGCCCGGATCACCCTGTACCAGGGGCTGCCCAAAGCAGACAAGCTGGAGCTCATCGCCCAGAAGGCGGCGGAGCTGGGGGTCTGGCGGCTGTGCCCTGTGGCCATGCAGCGCTCCGTGGCCCGCTGGCAGCCCAAAGAGATCGAAAGGAAGACGGAGCGCCTCCGGCGGATCAGCCAGGAGGCCCTGAAGCAGTGCGGCCGCTCCATGGCCCTTTGTATCGAGCCCCTGATGAGCTGGAAGCAGGCGCTGGAAGATATGGAGGCCCGGCAATTGGTGCTCATGCCTTGGGAAGAGGCAAAGGACGGGCGGATGCTTGCGCTGCACAGGGCACAGCCAGATGCCCGGGACATCGGCATCCTCATCGGCCCCGAGGGGGGCATCTCCCAGGAGGAGGCCCGTCAGGCCAGCGCCGCGGGCGCCTTGCCCATCACCCTGGGGCCCCGGATCCTGCGCTGTGAGACCGCCACCATCGTCAGCTGTGCCATGGTGCAGCAGCTGTGGGGGGACATGTCGTGAGGATCGCCTGTCACACCTTGGGCTGCAAGGTGAACCAGTATGATACCCAGGCCATGCTGGAATGCTTCGAGCGAGCCGGTTACATGCATACGCCCTTCCAGGAAGAGGCGGATGTATACCTGGTCAATACCTGTACGGTGACGGGCACCGGGGACAAGAAGTCCCTGCAGCTCATCCGCCGCATCCACCGGCTGCATCCCGAAGCCGGGATCATCGTGGCGGGCTGCCTGGCCCAGCGGGATGCCCGGCGGGTGCTGCTTCCCGGGGTACGCCTGGTCGTCGGGGTGCGGCGCCGGGGCGAGGTGGTCTCCCTGTACGAACGGGCGCTGGCGGAGAACCGCCCCGTCTGCGCCGTGGAGCAGGGGGGTACGTGGAGCTTTGAGCCCCTGCGCGTAGGCCGTCACGAGGGCAAAACCCGGGCCACCCTGAAGATCCAGGAGGGCTGTGACCGCTACTGCGCCTATTGCATCATCCCCTACGTCCGGGGTCCGGTGCGCTCCATGGCCCCGGAGGCGGTGGAGTCGGAAGCCCGGCGGTTGGCAGAGGCGGGCTATCCGGAGATCGTGCTGACGGGGATCCACCTGGGTTCCTACGGCAGGGGCACGGAGCGGGGCCTTCTGGACGCGGTGGAAAGGGTACAGAACATCCCCGGCGTGAAGCGGATCCGTCTGGGTTCTCTGGAGCCGCCCACGGTGACGGAGGAATGGGTGCATCGTCTGCTGACCCTGGACAAGGTATGTCCCCAGTTCCACCTGTCCATGCAGTCCGGCAGCGCGGGGGTGCTGCGGCGGATGCGTCGGCAGTACGATCCCAAGGGTTATTTGAAGGCAGCCCGGCTGCTGCAAAATGCCTACGAGCACTGTGCCATCACCACCGATGTGCTCACCGCCTTCCCCGGGGAAACCGAGGAGGAAGCCCTGGAGACCGAGGCTTTCTTGGGGGAAGTGGGCTTTGCCCGCATCCACGTGTTCCCCTACTCCCGCCGGGCCGGAACGTTGGCGGATAAAATGCCAGGACAGTTGTCCCAGGAGGTCAAACAGGAACGCACTGCCCGGCTGATCGCCATCGGGAACCAATTGGAACGGGCGTTCGTCCAAAAACTGGTTGGAAGCTGCCAGGAAGTCCTGTTCGAGTCCGAGACATCAGAGGGCTTGTGGGAGGGATATACCCCCCAGTACGTCCGGGTGCGGGCCCGGGGCAGGGCAGGGCAGATCGCCCGGGTGTGCCTGGAACAGGCGCAGGGGACCCTGCTGTTGGGCAGCATATGTGAGGAGGAATAGACCATGTCCGACTGTGTTTTCTGTAAGATCGTAAAGGGAGAGATCCCAAGCACCAGGGTCTATGAAGACGAGGAGATCCTGGCCTTCCGGGATGTGAATCCCCAGGCCCCTACCCACATCCTGGTCGTGCCCAAGGAGCATATGGCCAACGTGCTGGCCTGTGCGGAGCGGAAGGACGACCTGATAGGCAAGCTGTTCAAAGCCGCTGCAGCCATCGCCCGGGAACAGGACGTTGCTGAAACGGGCTTCCGCCTGGTGACCAACTGCGGAGAGCACGGCGCCCAGAGCGTGCATCACCTCCACATTCACCTGCTTGGAGGCCGTCAATTGACGGAACGCATGGTATAACAAAGATTTTTTCAGGCTTGCCACAATTTGTTCCAAAGTCGAATTGGTTAAATGAAAGCGCAACGGTTGACGAACGGCAGGGAAATGCAGTATAATAGTTGATGTGGCGAACCCCATGCACCATGGCGTATGCCAGCAACCGCGAGGGGAGGGATAACACGATGTCTGAGGTACGTATTCGGGATAACGAGTCCCTTGAGAGCGCGCTGAGAAGGTTCAAGCGCATGACTGCCCGGTCCGGCATTCTTGCCGAAGCGAGGAAAAGAGAGCATTACGAAAAGCCCAGTGTAAAGCGCAAAAAAAAGGCTGAAGCCGCTCGTAAACGCAAATACTGATGCCAGCATCAAAGGCTCCTGTTCATGTAAGGCTAAGCCGCATCAGGCAGCAACGTCTTATAAGGGCAAGGAGCCTTCTCCAATTTTTTTGCTTCACAATCATTTTTCCACATAGTGCGTCGATTCAGGAGCGGCGATGCCGCCCTCTGTCGTATATTCATTTGCAATACTTCCCCTTTGAGAGGAGAATTTCCATTGGATCATCAGTCATTGCAAAAAATGACCGTCCTCCAGCTCCGTCAATTGGCCAAAGACAAGAGCATAAAATTGCCTTCCGGGCTGCCCAAGCTCCGGATCATCGAGCATATCCTGGCGGGGATGGGCATTGAGGACGGAGCCGGTCAGGCGAAAGCCCGGGAAAAGGGAGCCGGCGCTGAAACCAAGGCGCCAGAGAAGAAAGCTTCGCCGGCAAGGCGCTCGTCGGCAAAAGACAAAGCGCCTGAAGCGGAGCCCGCCCCGGAGGACAAGGCCCCCAGGAAGAGAGCTGCCCCGGTCAGGAGAACCAGCCGGGCGGCCAAAGTGGCGGAGGACAGTGTCCTCGCAGAACAAAGGGCATCGGAGGAAACCGTCTCCCATTTGGGAGATCAGGTGCCCGAATCGGCGGAGGATCAGGAGGCCAGGCCCTTCCCCACAGCCCCGGAGGTTGCAGAGACGGCCTCCACGGAAGGAGCCCCCGCTGCCACCCCGGAACCCGAAGCCCAGCCCGGTGGACTGCGGGGCCGTTCCCGTTATCCCTCCAGGTACCCGGGTTCCAGGTACCCGGGTTCCAGGGCCGTGCAAGACCTCTCCTTTGCCGAGTACAAGGACGGGGAAGGCGTGCTGGAAATCCATCCCGACGGCTATGGCTTCCTGCGGGCGGACAACTGCCTGCCCGGCGCCCGGGACGTGTATGTGTCCATCGCCCAGATCCGTCGGTTCAACCTGCGCGACGGCGACTTCGTCCAGGGCAAGACGCGACCGGTCCGGGAGGGCGACCGCTACGGCGGTCTGGTGTACATCAATACCATCAACGGGGATACCCCGGACCAGGCGCTTCGTCGGCGGCGCTTTGAAGACCTGACCCCGATCCACCCCGATGAGCGGATCCGGCTGGAGGCTCCCTTCGGTGGCAGCGACATGGCCCTTCGGGTCATCGATATCATCGCCCCCATCGGCAAGGGGCAGCGGGGCCTGATCGTCTCCCAGCCAAAGGCAGGAAAAACCGTGCTGCTGAAGAAGATCGCCAACGCCATCACCGACAATCACCCGGACATCCACCTCATCGTGCTGCTCATCGACGAGCGGCCCGAGGAGGTCACCGACATGAAGCGCTCCACCAAGGGAGAAGTGGTGTACTCCACCTTCGACGAGCTGCCCGAGAACCATACCCGCTGCGCTGAGATGGTCATCGAGCGGGCACAGCGGCTGGTGGAGCACGGCAAGGATGTGGTCATCCTGTTGGATTCCCTCACCAGGCTGGCCCGGGCCTACAACCTCACCGTGCCCCCCAGCGGGCGCACCCTGTCCGGCGGCCTGGATCCCTGCGCCCTGTACAAGCCCAAGAAGTTTTTCGGGGCAGCCCGGAACATCGAGAACGGGGGCAGCCTGACCATCATCGCCACCGCCCTGGTAGAGACAGGCAGCCGAATGGACGACATCATCTTCGAGGAATTCAAGGGCACGGGCAACATGGAGCTGCACCTGGACCGCAAGCTGTCGGAAAAGCGCATCTTCCCCGCCATCGACCTGAACAAGTCGGGCACCCGGCGGGAGGAACTGCTCTTTGAACCCGATGAGCTGGAGGGCGCCTACCAGATCCGCAGGCTCCTGTCCAATTCCTCCAATCAGGAAATGGCGGAACAGTTGACCGGAATGATCGAGAAGACCAACCGGAACGACGAGTTCTTCCAGCGCCTGAAGGGCTGGGTCAACATCTACGAAAAAGAAGGATATACATATAGGGGGAGATGACCATGAATAACTATGTGATCATGACCGATTCGTCCTGTGACCTGGAGCAGTCCATGCTGGATGAGCTGGGGGTGAAGATTGCGACGCTCACCCTGCAGATGGATGGCGTGGAGTACGACAACCAGCTGGACAATACCGAGATGACGCCTCAAACCTTCTACGCCGCGCTGCGGGAGGGAAAAAAGGCCGTCACCTCGGCAGTCAACGTGGACGCCTTCCTCAAGCTCTTCGAGCCCGCCCTCAAGGAAGGCAACGACATCCTGTACCTGGGCTTTTCCTCCGGGCTGAGCTGCACCTATGAGAACAGCCTGCAAGCCATCGAAATGCTGAAGGAAAGCTATCCCCAGCGAAAGATCATTGCCCTGGATACCCTGTGCGCCTCCATGGGCCAGGGGCTCCTGGTGTATCTGGCCGTCAAGCAGAAGGAGAAGGGCAAGTCCCTGGAAGAGGTGCGGGACTTTGTGCTGGAGCATATCCCCCACCTGTGCCACTGGTTCACCGTGGACGACCTGCACTACCTGAAAAGGGGCGGCCGCATCTCCGCCGGTACCGAGATCATCGGCTCCATCCTGAATATCAAACCCGTCATGCACATGGACGACAAGGGCAAACTGGTGAAGGTGGGCATCGCCAAGGGCCGAAAGACCTCCATCCGCAGGATGAAGGATAACTTGGTCGCCTCCGCCATCCGGCCCACAGAACAGACTGTGTTCATCAGCCACGGGGATTGCCTCGAAGATGCCCAGTTCTTGGCCGACATGCTGCGGGAGGAGCCGGGCGTGGCCGAGGTGCTCATTGGTTACGTGGGTCCGGTCATTGGCGCCCATTCCGGGCCCGGTACCCTGGCGCTCTTCTTCGTTGGGGAAAAACGCTGAATCGTTTGCCTCCCAAGCCCCCGCTGCCCCGTAGAAAGTGGCTCTAAGGATCGGGAGGAGAAGAGACAGGCTGCCATTCGTTGCGAGAGGAGAAGGATTCCCGAACATCCCTCACATCGAGGGATGTTCGGGAATGGAGGAACAGACTATTGCGTTGCGCACAGTGCGGACACCAGAACAGAAGGCAGGACAAGACCTGCGCCCGCTGCGGCGCCGGGCTGAAACCGGCGCGACTGTCTCGGGGTATGCGCCTGGTCCATGCGGGCATTTGGGTCTTGGCAGGGCTGATCACCCTGATCGTGCTGTCCCTGCTGATCTATCGGGTGTACTTCTGGGTCGCCGCCTGGAAGACCGATCACTACTACGAACGCACCGGACGGCTGGAACCTTCGGTAGAGCAGGTCACCCTGGACAACGGACTGGCAGCGCATTCCATCACCTTTTTCGGGAACGACGGGGATCACATATTCCTGGAAGAATTGCGCCAGTCCTACCAGATCACCGGAGGGCTGGCCCGCATCGACATCCCGGACAGCAACTGGTTTTCGGCCAACCCGGTGGACGTGGAAGGCGCCATCGTCACCCTCACCCCGGTCCTGTATACCGAGGGGAATGACCGGCGGGAACTGCCGGTTCTGACCATGGAGATCGAAGCGCCCCGCTCTCCCCTCACCTTGATCAACCCCAGCGGCGACTTTGCCCATGTGAACACCTCCACCTATTTGCTGTCCTTCCGGGTCGTACCCGGTTCCCAGGTGCTGGTGGGCAACGACGACGTCACCGACGTGGTGAATTTTGAAGGATTGGCGGAAGTCAACATTGATATATTCCCTCAGGGGGACAACCCGGTGTCTATCCTGGTCTCAACACCCAATCACAAGCAGACCCGGCAAGAGATCAACCTGTATCGTCCCTATCAGGAAATCAATCTGGAGCCCAGCCTGTCGGTGGCCACCAAGACCAATTTAAAGGGCGTCAGGATCACGGGCTCGATGGATCCCCAAGCGGTCTTTTCCGTGGATACCCCCCACGACCCGGAGAGCGTCAAGGTAGACGAGAAGGGCAACTTCTCCTTCACTGCCATGATGTCCACCATCGGGGACAACACCGTCACCTTCAGGGCCTCTCAGGAGGGCAAGACCGACTCGGTGGTGTCGATCACCGTCTATTATGTGCCTTCCCTGAACGCCTACTCCCGCTCTGCCTGGAAAATGGACTATCCCGCCCTCTCCGCCTATTACGAGACCTGGATGGGCCGCGTCTTCCTGTGCGACGGCATCGTCACCGCGGTGTGGACCGACGAAGACGAGGAGCAAACCGTGGTCATCGATGTGAGCGGCGAGGGGGAAGAAGCCCAGAACGTGGTGCTGACCAACCTGTCCTCTGTGGGTACGCCCCAGATCGGTGCCCGGTACAAGGCCTATGCCGATGTCATTGGCCATGAGTACTATGACACCAAAGACTGCCCCAAACTGGTCGCCCGGTACATGATCCTGCAAAGCGAGCCGGCACAGAGCTGAAAAACGGGGGCAGGATCCCGAAAGGAGCACAATACGAATGAAACTTGGCGTAGTAGGATTGCCGAACGTGGGGAAGAGCACCCTGTTCAACGCGATCACCTCTGCCGGCGCACAGGCAGCCAACTATCCCTTTTGCACCATCGAGCCCAACACAGGGGTGGTCCCCGTCCCCGACGAGCGGCTGGACGTGCTGGCAGAAATGTACCATCCGAGAAAAAGCACCCCGGCAATGCTGGAGTTCGTGGACATTGCGGGGTTGGTAAAGGGCGCAAGCCATGGCGAGGGTCTGGGCAACCGCTTCCTCAGCCATATCCGGGAGGTGGACGCCATCGTCCACGTCGTGCGCTGTTTCGAGGACGACAACATTGTCCATGTGGACGGAACGGTGAACCCCGCGCGGGATATCGACATCATCCAGACCGAGCTGATCCTTGCGGATCTCGAGACCGTGCAAAAGCGGGAGACCAAGGCTGCCCACCTGGTAAAGAACGGGGACAAGCGGCTGCAGTACGAGCTGGACGCCGCCAAAAAGCTTTCCGGGCACCTGAACCAGGGCAAGCCCGCCCGTACCTGCCAACTCAGCGAGGCAGAACAGAGCGCCAGTGCCGACTGGTTCCTTCTCACCCAAAAAAAGGTGATCTACGCCGCCAACATCGGGGAGGGGGACCTGGGACGACCGGAGAGCGAGCTGCCCATGGTGCGACAGGTCCGCGAGATCGCCGAAATGGAGAACAGCCAGGTGCTGGTGATCTGCGCCAAGGTAGAAGAAGAGATCTCCCAGATGGAGCCCGATGAAAAGCAGCTCTTCCTGGAGGAGATGGGCATCGGCCGATCCGGCCTTGACCGGCTGGTACAGCTGTGCTACGCCTTGCTGGGGCAGATCAGCTACCTGACCATCGGGGCCGACGAGGTGCGAGCCTGGACCATCACCCAGGGCACCCGGGCGCCCCAGGCCGCCGGCAAGATCCATACCGACTTCGAAAGGGGCTTTATCCGGGCGGAGATCGTCTCCTACGATGACCTGGTGGCCAATGGTTCCATGGCAGCCTGCAGGGAAAAGGGCCTGGTGCGCAGCGAGGGCAAAGACTACGTCATGAAAGACGGCGACGTCACCCTGTTCCGCTTCAACGTATGAGAGAAGATGCCGGGTTCATGGAGGAGGCCTTGGCAGAGGCCCGGACAGCCCTGCTGGAGGGGGAACTGCCAGTGGGCGCCGTGGTGGTCTACGGGGACAAAATCATCGCCCGTGCCCACAACGAGCGGGAGCAGTCCCACGACCCCACTGCTCATGCCGAGATCCTGGCCCTTCGAAGGGCGGCGAAACACCTGGGCAATTGGCGGCTGACGGGTTGCACCCTGTACGTCACCCTGGAGCCCTGCCCCATGTGTGCAGGCGCCATCGTACAGGCCCGGGTGGATCGGCTGGTGTACGGCGCCCCGGACGAGGGATCCGGCTGTGCCGGCAGCGTATACCGCATCACCGAAGACCCGGCCTTCACCCATTTCACCCCTGCCGACGGCGGCATCCTGTCCCGGGAATGCAGGGCGCTCCTGGACCAATTCTTCCAGAACAAACGGGACCGCCCCTGAGGCGGCCCCGCAATTGTTTATACCTTGCTTCCTCTGTCACCTTTGTCCCATCTGTTCATGTATTTCATCGATTCAAGGTCGCATAGATGATGGCCGTGCCCCAGTTCCAGTATCGCTCCGGGGTATAATCCGACAGATCCGGGGTGTACAGATCGTAGTAGATGTTGGAATACAGGGGGATCATGGGCAATACTTCCGCCCAGTACACCTGGAACTTGAGCCACCCTTCCAGGAACGCCTCCCGGTCCATCGAGGGCACCTTGGTCACCGACGAGGCCAGGGCCGCCAGCTTTTCGTCCTGGAGGCCCGAAGTATTGATGGTGCCCTGGTACGCCTCCCCCAGGCGGTAGGTGTTCGACGGATCAAAGAAATAGACAAAGTTCGTGCCTATGAAGAGGAGGTCGTTGTCCCGCTGATCCTGGCGGTAGTGTTGGGCAAGCGCCTCTGTCATCGGCATTTCTTCCGCGACGATCCCGCCGCCGATCTGTTCCAGGTTCCTTTGCAGCATGTCAAAGACCATGCGCGCCGCCACGTTCCCGGTGGTCACGATCATCCGCAGGCTGAGGGGTTCCAGTTTTCCCCCCGCCGCCTTCCGGAAACGGATGCCGCCTTCTCCTTTGCGGTATGCTTCCCCGTTTTCGTCGTATATCCAGCCATCCGCCGCCAACAGCTGGTCCGCCTTGTCCAGGTCCAGCCGGTAGTGGGGCAATTGGTCCATGCCTTCCCCCACCGCCTCCGGCATCCACTGCCCCAGGCCGTAGTATCCGTATACCTTCTCGCCGTGCCCCTTGAGAAAGTCCCGGGGCAATACGTCATGATCTATACAATAAGCCAGCGCTTGGCGCACCCGCGCCGAGGACGTGATGGGGCGCTCGTTGGCAATCGCCAGATACGCCGAGCCCGTCCGGGGATAGGCGCTGACGCTCAGAACCCCTTCTCTTTCAAGGGCCAGGCCTTCGTCGATCACGTCGCCGTCCACCACTTTGTTCACCAGGTCCACCTGCCCCCGGTCAAGCTGCCGGTGGATGTCCTGGTTCTTCACTTCCCGAAAGCGCAGCCTTGGGATGGTGGGCACTTGCCCTTCATAATTTCCTATAAAGTAGGGGTTAATCTCAAACTCCGCCACATGGGCCTCCGGATCATAGGTCAACAGGCGGTACGGGCCGCTGGTCACCATGGGATGGGACAGGTACCCATTTTCCCCCAGGATGGTCTCCTGCAGCACTTCCTCCGTCATTTCCCCGTGGATATAAGCCCCCTCTCCGTCGTCCCGTACCTCGGCCCCGGGTACCAGGACCGAAATGGGGTACGGGTTGATATTGATATACGCCATCTCATAAAAATAGGGGAGATAATCGCTTTTGATGCGCAGGCTGAAAGTCTGTTCGTCCAGCAAGCGCAATCCGCTGATACCTTCCGACATCCCGTCGTGGTATGCCTCAAAACCCACGATATGGCCGTAGGACGGCGTCACGCCGGTCATGGAGCGTACCTGGGGGGAGGAGAGGAGAAGGAAGGAAAACAGGTAGTCCCGGGCGTCGATGGGGGTGCCGTCGCTGTACTTCAGGCCCTCCCGGAGCGTCACACGATAGGTGACGTCCCCGTTTTCTTCCGGCTCTTTGTCTATCTCCCGGATGACGGTCCTGTTGAGCTGGTACGCGCCCGCCTGGGTCTGGGCCACCAGGGGATATTCGTGCAATAGGCTCCGCACGTCGATATCCGCCGTGTTGTTGCCCCAAAGTTCCGAAAAGAAATTGCCATTCAGCATGGTGGTATGCCCTACGGTGAGCACCCGGGGCTGCCCGGCTGCCCGGGCGCCCGGGGACACCGTCGTTGAAACGGAAAACAGCAGTACCGTTGCAACCAGCAATGTAATAACACGTTTCATGGTAGTCCTCCATCCCAACACAGGAAAAGAATTCAAGTAATGCGCGGCTGTCTTATTCATAGCAGTCACCCACATTGATGGTGGTTATGCCGCTGGCCGGATCATCCATCCTGTCAGGCAGCCGCTCGGCGGGAATCGTTACCTTGTCCGTCAAAGGATCCGAGAGTCCCTTGCATAGGACGGATACCGTATTCGGCACCCTGCCTGCATTCAGGTCGGACTGCTTCACGACGTAGTTGTAGGTATAGGTCCAGGTCTCACCCACGTCAAGCTCGCCGTTGATGTTGACATCGCCCATGAAAGTGACAATGACCGTGTTCAAATCCACCAGGGTATCCGTTATCTCCACATCCGTCAACGGCACGTTCCCTGTGTTTGTCACGACTACCGTGTAGGTAATCACGTCGCCCACTGCGCTGAAGGTGCCCATATCTGCGCTCTTCTCCACGGTCATCGATGGTTCCGGAATGATATGGTCATCTTCCACGGGATTAGTAATCTCTGTTGCCGTCACAGATACCGCGTTATATACCCACCCCGCATACAGGTCGTCCTGGGTGATCGTGTGTACATAGGTGTAGACCCACACTTCCCCTACGTCCAGCGCTCCGTCGGCGTCCGTGTCTCCTGCCGGCACGACAGCATCCATGTCCACCAGGCTGTCGTCTACTGCCACGTTGGTCAGGCTCACGTTCCCCGTGTTCGTCACCGTCACCGTATAGGTGATCTCGTCGCCCACTGCATCGAACGTGTCGACGTCCGCTTCCTTCACCACCGTCATCCCGGGGTTCTGGTCGCCGTCAACTGTATGGTCGTCTTCCACCGGATCCGTGATTTCCGTCGTCGTCACCGACGCCGCGTTGTCCACCTTCCCAGCGTCAAGGTCCGCTTGTGTCACTTTGTAGGTATAGGTGTACGTCCACACTTCGCCAACCTGCAGGATGTTATCCGCAGGTTCGTTGCTCTCCGTCTTCACAAACGTGCTGATCCCAGACAGGCTGTCGCTGAAGTTCACGCCTGTCAGCGTTATGTTGCCTGTGTTCTCGACCTCTACCGTGTACGTGATCTCTTCGTCAACTGCGCTGAAGCTCGTCTTGTCCGCGCTCTTCACAACCGTCAGCGATGCGTCTTTTTCAGCTGGTACGCTGTGCTCGTCCGTCACAGGATCCGTGATCTCCGCCGTCCTCACCGACGCAGCGTTGTCCACCTTCCCGGCGTCAAGATCCGCCTGTGTCACTTTGTAGGTATAGGTATACGTCCACACTTCGCCAACCTGCAGGATTTCGTCCGCAGGTTCGTTACTTTCCGTCTTCACAAACGGGC
>JAAYOH010000058.1 GCA_012520375.1 Clostridiales bacterium
GAGGGAAATCGGGCAATGGAAAGTACGTATCGCATCGCCCGGGAAAAACTGGAACAGAGTGGAATACACATATCCGATGAAGCCTTTCGGACAGCCTTTGATGCGGAAAAAGAATATATGAGGCGCGATGCGAGGCTCCATGCGGAATATCCAGAGGAGTTGGGCCCATGTCCCCGGGTTTCTGTTCCCGAAGCCGCCTATAATCTGCTCGTGTTCGCAGGCGCCGGGGATTATGACTATGATACAGGGGAATGGGCTCCGTGGTCGGATCAGGTATATGCCTTTGAAGCAGAGGTTTTTGATGTCCATTCCATGTATACATTGTTTTTGCAGGGCGTCGAGAGCATTGTGCCCGGCGCGCATTTTGAACAGGTTCAGGAGGATCTGTCGGAAATGACGGATGAATGGAAAGAGAACGAGGATCCTGCCTGTCCGCCAACCGACGGAAAACGCAGCGTTTCCTTTGTTTTCAACGGGAAGGAGTACCAGTTTACGTTTGCCAGTTATCTCGATTGGTTCAATGTGGAGATGATTGCTCAATGCAACCAGCTGCTGCAGGAGAACGGGTTCCCTGGACAACTGCACTCGATCGGCAATGACCACTTTGGTCTGACGATCATCCTGTTCTACGGCAGCGAGCAGGAGGTTTCCGCACTGGAGAAAATCATTCAATGACCCTACAGCAACCATCGGCGCCCCAACATTTCTTGAGGCTTTGCATCAGTCCCACCGCAGGTAATAATAGAACCAGTTCGGCAGGATCCTTTCGGTTATGACCTGTTTTTGCCCGTCCTCGCTTTCCCATTCGTACATGCCGTCTCCGGTTTGCGTAAACTGAGCTTCCTCCTCAAATTCCAGGGCGAACGGAACATCCTTTTTCGAGAAATAAAATCCGGAATATGTGGAGCTGGTGACAATCCCCGTGCCGCCGCAATAGAATTTAAGTATATCCTGGTTGTATCGATACACGTTTTTCACGATTGTATCAATGCCGAGATCGTCTTCGATGAACAGCTGTTTCTTTTCGTCGCTCCAGATCATCTGGTAGGTGAGATAGGGAAAACCAGACAGATCCTCCACGTGTTCCTTCACATATTGGCATATGTCTTCCTTTGATTGTGAATCATCGGACTGTTCAAATATAGAAGAAACGATCCGCGAACAAACGATCCTCACCGGTATAAAATGGGGAGCCCAAAGCTTTCTGAACATCTCCCTTGGCAGCGGGAAGGGAAAGTCCACTGATTCAGCGTCAAAGAGGGTAACGACCGTAGGGGGAACGCCATGGAAAGACCGTCCATTCAGAGGATGCTGTTCTTCTTCGGCCGCTGCAAAGGTATATACCCATACCCCCAGCATGAGGATGGATACAATCGCCGCCATGATTCTTTTCATATTCCTTTCAGCTCCTCCATCAAGGTCAAGCTGCTTGGCCGTGCAGTCATCCAGTCAAAATCTGTTGGTTTTTGCTTCCTGTCTTTGTATGTATGACGTATTATATCGCAATCGGGTTTTTCACATCGTTAATACTCGGTTAAATCCTCCTGCCACCTGACCAGGTCCGTCGTTTTTTGCTATAATGACAAAAAGAAGTGATTCGCGCTGGATTTGCGCTGGTTGAAAGGGGATGCGCCGTTGAAACCGTATAGCATCGGCATCGACGTGGGGGGGACCAAGGTCGCCTATGGTTTGTTCTCTCAAGATGGCAGTCTTATGGACCGCTTCCAGCATCCCTCAGACCGGAATGCGGACGGCCCGGCATTCACGGACACGATCCTGGAAACCATCCATGGGATCCTCCGGAAGAACAGTTTGTCCCTCTCTGATTTGAACGGTGTGGGCCTGTGTATGCCCTCCCACATCCTCTTTGACGAGGGGTTTGTGTATCTTACCCCGGCGCTCCCCCTGATCAGAAGCTTTGCCATGCGGGAATACCTTCAGAAACGCCTTGACGCCCGCATCATCCTGGACAACGACAGCAACGGCGCAGCCCTTGCGGAATACCGCCGCGGCGCGGGACGGGGCTGCCGCCATATGGTGTATATCGCGATGGGTACGGGGATCGGCAGCGGCCTGATCATCGACGGCGAGCTGTTCCGGGGCAGTTATGGGTGGGCAGGCGAAAGCGGCCACATGCTGGTGACCCCGGGAGAGGGAGAACTGTGCGGCTGCGAAAACAGGGGCTGCATCATGGCCTATGCCAGCGGGCGCTTTGTGGCGAACCGCATGCAAAAAGATCTCCGATCCGGCCGCAGCAGCATATTGTCGAAAGTAGAAAACCCCGATTGCGAAGATTTGCTCAAAGCGTATCGGCAAGGGGACGCCTATGCGGACGAGATGATCTCCTCCATGGCGCATTACATCGCTATCTGTGTATACAACCTGTATCAGGTGCTCAACATCAACGTTTTCGTGTTCGGCGGCGGGTTGACCAACTTCGGCCCCGTACTCTTCGAGCGGATCCGAAGCGCCTTCGACGCCTTTGACCACATCGGCCTTCCGGTGGAGTTCCGGTTGGCCCAGCTGGATCAGGATTTCGGGATCATCGGCGCAGCGGAGCTGCTCCGGTAAAAGTCAATCCGTGCGGCAGCACAAGCCTTGGGCGCGAAACAGCGCCTCGTACCCTTGCAGGTCCTCGGGATGAAGCTGTCCTACCCCTTTCATGGCATAGGGGATCTCCAGCTGCTCGTACTTTTTCTCGCCCAATTGATGAAACGGCAGCAGCTCAACTTTCTGTACGCCCATGCGGGACAAGAGGGATGCCATGTTGGCCCCATCTTCCCGGCTGTCATTGAAGCCCGGGATCACAGGGATCCGCACAACGAGCGGCATGCCCTGCTGCAGCGCTACGCATAGGTTCTTCAGGATCAGCTCATTGCCGACCCCTGTCCCCCAAATGTGCCGCTCGCTCTGCCAGTGCTTTAGATCGAATAGAAGCAGGTCCACTTGGGACAGCATCTGCCGGAAAGTATCTTCCGGGGCATGTCCCGTGGTCTCTAATGTGCGATGGAATCCGGCTTCCCCGGCCTGACGGAGCACCTCCATGCAAAAAGCATGCTGCTGCAGCGGCTCCCCGCCGCTCAGGGTCATCCCGCCGCCGGATTCCTCGTAGAAACAGCGGTCTTTCTCCACTTCTGCCAGGACACCCTGGGGGGTATACCGCTTGCCGGACATGCTTTCTCCATCGCAGCGTTCGGCCCGTTCCCGGTTGTGGTTTTGGGATTCGGGATTGGAACACCATCGACAGCACAAAGGACAACCGCTCAAAAAGACCACCGTACGGATACCCGGTCCGTCGTTGAGGCTAAAACGCTGTATGTTGAACACCTTTCCATATACGGGTCCCTTCATGTCTCCACCTCGCATCCCCCTTGGTATTCTACCACCAAGGCACCTTTATGTAAATACTTTTTACATCATTCGCATGGAGTGTAGGTTGTATTCCAACGCGCCCAACTGGTATAATAAACCATAGGCTGACAGCAAGTCGGGAAAGGATGATGATGATGAGCCGCTTCGGGGAACTCAGCCCGCGCATGCACGGCTTTCGCGAAGACCTTTTGAATGCCAGGCCCCGGATCTGTACCGAGCGGGCCCTCCTGACCACAGAGAGTTACAAACTTCACGCAGACAAGCCTGTGGTTTTAAAGCGCGCCTACATGCTGAAAAACGTGCTGGAAAATATGAGCATCTATATCGAAGACCAAACGCTGCTCGCCGGCAATCAGGCCAGCGGCAACCGGTTTGCCCCCATATTCCCCGAGTATGCCATGGATTGGGTCATAAAAGAACTGGATACCTTTGAAAAACGGGACGGCGATGTATTCCTCATCAGCAGCGAAGCAAAAGAGCAGCTCCGCTCCATCGCTCCCTTTTGGGCACACAATACCACCAAGGACAAGGGCCTGGCAGCCATGCCGCCCCAAAGCCGGATATACTATGACCTGGGCATCATAAAAGCAGAAGGGAACATCACTTCCGGGGACGCGCACATTGCGGTAGACTATACTGCCCTGCTGAACAAGGGCCTGAAGGATTTCGAAGCGCGAACGCGGGCAGCCGAAGACCGTTTGGATCTCACGAAACCCTCCGATTTGCGCCGATACCATTTCTATCAAGCCGTGCTGATTGTGCTGAAGGCTGTTCGTGATTTTGCTTTGCGCTATGCCGCATTGGCCGAATCCATGGCGTCAAATGCCAAGGAAGGCCGCAGAGTCGAACTTCTGGAGATGGCGCGCATCCTGCGCCGTGTACCCTGGGAACCGGCAGAGAGTTTTCACGAAGCGTTGCAGTCCCTTTGGCTGGTACACCTGGTGTTGCAGATAGAGTCCAACGGGCATTCCCTGTCCTATGGACGCATGGATCAGTATTTGCAGCCTTTCTACGCCCGGGATATAGTCGCCGGCAGGGTCACACAAGGCCAGGCTTGTGAACTGATGTGCAATTTGTGGCTAAAAACCTTTACCATCAACAAGATCCGAAGTTGGAGCCATACCCAGTTCAGCGCCGGCTCCCCCCTCTACCAGAACGTCACGGTGGGAGGCCAGCACAGCGATGGCCAGGACGCCGTCAATGAGATGAGTTACCTGATCCTGCGCAGTGTGGCGCAGACCCGTCTCCCCCAGCCCAATCTGACCGTTCGCTACCATGCAAACCTGTCGGATGATTTCATGCGAGAAGCCATCGAAGTGGTCCGGCTTGGCTTTGGTATGCCCGCCTTCAACAACGACGAGATCATCATCCCTTCCTTCATTGAGAAGGGGGTAAAGCCCGAAGACGCGTACAACTACAGCGCCATCGGCTGTGTGGAAACCGCCGTGCCGGGGAAATGGGGTTACAGATGTACGGGCATGAGTTTTCTCAACTTCCCGAAATCCCTGCTGATCGCCATGAATGACGGGGTTGACCCGGTATCGGGCATTCGGCTCACCCAGGGCCTTGGCCATTTCAGGGACATGCAGGATTACGATCAATTGAAAGCTGCCTGGGACAAGATCATCACCGAATTTGCGCGCCAGAGCGCCTTGATCGAAAATGTGTGCGACATGGTGCTGGAAAGGGACGTGCCCGATATCCTGTGTTCGGCACTCTGCGAGGATTGTATCGGCCGCGGGCTGACCCTGAAAGAGGGCGGCGCCGTTTATGATTACATCAGCGGCCTGCAGGTAGGCATCGCCAATCTGGCGGATTCCCTCGCCGCCATCAAAAAACTGGTCTTTGAGGAGAAGCGCATCAGTGCGGGAGAACTGTGGGAAGCCCTGATGAGCGATTTCTCCGGGGAACAGGGGGAAAGGATTCAGAAGATGCTGATCCACGAGGCGCCCAAGTACGGAAATGATGACGATTATGTGGATCTGCTGCTGGTGGATGCCTACGAAACTTTCATTCAGGAAAACAAGAAGTATCCCAATACCCGTTTCGGTCGCGGCCCGATCGGCGGGACGCGCTATGCCGGCACCTCCTCCATCTCTGCCAACGTGGGCCAGGGGCAGAACACCATGGCCACGCCCGACGGGCGGCATGCCTGGGAACCCCTGTCCGAAGGCTGTTCCCCTTCCCATGCAATGGATCGGAAAGGCCCCACTGCCGTCTTCAAATCCGTAGCCAAGCTGAATACCGGGGAAATCACGGGTGGCGTCCTGCTGAACCAGAAGGTCACGCCGCAGCTGCTGGAAAAGGAGGAAAACCGCGCCAAGCTGATCATGCTGATCCGGGCCTTCTTCAACCGCCTGCATGGCTATCATGTACAGTACAATGTGGTGTCCCGGGAGACCCTGCTGGATGCCCAGATACACCCTGAAAAACATCGGGACCTGATCGTGCGCGTGGCGGGCTACAGCGCCTTTTTCAATGTGCTCTCCCGCCAGACGCAGGACGACATCATTGCGAGGACCGAACAAAGCCTGTAAATATGCGAAAAACTGCCGCTTCCCACTGCAAAGCGGCAGTTTTCCTTTGCTCTTCCCTCGTTAATCCCGCTGTGTCTTCGCGCTGATATTGCCCACCACTTTTTCCAAAGCCAGGGCAAAGATGATCAGCGCCCCCAGCGCAATCTTCTGGTAGAAGCTGGACACGTTCAGAATGCTCAGACCATTGAAAATGGTCCCGATCAGGATGCCGCCCAGGAGGACGCCGAAGGGTTTCCCCTTGCCTCCGAAGAAGCTCGTGCCTCCGATAATGCATGCGGCGATGGCGTATGTCTCGTACCCGTCACCCGCCGTGGGCTCTGCCGCGCCTACCCGGGCGGTCATGATGATGCCCGCAATGCCCGCAAGGGTCGAGGAGAGAATATGGGCCAGCAGGGTGAACCTCTTGGTATTGATACCGGAATACCAGGCCGCCTGCTTGTTTCCCCCCAGGGCGTACATATTGCGCGCCGCGATGGTGTACTTGGTGAACCAAATCAAAATGGCCGCAATGACCAGCACGATCAGAAAGGGGATCGGGAACCCGCCAACGTACAGGGCAATGGACTTGAATCCAAGGGGCAAGCCAAAGATCGGCTTTCCGTTGCACATCACCAGGACAATGCCCCTGAAAATGGTGTTCGTGCCCAAGGTGACCACGAAGGGATGCAGCTGGAGCAGATTGATCAAGGTGCCGTTGATGGCGCCAAGAGCCACCCCCACCAGGAGGCCTATCAGAACGGCTGCCCAGACAGGGCAGTTCACCAGCAACAGTTTTGCGCATACGGCGCCGCAAAAAGCTGCAACAGACCCCACGGACAAATCGATGCCGGCCAGAAGGATGGCAAAGAACTCGCCAAAGGCCAACACCGTATAGATCGTGCTCTGCATGCCGATCTGCTTGATGTTGTTCACCGAAAGGAAATAGTTCGGCGATGCAATCGAAAAGCCGATCAGGATGAGCAGCAAAATGCTCAGCGTACCAAACCTCTCCCAGTAGGATCCAAAGGACATCCTGCTCTTCTTTTTTGCGGCTGTGTTTACCATTTCATTCACTCCTTAGTACGCTGAAACAGCGGCATATAGTATCTTTTCCTCTGTGGCTTCCTCGTTCATAAAGGTCTTCGTGATCTGGCCGTTGGAAAAAACGATGATCCGGTCGCAGACACCGAGCAATTCTGTCATGTCCGAAGAGACCATGACGACAGCCTTTCCTTCGTCCACCATGTCCCGCATGATCTGGTAGATCTCGCTTTTTGCCCCCACGTCAATCCCCTTTGTGGGTTCGTCAAAGATGAACACATCGGAATTGACGGCCAGCCACTTTCCCACAATGACCTTTTGCTGGTTTCCACCGGATAGATTGACCGTCATCTGATCGATTCCCCAGCACTTGGTGCGCAGCTTTTCACTGTAGTGCGTCGCTTGCTCCCGCTCCTGCTTTTCGTCGGTCAATCCTGTAAAACCGCCGAACCGGGACTTCTTCAAGTTGGTGGTAACGGAGATGTTCTTCCAGATCTCAAAGTTCTGGAAAAAACCTGTTTCCCTGCGGTTCTCGGTCACAAAGGCTATGCCCTGTTTCAATGCACTGTAGGGATTTGTGATCTCAAGTTTTCTGCCATGCAGATAAACCTCCCCTTCCGAGATGGGGCTGACACCGAAAATTCCCTCCATGGCTTCACTGCGACCGGCACCGATCAATCCACCCAGGCCCAGGATCTCTCCTTTGTACACGTCAAAACTGATGTTTCGGGCTTTTCGGTCGCGGCGCGTCAAGTTCCGAACCGAAAAGAGAACTTCGGGTTCGGCCTCAGGAGGCGTCGGCCGCAGGAAACGCTCCTGTACCTGGCGCCCCACCATCATGGGGACGAGATCTTCGACTTCGATATCGCTGACATCCCTTGTTCCCATGTACTTTCCATCCTTCAGGACGGTTACGCGATCGCCGATCCTTTTGATCTCCTTCAGCTTGTGGGAAATATAGATGATGCCGATACCGTCGGCTTTGAGCTGCCGGATGATATCAAAGAGATTGTCGGTTTCCTCCACAGACAGGGATGAAGTAGGCTCGTCCATGATCAGAATGCGGGCGTCGGCCGCCAGCGCTTTGGCGATCTCCACCATTTGCTTTTCCGATATGGACAACTCCTGTACCAGGGTACCTGGGCTGCGGCGGATGCCCACCTTGTCCATCAGCTCTTTCGCATGTTCGTTCATTTTCGCGTAGTCGACATGGGGGATCCCAAGGATACGCTTGGTGGGCAGTTTCCCTACATGAAGATTTTCCGCAATGGACAGTTCGTCGATTACAGAAAGCTCCTGGTAGATGATGGCAATCTTGTTATCCTTGGACATAGCCGGTGTCAGGTGGGTGAAGTGGGTCCCTCCAATGAACATTTCACCCTCTGTAGGATGATTGATCCCGCTCAGGATCTTCACCAGGGTCGATTTGCCTGCGCCGTTCTCCCCCAACAGCACGTGTACCTCGCCGGGGCGAAGATCGAAACTGACTTTGTCAAGGGCTACGACACCCGCAAACTTCATGGTCATATTGTGCATTTGTACCAGGTATTCCATAGACATCGCTCCCTCTCATCATCCCGGAGCTCCCAGCGCTGCCCCGGTTCGGGTCAATATTCAGGGAAGGCAGGTCTATACCAAAGTATAAACCTGCCCGAAAGCTGTCAAAGATACATCTGTCTATCAGAGATAGTCCGCCACGTTTCCGGCGTGGACCAGGAAGCAATCGATGTACTGGGTGACGCACTGCTCCACAGCAGGATCCGCCTTCCAGCCGTCCAGCACACACTGAAGCGCCCATTCGCCACAGGCAATGCCGATCCCAATGTTGTCCTGGCCGACCGTAGCAGCCAAGCCGCCGTCACGGACGGATTCCTTGGCGCCCTGAACGGCGTCGGTGCCCACAACCATGACCTGGTCTGCCTTGCCCGCATTCAGAACGGCCTCATACACGCCCAGCGCCATGGTATCGTTGGCACAGTAGAACGCCTTCAGGTCGGGGTATGTGGTCATGATGTTGGTGGCGGCGTCCATGGAAACCATGCGGTCCCAATCGCCGTTCTGTACGGCGACGAGTTCAATGCCGTCCGTTGCCTCAAAGATGGCGGTAGCACCGGCGACACGGTTGTTGGAAGTCACGTTTCCGTCCGTACCGGAGATGATCGCCACCTGGCCCTCCCCGATGGTGTCGACGATGAACGAAGCACCGGTATTCCCGACGATGATGTTGTCCGTGGTATAGTGACCGGCCATGTTCCCGCCCTCGGCGATAACGGCCTCCAGGTCGATATTCTCGTCCACATTGACCACCACAACGCCGGCTTGCGCTGCCTTCACGGCGCCGGAAACCAGGTTGTTGGAAGACAGGGGCGCCGCGCAAATGGCGTCGTAGCCCATGTTTACCATGTTCTCCATCATTTCCAGCTGGCCGGTGAAATTGCTCTCATCATCTACACACTGCACGTCGACCTGGACGCCTTTCTCTGCTGCCCAAGCCAAAACGCCCTCCTTCATGCTGGACCAGTACTCGTTGGATTCGGGCTTCAGGATGTAGCCGATCTTAACCTCAGAGATCTCTTTCGCGGAAACGCCGAGCACAAGGACCATCATCAGACACAGAACGATTGCTAATACTTTCTTCATGGGACCGCTCCTTTCAAAATATATGTATAGATCAAGATCTTTTGCCGGCGCCATCCGAAATCACAGCTCTCTTTTCCCGGAATTCTTCGGGCGCCGACTGGGATCCCGCTATTGACATCATCGGACAAGTGTTGGGCAAAGGTTTTCACACATAAAGTTACTCCGTATGGAATTGTAACACAAAACCGATAGGCTGTCAAACCCCCTTTCCCATCTTCTTATAACAATTTGCTATGGAACAGATTGTAAAAGCAATGTCCTCTTCTTTTCCGCTTTGGACATTTCGTCGGAAGAATGACAGAAAAATTGCTTCTTTCAATGAATCATCATTCATCCGCAATGTTTTGCCAAATCAGGAATAATGTGGTATACTATCCCATCGGGTGAGGAGATTATGATGAGCACAAAGCAATTGTTCTCGGTGGCGATCGACGGGCCCTGCGGCGCGGGAAAATCCACGATCGCCAGGGCATTGGCTCGGCAGGCCGGTGCTCTGTACCTGGACACGGGGGCGATGTACCGGGCTGTGGGGTTGGCTGCCCTGCGCCAGGATATCCCCTTGTCAAACGAAGCCGCCGTCACCAGGCTGTGTGACGAGCTGCAGGTGGACGTCCGCTACGAGGCAGGGGAACAGCACATCTATCTGGGGGACGAGGACGTGTCGGAGCAGATCCGCGCCCCGGAGATCTCCGCCGCGGCATCCCGGGTGTCCGCCTATCCCGGGGTCCGGCGGCGGCTGGTGGACATGCAGCGGGCCATTGGGCGAGGCTGTTCCATCGTCATGGACGGCCGGGACATCGGTACCAAGGTGCTGCCCGACGCCACCCTCAAGATCTACCTGCTGGCGGATCCCGCAGTCCGGGCCCGGCGCAGGTATCTGGAGTTGCAACAAAAAGGGCTGCCGGATACCTATGAAATGGTCTACCAGGCGCTTTTGGCCAGGGATCACGACGACATGACCCGCGCAGCCTCTCCCCTTGCGCGGGCAGAGGACGCCATTGAACTGGACACCACGCATCTGAACCTGGAAGAAAGCGTGTCCCGGGCGCTGGAACTACTGTCCCACAGACTGGAGGGCCGCATATGAAAGCGGAAAAACGCTTCGCCATCGCAAGAAAGCTGGTGCGCTTCCTGATCTGCCCCCTTTGCCCCATCCGTTTTACGGGCACGGAGAACCTGCCCCAGGAAGGGCCGGTCATCCTCTGCGCCAACCATGAATCCCTGCTGGACCCCATTGCCATCGGTTACGCACTCCGCCGCCCCGTCAGCTACATGGCCAAGAAAGAGCTGTTCAAGGTACCCCTTCTTGGCTCACTGCTTCGGAGCATGTGCGCCCTCCCGGTGGATCGGGGCGCCGGGGACATGGCCGCGATACGGGCGTCCCTGCAGGCGCTGAAGGAAGGCATGGCCTTCGGTATCTTCCCCCAGGGCACCCGTTCTTTCAAGCGACGGCTTCCTTTTCAAAGCGGCGTGTCCGTCATCGCCCTGCGCTCCGGTGCCCCGGTGGTGCCGGTGCTGGTGGGTTCCCGTGCCCGGCTGTTCAGGCCCCTTCGGCTGGTCTTCGGCGTTCCGGTGGATCTGGCCGACTTCGCCGGGCCCACCACCAAGGAGAAACTGGAACAGGCTACCCGCCGCATTGAGGCGGCTGTGTTCTCCCTGCGCCCCTGATTTTTCTGTTAAATGTGCGATTTTGGCCTCTCCTTGCAGGAATACCCAAGAGGAAGGCGAATAAATATACGAGTCTGCGAAATTGGGTGAAGTGGGCGGAAGGTGTTTTCCTTGATTCGAGTGGCCGAAAGCGCCGGCTTTTGTTACGGGGTGCGGCGCGCCGTGGAAATCGCCGAAAGCCTGAATGAGGGGGTAACCTTGGGACCCCTGATTCATAATCCCGTCTATGTGGCGGGGCTGGCGAAGCGGGGCGTCAAGCCCGTTTCCCAGGTTTCGCAGGTGCTGCCGGGGCAGCATGTGGTCATCCGCTCCCATGGGGTCGGGCTGGCAGAGCACCAGGCCCTTCGGGAAAAGGGTGCCCACGTCGTGGACGCCACGTGCCCCTTTGTCCAGCGCATTGCGCTCATGGCCCGGGAAGCCGGGGAGCGGGGCATCCCCCTGATCGTGGTGGGCGACGCAACCCACCCCGAGGTGGTGGGCGTGCTGGGTTGGAGCATGGGCATGGGGCGCTGTGTGATGAATCCCCGGGAAGCCGGGGAGCTGCCTCACATGGAGCGGGCCGTCGTGGTCTCCCAGACCACCTTGGACGAGGCGCTGTTCGATGCGGTGTGCGAGGCCCTGAGGGAACGCATCCGGCATATCGAGGTGCACCATACCATCTGTCCCGCTACCAGGCAGCGGCAGGAAGAGGCAATACGCCTCGCCGAGTGGGCCGATCTGATGATCGTCGTCGGAGGGAGAAACAGCGCGAACTCCCGCAAGCTGTACGAGTTGTGCAGCGCGCTGTGCCCGCGAACTTACTTTATCGAATCTGCGGCGGAGCTGCAAACCGACTGGCTGCGTCCGCATGATCGAATAGGGATGACAGCCGGTGCATCCACACCGGTCTGTACATTTAAGGAGGTTGTGACACGAATGAACGACATCGAGAGACAGGAACAGGTTAGCGAGATCGTAGCCGATCACGCAGAGGCGATGACGCCGGAAGACTACTTCATGGCGAGCGTCGACAAGACGATGGTCCAGCTGAGACCCGGACATACGGTGACCGGCACCGTGCTGCAGATCAAGGATGATGAGGTCTCAGTGAACGTTGGCTACAAAATGGACGGTCTGATCAAAAAGGCGGACCTCTCCTCGACCGATGTCAAAGTTGGAGATGAGATCGAAGTCGAAGTCGTGAAGGTCAACGACGGTGAGGGCAACGTCCTGCTCTCCCAGCGCAACATCGTCAACAGGAAGAACTGGGAAGAGATCGTGGCCAAATACGAAGCCGGCGAGTTCGTCACGGGTACCGGCAAGCAGGCTGTCAAGGGTGGCCTCATCGCCACCGTTCTGGGCATCCGCACCTTCGTCCCCGCTTCCCATCTGGCCCAGCACTACGTTGAGAAGATCAGCGACTTCGTAGACCAGGAGATGACCCTCAAGATCATTGAGATAGACAAAGCCAAAAAGCGCATCGTGGCCTCCCGGAAAGAGGTCCTCAGGGCAGAAGAAGCCGAGCGCAAGGAGAAGGTCTGGGAAACCCTGGAAGTAGGTGAGGTGCGGAATGGCATCGTGCGTCGGCTCACCGATTTTGGCGCCTTTGTGGACATCGGCGGCGTTGACGGCCTGGTGCATGTGACCGATCTGGCCTGGTATCGCATCAAGCATCCCAGCGATATCGTGCATATCAAGCAGGAGATCCCCGTAAAGATCATGTCTCTCGATCCCGAAAGGGGCCGCATCTCCCTGTCTTACAAGCAGACCCAGCCCCGTCCCTGGGATACGGCGGATGAGAAATATATCGTGGGTTCCGTGGTAGAGGGCAAGGTCGTTCGCATCACCACCTTCGGTGCCTTCGTGGAACTGGAGCCCGGTCTGGACGGCTTGGTGCACATTTCCCAGTGTGCCCTCACCCGCATCGCCAGAGTGGAAGACGCGGTGAACGTAGGGGATATCATTCGGGTGAAGGTGCTGGATGTGAACAGCAAGGCCAACCGCATCTCCCTCTCCATCCGTGCCGTTCTGGAAGACGAAGCTCTTCTGTACACGGGAGAGGATGTGGCCGAGGTCTACGCCATCGAGGGCGCCGAGCCCATGCCGGCATACGAGCCCGTTCCGGAAGAAGAGCCTATCCTGGAGGTAGAGGAAGAAACCGCTCCGGAAGATGAACCTGCCGCAGTGGAAGGACCTGTAGCGGAGGAAGAGACCCCTGAGGAAGAACCTGCCGCAGTGGAAGAAACCGCTGTGGAAGAAGAGCCCGCCGCAGTGGAAGAAACTGCTGTAGAAGAAGAGCCCGCCGCAGTTGAAGAAACTGCTGTGGAAGAAGAGCCCGCCGTAGTGGAAGAGCCTGCCGCAGAGGAAGAGCCTGCCGCAGTGGAAGAGCCCGCCGCAGAGGAAGAGCCTGCCGCAGTGGAAGAGCCTGTCGCAGTGGAAGAGCCTGTAGCGGAGGAAGAAACCGCTTCTGAGGAAGAAGAAACCTCTGTGGAGGAATAACGGCAAAATCCATGCAACAGTTTACCGGCTGTCCCGGGGTGTTCCCCCGCGGCAGCCGGTGCATTATTTGGGGGTTCGCCATTCAGTGAGCAGCCAGGAAATCTTCCAGTTCGCGCCTGTCCGGAGAGCCCTCCATAGGCCCCTGCTTGCCGACGGACAGGGCGCCGGCCCCGTTGGCAAAGCGCGCGCAGTCCCTCAGGTTCTTCCCCTCGCACAGGGCCACCAGAAAAGCGCCGCAAAAAATGTCTCCCGCCCCCGTGGGATCCACCTCGGTAACGGGAAAGCCAGGGACATCCATGACCTGGTCCCCCGCGTACACGCAGCACCCCTTTTCCCCGTTCTTCAAGACGACGATCTTGCCCTGCGCCGCCCATTTGCGGCACCCCTCATCGTCGGTGTCCGTGTCGTTGAACATCATGGCCTCCCCCTTGCTTGGGAAGACGATGGAGGCACGATCCAGCACGGGCTTGCACAATTCCCTGGTCTTTTCCACCCCCAGGGCTTCCGGGCGGATGTTGGGATCGAAACACACTTTGGTGTCCTCCGGCAGTTCCTCCATCATCCGGTGGATCGCCCGGGCCGCCCCCGGGCACACGGACATGGCAAAGCCCGTCACGTGAAGCCACCTGGCCCCCGTGATTTTTTCGATGTGCATATCCCGCTCATCCATGTCCCCGCAAGCCGCGTCGTGTACGTGATACAGGAAACTGCGGCTCCCGTCCCCGTAGTAGCACACAAAGGCTACCCCGGTGGAGGCACGGCTGCATACCCGCACCATGGAGCAGTCCGCGCCGCTCTCCCGGAGGCGCCGGGTGATGCAGCAGCCGAAGGGGTCATCCCCCACGACGCCGATCATGGCGCACCTGGCCCCCAGCTTCGCCGCGCCGTTCAGCATGATGCCGGAGTCGCCGCTGGGGTAAGGGCCGGTGAAGTCCGCCGGCCTGTCCAGGGGCTTGTCCAGTTCCTTGCGCATGACCTCGCACAGCAGGGCGCCGATGGAAACGATATCATACCCCATCTTCATCGCTCCTTATTCCGCGCCTCAGCACTCAAAGTCGCAGGCTACGGAGCTCTCCCGTACCTCATGCATGCGCTTTCTTACCGGCATGTGCACGGGGTGGGTCTGGTAGGCGTCGAAAGCATCCCGGTCTTTGAAGGTGCAGATCAGGGCCAGGTCGTAGGAGCGGTAGGAGTGCAGTATATCCGCCCCGGATTCCAGGTCCAGCATCCCCTCGATGCGCCCCTTCATGCCGTAGAAATTTTCAACCAGCTGGGGGATCTCTGCTTTGAACTCGGGCTTGATTTTAAACAGTACGATGTGCCTGATCATGTTGTTTTCCTCCCATCGTTTTTTTGTATTATAAAACAGCCGCCCCAGGCTGTCAAGGATCCTTGCCTCCGAATCGGAGAGGTGGTATCATGCGGCCTGCATTCACGTTCTAAGTTCCAAGGAGGTATCCCATGTATATTGCCGATGCACACTGCGATACCTTGTACGCCCTGGCCATCCGGAACAGGGATCCATCCACCCTTCAGGCGACCCGCAGCGCCCTGGAGCAGGGCGGGGTAGCCCTGCAGACGTACGCCCTGTTTATAGGCACCCATGATGACCCGGGCACTCCCAAAAGCCGGATCCGGGCCATGCTGGGGGCAGTGGAAAGCCTGGGCGTCCCCCTGCTGGAAGGGCCCCTGCCGAAAAAGCTCCCCCCGGGGCCCGTGGCGGTTCTCTCCATCGAGGGAGGCGAAGCGATAGACAGACTGGAAGAACTGGAACTGTACAAGTCCCTGGGCGTCCGCATGATTACCCTGACCTGGAATCATGAAAACCGGATCGGCTATCCGGCATTGTCCGGAAGCCGCCGGGGCCTGAAACCTTTCGGCTTTGAACTTTTGGAACAGATGGGGGCGCTGGGCATCATCGCCGACTTGTCCCACCTGAACGACCAGGGCATCGAGGATGTGCTGGCCCATGGGCGGGTGAAGGCTGCAGCCAGCCATTCCAACATCCGGGAGCTTACCCCCTTCCCCCGGAACCTTCCCCGGGCCCTGGCCCGGGAGATCATCCGGGCAAAGGGCTTCATCGGGCTCAATTTCTGCGGGGAGTTCCTGGCCGGCGGGCGGCCCGCCACCCTGGAGGATGTTCGCCGGCACGGAGAAGCCATTCTGGAGTTGGGCGGCGAAAAGGCCCTGGGCATGGGCTCGGACTTCGACGGCATCAGCAACTGGCCCCAGGGGCTGGACAGCGCCGCCGACTTCCCGAAACTGTTGAAGGTCCTGGGCCAGGGCGTGGATCATGCCACCCTGAAGGACATCGCCTGGGGCAATCTGTGGCGCCTGTACAAGGAGGCCGAAGTGCTATCGTGAGCGGGGCCTGCCCCGGCCCCTGCCGGAAGGGCCGGAAGGATCCGTCCTTTTGCGGGATTGCTCCGCCTTGTCTCTCCTTCTCCCCGAAGCCCGGCTCTTCTCCGGAGGCTGTTTCCCTTTGGCCCACATTGGGGGGATCAGGCAATGCCGGTGGAAACCGATCAGGTCTTCCCTTCCGGCCTTGATCAGGGCGCTTTGCACCAGGCCCCGGTTGACGGGCAGCTCGTACTGCAACAGGGCCCGCTGCATGGCCTTTTCCTTTAAATCCCGGGCCACGTATACCGGCTCCATGGTCCGGGGATCCAGCCCGGTGTGGTACATACAGGTGGACAGGGTGCCCGGGGTAGGGTAAAAGTCCTGCACCTGCTCCGGGCGCAGTCTGTTCTTCTTCAGGTATTCGGCCAGCAGGATGGCATCCTCCAAGGTGCTGCCCGGATGGCTGCTCATGAAATAGGGTACCAGGTACTGTTTCAGCCCGAATTTCTGGTTGGCTGCCCGGTACTTTTGGGCAAAGCGCTCGAAGACCTTGACATCGGGCTTCCCCATACAGGCCAACACCCGGGGCGATACGTGCTCAGGGGCCACTTTCAGTTGCCCGGATACGTGGTGTTGGACCAATTCGTTCAAAAAAGCGTCGCTTCTCTTGCCCAGCAGATAATCGAAGCGGATGCCCGAACGGACGAATACTTTTTTGATCCCCGGAAGTTCCCGCAGGGTCTGCAGCAGGCGGACGTACTCCCCGTGGTCGGCGTTCAGATTTTTACAGGGCGTGGGGTACAGGCACTGCCTGTCCAGGCAGGCGCCCCGTTTTTCCTGACCGGCACAGGCAGGATGCCGGAAATTTGCGGTGGGCCCGCCTACGTCGTGGATATACCCCTTGAAATCCGGGTCCATCGTGAGGATCCTGGCCTCCCGCACCAGGGATTCAATGCTGCGGGAGGTGACGATGCGGCCCTGGTGGAAGGTGAGGGCGCAAAAACTGCAGGCGCCAAAGCAGCCCCGGCAACTGGTCAGGGAGAATTTCACTTCGGAGAGGGCAGGCACGCCGCCCATGCCGTCGTACATGGGATGCCAGGCCCGCCTGTAGGGCAATTCATACACCCTATCCATCTCTTCCCGGGTCAAGGGCATGGCCGGGGGGTGCTGGATCAAATATCTGTTTCCATGCTGCTGGCACAGGCCGCCGCCCCGTACCGGGTCGTGGTCCCGATATTGCAACGCTACGGAGCGTGCATAGGCCCGCACGTCGGAAGCCGACTCCTCAAAGGACGGCAGCTTGGTATACCCTTCCGGCGCCTGCCGGCCCGTCACGCAGGTGCCGGGGATCCGGGAATCCGCGAGGGACTCGCCCTTCTCAAGGGCCCGGACCGCCTGCACTGCGCTTCGTTCCCCCATGCCGTACATCAGCAGATCCGCGCCGCTGTCTATGAGATAGCTGGCCCGCACCCGGTCATCCCAGTAGTCGTAATGGGCGAAACGGCGCAGGGACGCCTCTATCCCACCAATCAGGATGGGCACGTCCCCGTAAGCCTCCCGGATGCGGTTGCAATACACGATGGTGGCCCGATCGGGCCGGCAACCTCGCTTTCCCCCGGGGGAATAGGCGTCTTCCCTTCTGGGTTTTTTCGCTGCGGTATAGTGGCTCACCATGGAATCGATGACGCCCCCGGACACCAGAAAACCCAGTTTGGGCTTGCCGAACCGGGTGAACGCGCTGGCATCCCGCCAGTCTGGCTGGGGCAACATGGCTACCCGATACCCCTCCGCCTCCAGCACGCGGGAGATGATGGCATGGCCGAAGGAGGAATGGTCCACATAGGCGTCCGCCGTCACATAGACGAGATCCGGCGCATCCCAACCCCGCTCCCTGACCTCTTCCGCCATGACCGGCAAAAAAACCTGCATCCATATCCCTCCCTGTTCAAAAACGCCTCATGTCTGGGTTGGTGACACGGCTTTGGGCGCCACGTCCTCCATCATGTGCAGCGCCTCTGTCAGCATTTCCTCTGTACTGCGGCCGGGCATGGTGAAGATCAGGGCGCTGCGCTTGCCCCCCTGCATCCGCACATATCGGTCGTAGGGGGCCAGCGCTTCCAGAAGTCCCGCCACGTCGGGCTCTGCGGTGGGGGCGAAATGCATGACCATTTCCCCCGGCCTGCCGATCACCAGTTCGATACCGATGGAGTTGCACAGGGACTTGAGCTGGGCGATGTTCAGCAGGTTGAGCACGGGCCGGGTAGGATCTCCGAAGCGATCGATCAATTCTTCGATCATGTCGTCCCGCTGGGCACGGGTGGTGATGCAGGCGATTTTTTTGTACATTTCCACCCGGGCCAGGTCGCTGGGCACGTACTCCGCGGGCAGGTAGGCGTCCACCTTCACTTCCACCCGGGTCTGGATATCCCCCAAGCTCACGTTACCCCGCAGCCGCGCCACGGTCTCTTCGATCATCTTGACGTACAGGTCGTAGCCCACGCTGGCCATGTGTCCCGACTGCTCTACTCCCAGCAGGTTGCCGGTGCCCCGGATCTCCAGGTCCCGCATCGCCACCCGAAAGCCGGAACCAAACTGGGTAAATTCCCGAATGGCCGTCAAGCGCTTGTCCGCCGACTCTGTGAGCACCCGGTTGGGGCTCACCGTCAGGTAGGCGTAAGCCAGGCGATTGGAGCGCCCCACCCGGCCCCGCAGCTGATACAGCTGGGCCAGGCCGAAGCGGTCGGCGTCGCACACGATCAGGGTGTTGGCCCGGGGCACGTCCAGCCCCGCCTCGATGATGGTAGAACACAGCAGCACGTTGAACTTGCCCTCGTAAAAGTCCAGCATCACGTCCTCCAGCGCGTGCTCCCGCATCTGCCCGTGCCCCACCGCGATGCGCGCTTCGGGCACCAACTTGCTCAGGCGCTGGTACATCACGTCGATGGTACGCACCCGGTTGTACAGCACATACACCTGGCCGCCCCGGGAAATCTCCCGCAGGATGGCGTCCCGCACCAATCCGTCGGAATATTCCACCACGTAGGTCTGCACGGGATAGCGCTCCTCCGGGGGAGTGCGCAGCAGGCTCATGTCCCGGATGCCCACCATGGACATGTGCAGAGTCCGGGGGATGGGGGTAGCGGACAGGGTCAGGACGTCGATGGAATTCTTGAACTTTTTGATGGTTTCCTTGTGCTTGACCCCGAAGCGCTGCTCCTCGTCTACCACCAAGAGGCCCAGGTCCTTGTATCCGACGTCCTTGCCCAGCAGCCGGTGTGTGCCGATGACCACGTCCACCTCGCCGCTCTTTAGGTCCTGAATCGTCTTCTTCTGCTCCCCGGGGGTACGGAAGCGGCTGAGGGTTTCCACCCGTACCGGAAACCCGTCGAAGCGCTGCAGCAGGGTCGCGTAATGCTGCTGCACCAGGATGGTGGTAGGAGCCAGCAAGGCCGCTTGTTTTCCGTCCATCACCGCTTTGAAAATGGCCCGGATCGCCACCTCGGTCTTGCCGTAACCCACGTCCCCGCACAGCAGCCGGTCCATACAGCGGGGAGACTCCATGTCCTGTTTGATCTCCGCAAGGGCCTGCACTTGGTCCGGGGTCTCCTCGTACTCGAAGCTGTCCTCGAGCTGCCGCTGCCAGGGGGTATCCGGAGAAAAAGCGTGGCCCTTTGCGGCCAAGCGGGCGGCGTATAACCTGACCAGCTCCCCCGCGATCTCCTGGATGGCCTTTTGCACTTTGGACTTTTGCCGCTGCCATTCGCCCCCGGACAGTCGGTTGAGCTTGGGCGCCTCCCCCTCGGAACCGATGTACTTCTGTACCCGGTCCATCTGGTCCGTGGGCACATACAGCTTGTCGCTGCCCAGGTACTGGATGTGCAGGAAATCCCGGAAGGTGCCCTCGCTGGCCAGACGCACCGTCCCCATGTAGCGACCGATGCCGTGGCTTTCATGCACCACATAGTCCCCGGCCTTCAGGTCGGTAAAAGCGGCGATCTTCTCCCCGGGCATGGATCGGCTGCTGGTCTTATGCCGGCTGGTACCGAAGATGTCGCTCTCGGTGATCAACGCCAGCTTGATCTCGGGATAGAGGAAGCCCCGGTTCAGGGAAGCGGCCAGGATCACCGGCCTTCCGGGGACAAGGGTCTCGGGCGCCGGATCTTGAAAGGGCAGCGCCATGCCCAGTTCCTCCAGCATGCGCTTCAGGCGCTCGCCCCGGGCCATCCCGCCCGCCAACAGGGCCACCCGCCAGCCCTCGGACACCCACCTGTCCAGATCCCGCATCAGCTCCCTGGGACTGCGCTGGTATCCGGAGGCGTTCAGCCCCTCCACCTTCAGGATTTTGTCAAACCGCAGATCCTTCATGGTGCGCACCAGGGTACTGAGGGCAATCACGCTGTAATTTGAAAGCTGTGCCAGGATCCTGTCATAGGGTAGAAGCAGGGTCGCCTGCTCCTGCAGAGCGTCCCCCCGCTCCAGGGCCACCTTGAAGTGTTCCTCGTATTCCAGGATCCGGTTTTCGCAGCGCTCCCGCAGCCGGTCCGGCTGGTCCAACACCACGATGGGGTTGTGAAAGTATTCAAACAATGTGCATGTCTCGTCGTACAGCAGATGAATCAGGGACTCCGCCCCCGGGAAAGCGTGCCCGTCGGACAGGGCATCGATGCGGGAGGCGTAGTTTCGACCGATGCCCGTGTGCAGGGCGTACTGCAGGCTGCGCCCATCTACCGCCGCCCGTTCCGGCTCCTGCTCTTCCTCCCCGATCAGCTCAAAGAACTGCTCGCAAGGCATCAGGTCGAATTCCTTTTCCAATGCCCGCTGCCGCTCTTCCCGGGAGCGCTGCCCCGGGACGCCCGGCCCCCTCGCTGCGTTCACCACCAGCCCCATCAGCTTCTGCCCGGCAAACACCGCCTCGTCTCCGGACAGAATCACCTCCTGAGCGGGGAAGATCCGGGCGCTCTGCCGCCGGGCGAAGGAGCGCTGGGTCATGACATCGAAGTCCCGGAGGGAATCGATCTCGTCGTCGAAGAACTCCACCCGCAGGGCGTTTTCGCTGCCTACCGGGTACACATCCAGGATGCCGCCCCGCAGGGCGCACTGGCCCCTGGCTTCGGTGGTCTCCACCCGCTCATAACCCGCTGCCACCAGCTGGGCCATCAACCCCTCCAAACTGCGTCGCTCCCCCTCTTTGAGGGTGATGATGCTCTGCAGGAAGCTGTGCCTGGGCATCAGCCGATACAGCATGGAATCCGCAGGGACGATCAGGGCGCGCAGTTCCCCCGTAAGGGCCAGCCCCAGCACATGGAGCCTTCGCATGTTCAAATCCCGGCTGGACGCCGCGGTGCGCAAAAAAGAGACCTCCCGGGGAGGCAGGGTCATCACGGCCCCGGACAGGAGCCCGGACAGGTCCTGGGCGCAGCGGGCCGCCGCCTGTTCGCTTGGGACGATGAGGACCAGGGGCCGGCCGGTCTCCTCCGCCAGGCCGGCCAGGAAATGCATGCGCTGGCTGTCGTCCAGCCCGAAAAGGCCCCGGGCGCCCGCCGTATCCACGATCTCCTTCAGCTGCCGGTATGCGGGCAGTTCGGCCAGGGGCCGCAGGATCCCCTCCAACCGGTTCACGGTCCTGCCACCCCCGCATAGGCATTGGCAAAGGCTGCCGCCCTTTGGGCGCCCTCCTCCAGGTACAGTTCAATGGTCCTGGCGGCGGCCAGGAAGGCGTCAAAGGCAATTTTTCGTTCCTCGGGACCATGGTAGCCGGTGAGCACGTAGTCCTTCAGATCCCATTGCTCCGGGGGCCGTCCGATGCCCACCCGCACCCGGGGAAAGTCGTCCCTGCCCAGCAGGTATACGATGGAGCGCATGCCATTGTGGGTACCCGCGCTGCCCTGGGTCCTGAAGCGCAGTCTGCCAAAGGGCAGATCCACGTCGTCGTACACCAGGATCAATTGGTCGGGCTCCGGCTTGTACCAGTTGCACAGGGCCACCACGCTCTCTCCGCTCAGGTTCATATAGGTCTGGGGTTTGCACAGGGCCACAGGCTTTCCCCCGATCCGCCCCTCCCCCACCCTGGCCTTGCAACGGGTACGGGTCAGCCGGATCCCGCTTTGCTGGGACAACACCTCCACCACGTCATAGCCCGCATTGTGGCGGGTATGCGCGTATTTGTCGCCCGGATTGCCCAAGCCCACGATCACGTACATGCCTCTACCTCTTGGCCCCCTCGACCACGCCGGAATGGCGGATCACGGCGGCCACCGTCTTCAAAATGCAGACCAGATCCCCTGTAAAGGTGATGCGCTTTACATAGCTGCCATCCAGGGCGGCCTTTTCGGGGATGGGCAGTTCGTCCCGCCCTCCGATCTGGGCAGGTCCGGTGAGCCCGGGCCGCACTCCGTTGGCCCCGTAGCGATCCCGCTCGGCGATCAAGTCGAGTTGATTGGGCAGCGCCGGCCTGGGCCCTACGATGCTCATGTCCCCCTTGAGGATGTTGATGAGCTGGGGCAGTTCGTCCAGGGAGTACTTGCGCAGCACCTCGCCGCAGCGGGTGATGTAGCAGTTCGCCTGGCCAAGCTCATGGGTGGGGGTATCACGGGGCGCGTCGGTTTTCATGGAACGGAACTTGTATATCAAAAAAGTGGTCTTGTCTTTGCCCACCCGTTCTTGCACAAAGAAGGCCGGCCCCTTGGAATCCAGCTTGACCCACAAGGCCAGAATCCCGAACAGGGGGCTCAAGAGAATGAGGGCAACGAAGGAAAGCAAGGCGTCCAGAATGCGTTTCATCGAGCGGACGTACATGGGCTTTCAGATCCCTTCTGTGGTGATTTCGGACAGTCCAATGATTATACCATACCCTTTCCCCCCTTGTCACCCATATGTTTGTGAAGATGCGAAGACTTGGCCCTTTTCCTGCAACATTCGTGCCGCCCGGTCGTCCAAAATATGATACGCCATACCCTCAGAGTGACACAAAGGCTTAACCGGCCACAGGTACCTGCCCGGACAAACTTGTGCTATAATGGGGCAATCCCTTGGTTCCATATTAGGAGGAAACATCCATGAGTCTATTCAAAGCCCGTACCCGGGATCGAAGTTTTTTGTTCTCCGTCATCCTGACCACCGCAAAAATGCTCTTCGTCACCCTGCTGATTTTGGCGGTAGCGGGCACGGGGGTCTTGATGGGGATCGCCAAAGCCTGGGTGGAAACCGCGCCCCAATTGGATATGTCCGTGTTCGGCAGTCAGGCCAAGACCTCCTTCGTGTACGACAAGTACGGCGAATTGATCACCGACTTCAAGGGCAATGAAAACCGGATCGACGCCACCTGGAACGAGATCCCGGACAACCTGAAGAAAGCGGTCATCGCCATAGAAGATCAACGCTTTCACACCCATAACGGAGTGGATATCCGCCGCTACATCAGCGCATTCATCGGCAACCTGTTCAGCAACGATATGCAGGGCGGCTCCACCATCACCTGCCAATTGGTGAAACTCACCATGCTGTCTTCCGAACAGACCTTCAAGCGCAAGCTCCAGGAGGCCTATCTGGCCCTGGAGTTGGAAAAGGTCATGAGCAAGGACGACATCCTGCTGCAATACATGAACCTCTTCTACCAGGGCGGCTCCAACTACGGGGTCAAGGTGGCCGCCAGGGATTATTTCGGCAAAGAACTTCCCGACCTGTCTCTGCGGGAGTGCGCCGCCCTGGCCCGCATCATCCGCAACCCCTACAGGTACAATCCACGGCGCAATTACTACGGTTCCGGCTCCCCGGAGATCATCGAGGACGGCGCCGATTACGTGCTGCGGCAGATGCACAGCCAAGGCCTGATCACCGACCGGGAACTATCCGACGCCCTGTCCCAGCGCCTGTTCGTGCTGGAGCATTCGGTTTTCACCAGCAAGCTGTACGACCACGCCTACTACGTGGAGTACGCCATCTCCGACGTGGTCACCAAGATGCTTCGGAAAGAAGGGCTTCAGGACACCTCTGCCAACCGCAGCCAGATGGAGCACAAGCTGCGCACCGGGGGCTACAAGATCTATACCTGCCTGGATCCCGTGATGCAGCAGGCCGTGCAGAATGTGGTCACCGAATGGAAAGACTATCCCGCCACCCGCTCCGCTTCGGACAAATTCTACATGGCGCCCCTGGACGGCAACGAAAAGTTGAAAGTGCTCAATCCCCAGGCCGCCGTGGTGGTGATGGATCAGCATACCGGGGAACTGGTGGCGGTGGTGGGAGGCCGCTCCGAGCCCATCCAATACAAGCAGCTGAACCGGGCCTCCTATGGCAATATGCCGATAGGTTCCTCCATCAAGCCCCTGTCGGTGTACGGACCCGCCCTGGATCTGGGCAATTCCCCGGGCTCCCCGGTGATCAACGCACCCCTGAAGATCGATGGATGGAACACCCCGAAGGGCTATCCCGCCAACTTCAGCGACGGCGGCTACAACGGGGTGGAATCCCTGCGCTATGCCATGGCCAAGTCCCACAACACCGCCTCCGCCCAAGCCCTGTTCACCTATGTGGGCATTGAAAACTCCATGAACTACCTGCTGAAGCTGGGGGTATCGGCGGACCACATCGAGGCCACCGGGGCCGGCCTGTCCCTGGGCGCTTCCGGCCTGTCCATGGTAGAACTGGCAGGGGGCTTTGCCGCCATAGCCAACAAGGGCCTGTACCTGGAACCCTGCGCCTTCACAAAGGTAATTGCCCCGGACGGCAGCGTTTACCTCGACGCCAGGGAACAGCAGGTCGCCCGGCAGGTCTTCAAAGAATCTACTGCCTGGATGCTGACGGATATGCTGGAGGACTGCGTCGGCCCCCACGGCACAGGTTCCAATGCCAATTTCGGGAATTTCACCGTGGCCGGCAAGACGGGCACCAACAGCGACTACCGCGGCGTCAGCTTCGCGGGAATGACGGGTTACTATACCGGTGCGGTTTGGATCGGCTGTGACAACTACAAGCCCCTGGCGTCCAACACCACCGGCGGCGCCTACGCCGCACCCCTGTGGAGCGCCGTCATGAGCAAGGTGCACGATGTGGCAGGGATCACCAGGGACCGGCCCATCATCCGGGGCAGCGCCAGGGACTACGGGCTGGTCAAGGCCGAGGCCTGCGCGGTGTCGGGGATGAAGCCCACCCGGGCCTGCCGGGAAGACGTGAACGACTACGGCGTCACGCGGGACTTCTACCTGCAAGGCACCCAGCCCACGGCGAGTTGCACCATGCACCGCACCATCCGCCTGTGCTCCAAGAGCCGCAAACTGCCCACCGATGCGTGCAGGTCCGTGAGGAGTTACGGCACCATCTACCTGCCCGAGGGACATCCCCTTCGCTATGCGGAGTACGAAAGCGTTTCGGAGTATTTCAAGGGCGCCTCCACCGACCGGGCAGCCGCCACCATCGGCTACTGCACCAGCTGTAAGGGCTCTGCCGCAACCAAGCCTATCAACACCGAAGCCCTGACAGAAGCCACCGCCACGGGAGAACGGCTGATCGAACAGGCCAACATCCTGCTGGACAGCAACACCTTGACCACCAAACAGTACAACAAGCTGAAAAAGCTTCGGGACCGCACACAAAAGGCCATCAACAACGGCAACCTGTCCAACATCAAGAAGTACGGCAAGCAGCTGCAGCAGTACATCAAAAAAGTACGGTAGAACAAAACCGGCCCGGAGGCTGTTATGGTCTTGCGACTGTAACAGCCTTTTATGATCGGTGGGCGTTGTATATTGTCTATGCAATAACCGGGGACAGGGCTATAGGATCGCATCCGTTTTAAAGGGCAGATGGTTGACAAAGGGTGGGGGACGGGGGTACAATACTATGGTGGCGTCCACCCGGGCGCAAAACGCGGTATATCGGAGGGAAACAAAGCATGGAGCCCAAAAAACGCATCTTCTCGGGCATACAACCCACGGGTACCCTGACGCTGGGCAATTACATCGGCGCACTGCGCAACTTCAAATTGCTGGAAGACGAATACGATTGCGTGTACTCTATCGTAGACATGCACGCCCTGACCGTCCGGCAGAATCCCACGGCCCTGCGCAAGGCTTGCCTGACCGTCATGAGCCTGTACCTGGCGGTGGGGCTGGACCCGGACAAAAGCCTGATCTACTTTCAAAGCCATGTGCCCCAGCACGCCGAGCTGAGCTGGGTGCTGAGCTGCTACACCTACATGGGCGAGCTGAACCGCATGACCCAGTTCAAGGACAAAAGCGCCAGGAACGCCGACAACATCAACGCGGGCCTGTACACGTACCCCGTGCTCATGGCCGCGGACATCCTGCTGTACAAAGCCGACCTGGTTCCCATCGGAGCAGACCAGAAGCAGCACCTGGAACTATCCCGGGACGTCGCAGAGCGCTTCAACAAGGTGTACGGAGACGTGTTCGTGGTGCCCGACGCCTATATCCCCAAGGTGGGGGGGCGGGTCATGTCCCTGCAGGAGCCCACCCGGAAGATGAGCAAATCCGATCCGGAGGATACCTACATCGCCATGCTGGACGAGCCCTCCGCAATCCGGAAGAAGCTGCGCCGCGCGGTCACCGATTCCGAAAACGCCATCCGCTTCGCCCCCGAGAACAAGCCCGGGGTCAGCAACCTGATGAGCATCCTGTCCACATTGAGGGGTATAACCCTGGACGAGGTCGCATCCCTGTACGACGGGAAAGGGTACGGCGTCTTCAAGGATGCCGTGGCGGACGCGGTCATCGAAACCCTTGCTCCCATCCAGGAACGCTTCCGCCGTTTCAATTCGGACAAGGCTTACCTGGAAGAGGTAATGACACATTCCGCCCGGCGGGCCGAGGCCATTGCCGCCAAAACCATGGCCAAGGTGCGCCGCAAGGTGGGCTTGGCGGCCACCCGGCTGTAGTTTATAGCCCAAATAAATTAACACAGTCGGTCGCGTATTTTGACATTTTACCTTTCGCCCGTGCTTGTCAAAGGCGCAAGGGTGGGGTACAATATATGAGATTTCAAAACAGGAGGTAATTATATATGATCAAGATCGGCATCAACGGATTCGGCCGCATTGGCCGCCTCGTTTTCCGCGCCAGCCTGGAGCATGACAACGTAGAAGTCGTGGGCATCAACGACCTGCTCACCCCCGACTACATGGCTTATATGCTCAAATACGACACCGTGCATGGCCGTTTCCAGGGCACCGTGGACTATACCGACGATTCCATCATCGTCAACGGCCGCAAAATTCCCGTTTTCTGCGAGAAGGTCCCCGCCAACCTGCCCTGGGGCAAGGTGGGCGCTGAGTATGTGGTAGAGTCCACCGGCCTGTTCCTCACCCAGGAGACGGCCCAGGGCCACATCGACGCCGGCGCCAAGCACGTCGTCATGTCCGCCCCCTCCAAGGACAGCACCCCCATGTTCGTCATGGGCGTCAACCACAAGACGTACGACTCCAGCATGACTTTCGTCTCCAACGCATCCTGCACCACCAACTGCCTGGCTCCCATCGCCAAGGTCCTGCATGACAATTTCGGCATCACCGATGGCCTGATGACCACCGTGCACTCTGTCACCGCCACCCAGAAGACCGTCGACGGCCCTTCCATGAAGGACTGGCGCGGCGGCCGCGCTGCATCGGGCAACATCATCCCCTCCTCCACCGGCGCTGCCAAGGCCGTTGGCAAGGTCATCCCCGAGCTGAACGGCAAGCTGACCGGCATGTCCATGCGCGTTCCCACCCTGGACGTGTCCGTGGTCGACCTGACCGTGAACCTGGCCAAGCCCGCCAAGTATTCCGAGATCTGCGAAGCCATGAAGGCCGCCGCCGAAGGCGATCTGAAAGGCATCCTGGATTACACCGAGGACGCCGTGGTTTCCAGCGATTTCCTGCATGATCCCCACACCTCCATCTTCGACGCCAAGGCCGGCATCGCCCTCACCGATACCTTCGTGAAGGTCGTGGCCTGGTACGACAACGAGTGGGGCTACTCCAACAAGGTCGTGGACCTGATCCGGTACATGTACTCCGTGGACCACAAGTAATTTCGGAGACAAACCGCCCTCTCCCGAAAACGGGGGAGGGTTTTTTTCTGGCTCCTTTTCTGCATTTCTGACACAATGCCCTTTCCCTCCGGGAAGGATTTTCCCGTTATTTCACCCTACCCGCCTTGACTTTTTCCGCCGTTCAGCACAAACTACCCTGTGGGACCGGGACGAGGGGATCGGAGGACGAACGGACATGACACTGAAGGAACTGGGCGTTGGCCATAGCGCCATCGTTCGCACCGTAGGGGGCGAAGGAGCGCTGCGCCAGCACTTTCTGGACATGGGCATCATCCCCGGCGCGCACATTTCCGTCATCAAGTACGCCCCCATGGGGGATCCGATGGAACTGATCGTCCAGGGCTATTCCCTTACCCTGCGGCTGGAGGATGCTGCCCGGATAGAAGTAGACCCCGTGAGCGGCGGGGCCCGGATCCCTCCGGCGCGGCACACCCATTCCATCGCCATCGAGCACCCCGGCCTGGGGGAAGGCGGCCGCTACCATACGAAGGCAGAGGAAGAGCCCCTCCCCGAGGGGACGCGGCTCACCTTTGCCCTGGTGGGCAACCAGAACAGCGGCAAGACCACCCTGTTCAACCAGCTCACCGGGGCCAACCAGCACGTGGGCAACTTTCCCGGGATCACGGTGGATCGCAAGAGCGGCCCCATCAGGGGCTGCCCCAACACCGAGATCACCGACCTGCCCGGCATCTATTCCATGTCTCCTTATTCCTGCGAGGAGATGCTGTCCCGTTCCTTCATCCTGGACGAAAAGCCCAAGGGCATCATCAACATCGTGGACACCACCAACATCGAGCGCAACCTGTACCTCACCATGCAGTTGATGGAGCTGGACGTGCCCATGGTACTGGCCCTGAACATGATGGACGAAGTGCGGGGCAACGGCGGATCCGTCCGCATCAACGAGATGGAGGCCGCCCTGGGCATCCCGGTGGTTCCCATTTCCGCCGCCAAAAATCAAGGCGTGGATGAATTGGTATCCCACGCCCTCCACGTAGCCCGGTATCAGGAGCGGCCCGGGCGTTTGGACTTCTGCAGCCAGGACGAGCACGGCGGCGCGATCCACCGCTGCCTCCACGCCGTCATGCACCTGATCGAGGATCACGCCCGGGAGGTAGGCATCCCGGTTCGCTTCGCCGCCACCAAGCTGGTGGAGGGGGAGGCGCAACTGGCAGATACCCTGCGGCTTGACGCCAACGAACGGGAGATGGTAGAGCACATCGTGCAGCAGATGGAAGCGGAGTGCGGCATGGACCGCAGCGCCGCCATCGCGGATATGCGCTTCGACTTCATCCGGGACCTGGTGGCCGCCACCGTGATCAAGCCCCGGGAGAGCCGGGAGCGGCTGCGCAGCGGCCGCATCGACCGCTTCCTCACCGGCAAGTACACCGCCATCCCCGCTTTCCTCCTCATCATGGGCCTGATGTTCTACTTCACCTTCAATTTGATCGGTCCGTGGCTCCAGGGTCTCACGGAAAGGGGTATCCAGGCCTTGGCCCATCTCACCGACACCGCGCTCCGCTCCCTGGACGTGCATCCGGTGATCCATTCCCTCGTCATCGACGGCATATTCGCGGGGGTGGGCTGTGTGCTCAGCTTCCTCCCCGTCATCGTCACCCTCTTCTTCTTCTTGTCCCTTATGGAGGACACGGGCTATATGGCCAGGGTGGCTTTTGTCATGGATAAGCTGCTGCGGCGCATCGGCCTGTCCGGGCGCTCCATCGTGCCCATGCTCATCGGCTTTGGCTGCACCGTGCCCGGAATCATGGCCAGCCGCACCCTGCCCAGCGAACGGGACCGGAAGATGACCATCCTCCTGACCCCCTTCATGACCTGCTCCGCCAAGCTGCCCATCTTCGGTTTCTTTGCATCGGCCTTCTTCCCCCGGTATAGCGGCCTGGTGATGGTCGGACTTTATGTGGCGGGCATGCTCATGGGGGTGCTGGTAGCCCTCCTGTTCAAGAATACCCTGTTCAAAGGGGAGGCGGTACCCTTCGTGCTGGAACTGCCCAACTACCGCATGCCCGGCATCAAGAATGTGGGACGGCTGTTGTGGGACAAGGCGGAGGATTTCCTGCGCCGGGCCTTTACGGTGATCTTCCTCGCCACCCTCGTGATCTGGTTCCTCCAGAGTTTCAGTCCCCTTTTGGCCCCGGTATCCCACAACGGCGCCAGCATGCTGGCCCTTCTGGCCGGGGTGATCTCCCCTGTCTTCGCCCCTATGGGCTTCGGAGACTGGCGCATCGTCGCTTCCCTGATCACCGGCCTCACGGCCAAGGAGAGCGTCGTATCTACCCTGAACGTGCTCTTTGGCAGCAAGGCAGCCCTTACCGCCGCCCTATCCCCCCTCTCCGCGGTATCCCTGCTGGTGTTCACCCTGCTGTATACCCCTTGTGTGGCCGCCATCGCCGCAGTACGCCGAGAGTTGGGCGCCCGCTGGGCCCTGGGGATCGCCCTTGGGCAGTGCCTGTTTGCATGGATCTGCGCCCTGATCGTATACCTTGCGGGCGCCCTGTTCGGCCTATGAATCTGGTCAGCATCTTGCTTCTGCTTTTGGTGCTGGGCTTCGCGGTCCTGGCCATCCGGGTGCACCGGAAAAACCCCTCGGGCTGCGACGGAAACTGCGGCGCCTGCAAAAACCATTGCCCCAGGGCCGGGGATCCCTGACGGTGTTCTATGGCACATCCGCCCGATTCTTGCTCTTTCCTTTGTACCCCTTTGTCAAGTTTTGGGAATCTTCCATTTTTGCATTGACAGATCCTGAATCATGGTGTAAAATGATTTCTTGTTAGGGTTTCAGGAGATCGTTCATGCGGGCGTGGCGGAATGGCAGACGCGCCAGATTTAGGATCTGGTGTCCCAAGGGCATATGAGTTCGAGTCTCTTCGCCCGCACCATGTACATGCGGTAGTAGCTCAGTTGGTAGAGCGCCACCTTGCCAAGGTGGAGGTCGCGAGTCCGAGTCTCGTCTACCGCTCCAAGCCGTCTTCGGACGGCATTTTTGTTTCCCTTGACATCCCCCGGGATTTGGGGTACCATCACATATATCATTCACGCATTGGGAGGTCAAATGACGCGATTTGGGCCCGCAGGCAACAGCGAACGTTTTTACGAGGAAGGGCACAAGGCCACGGTAGAAGCCCCCGCCTGGGTGGCTGCCCAGGGGCTGAACGCCTTCGAATACTCCGCAGGCCGGGGCGTCTCCCTGTCCGAGGCCACGGCCCGGGCCATCGGCGAGGAGGCCAAGGCCCACGGGGTCGCCCTCTCTCTCCACGCCCCCTATTACATCAACTGCGCCACCCCGGACCCGGAAAAGCGGGAGAAGACCCTGGGGTACCTCCTGGCTTCCGCCCGGGCCTGCCATCACCTGGGGGGCGAACGGGTGGTCTTTCACGTGGGCGCCCCGGTGGGACAGCCCCGTGCGGAGGCCAATCGGCGGGCTGCGGACACGGTGCTGGAAGCCCTTGCACAAATGGAAACCCTGGGCCTCGGCCACATCCGCCTGTGCCCCGAGACCATGGGCAAAGCGAGCCAACTGGGCTCCCTGGAGGAGGTCCTGGACCTGTGCCTGTTGGATGAGCGGCTGATCCCCGTCCTTGATTTCGGGCATCTGCACGCCCGGGACCTGGGCGCCCTGAATACCCAGGCGGATTTCCGGGCTGTACTGGACAAGTTGATCGCCGCCCTGGGAACCGAGCGGGCCCGGCACTTTCACGCCCATTTCAGCCGCATCGCCTACATGGACAAAGGGGAAAAGCGTCACATGCGCTTCAGCGACCCGGGCTACGGTCCGGACTTTGCCCTGCTGGCGCCCCTCTTGCCGGAGTACAACTTAGAGCCCGTCATCATTTGTGAATCAAACGGTAGCCAAGCCGATGACGCCATGATGATGAAGCGCCAATGGGAGAAGGCCTGTGACCAGAGGATGGAGGAATCAAGCCATGGCTAAGTATGCAATCGGTGTGGATTTCGGATCCCTGTCCGCCCGCGCCCTGGTGGCGGAGATCGGGACGGGACGGGAGCTTGCTTCCAGCGCAATGGAGTATCCCCACGCCATCATGGATCGTGCGCTGCCCGACGGAGTCCGGCTGAAGCCGGACTGGGCGCTGCAGCACCCCCAGGATTACCTGGACTGCCTGAAGGCGGTCATCCCCCGGGCAATGGACCGGGCGGGCATCCACCCCCGGGACGTGGTGGGCCTGGGCCTGGATATAACCGCCTGCACCATGCTGCCCATCGATGAGGCGGGCGTCCCCCTGTGTTTTGCCGACGAGTGGAAGGACGATCCCTATGCCTACGTGAAGCTGTGGAAACACCACGCGGCCCAGCCCCAGGCGGACCGCATCAACGCCCTGGCACGGGAGCGGGGGGAAAAGTTTCTGGACCGCTTCGGCGGCAAGGTGTCCAGCGAATGGATGCTGCCCAAGATCCTGGAAACCCTGGAACAGAATCCGCCCCTCTACAAAGCGGCCCACCGCTTCATCGAAGCGGGGGACTGGCTGGTGCTGATGCTCACGGGCAACGAGCGCCGGGCCCTGGGCCTGGCGGGATACAAGGCGCTGTGGAACGCCCGGACGGGTTATCCCTCCAAATCTTTCCTGAAAGCCCTGCATCCCGGGCTTGAAAACCTGGTGGAAGAAAAACTGAATCCCCACGTGTACCCCCTGGGCAGTTGCGCCGGCGGCATCACCCGGGAAGGAGCCGTCCTTACCGGCCTCATGCCCGGTACCCCTGTGGCGGTGTGCAACATCGACGCCCACGTCTCCTTCCCCTCCATTGGCCGGGCACAGGCGGGAGACCTGCTCATGGTCATGGGCACCAGTGTGTGCCACATCATGGTGTCCCGGGAGTCCCTGGACGTGCCCGGTCTCTCCGGCAGGGTGGAGGATTCGGTAATCCCAGGCCTGGTGGGCTACGAGGCCAATCAGGTCATGGGGGATCACTACAACTGGCTCGTGGACAACTGCGTCCCCGAAAACTACGCCGGGGAAGCCCGGGAGAAGGGGCTCAGCCTCCATGACCTGCTCACCCGGAAGGCAGCTGCCCTCAAGGTGGGGGAAAGCGGCCTGCTGGCCCTGGACTGGTGGAACGGCAATCGATCGGTGCTGGTAGACGGGCAGCTCTCCGGCCTGATGCTGGGCATGACCCTGCAGACCCGCCCCGAGGAACTGTACCGGGCCCTCGTCGAGGCCACCGCCTTCGGTTCCCGGATGATCCACGAGACCATGGAAAAGGGCGGCATCCCCATCGAGAACCTGATCGCCTGCGGCGGCATCGCCCTGAAAAACCCCTTTGTCATGCAGGTGTACGCCGACGTCCTGGGCAAGGAGATCCGGGTGGTGCGCTCTGCCCAGGCCCCTGCCCTGTGCAGCGCCATGTTTGGCGCGGTGGCCGCCGGGCGCAAGGGGGGCGGCTACGACAGCATCGGCGAAGCCTCCCGGGAAATGGGGGGCCTGCTTCCCGTGTGCTATGTCCCGGACCCCGACCGCAGCGCCCTGTACGACGAGCTGTACGCCGAGTTCGCCGCGCTCCACGACTTTTTCGGGCGGGGCGGAAATGATGTGATGAAGCGGCTGAAAGCAATGAAAGCGCGGGTGGCAGAGTGATTTTCCATAACTGTCAAGACATTTTACTTGACACTTTGTCCTCGCTGTAGTATACTTCACAGAGCGTATCGCAAGGGAGAAGGGAAAAGCCATGGATCGATTCGAGGCCTGCAGGCTGCTGGATTTCTACGGGCCGCTTTTGACCCCCTCCCGCCAGTCCGTACTGAAACTGTATCTCGAAGAGGACTTGTCCCTGGGGGAGATCGCCCAGGAGACGGGGATCACCCGGCAGGGGGTACACGATGCCCTGCAGAAGGCACAGCGGCAACTCCGGGGATACGAGGAAAAGCTGGGCCTGGTGGCGCGCTACCGGCGCATCCGGAGGGAAGTACAGGGCTGCAGAACGCAGCTGGCTCAGGTACGGGTCCAGCCGGGCTCCGAAGCGCCGCTGGAAAAAGTCGTGCAGGCGCTGGACCGGATCGAACAAACCGCATAAAACGGGAACGGAGTTGAAACATCGTGGCATTCGAGGGGTTGACCGACAAGCTGCAGCAGGCCTTTCGCAAACTGACCAGCAAGGGCAAGCTGTCCGAACAGGATGTAAAAATCGCCATGCGCGAAGTGCGCATGGCGCTGCTGGAAGCCGACGTCAACTTCCTGATCGTCAAGGATTTTGTCAAACGGGTGACGGAGCGGGCCGTGGGCAGCGAGATCCTGTCCAGCCTGACCCCGGGCCAGCAGGTCATCAAGATCGTCAACGAAGAACTCACCCAGCTCATGGGCGGCACCAACACCCGCCTCACCTACGCATCCGCCCCGCCCACGGTGTATATGCTGTGCGGCCTGCAGGGCGCGGGCAAGACCACCATGGCGGCCAAACTGGGCGGGCTCATCAAAAAACAGGGCAAAAAGCCGCTGCTGGTGGCCTGCGACGTGTACCGTCCCGCTGCCATCAAACAGCTGCAGGTGGTGGGCGAGGCCGTAGGGGTGGAGGTCTTCGAGAAAGGCCAGATCGACCCGGTGGACATCGCCACCCAGGCCATCGAATATGCCAGGTACTACGGACGGGATCCGGTGATCCTGGACACTGCGGGCCGGCTGCACATCGACGAGAAGCTGATGCAGGAGCTGCGGGACGTAAAAGCCGCGGTAAATCCCCAGGAGATCCTGCTGGTGGTGGACGCCATGACGGGCCAGGACGCGGTGAACGTGGCGGATACCTTCCAGAAGAACCTGGGGGTGGACGGAGTGATCCTCACCAAGCTGGACGGCGACGCCCGGGGCGGCGCGGCCATCTCGGTCAAAGCGGTCACCGGCAAGCCCATCAAGTTCAGCGGTATCGGGGAAAAGCTCACCGACATCGAGCCCTTCCACCCCGACCGCATGGCTTCCCGCATCCTGGGCATGGGGGACGTGCTCAGCCTCATCGAAAAGGCCGGGGACGCCATGGACGAAAAAGACGCCCAGGACATGGTGCGCAAGGTCCGCACCTCCTCTTTCACCCTGGAAGATTACATGCAGCAGATGGGCCAGCTCAGCAAAATGGGCTCCATCTCCGACCTGCTCAAGATGATCCCCGGCATGGGCGGCAAGCTCAAAGGCGTGGAGATCGACGAGGACAAGATCGGCCGGGAGCAGAAAAAGAACATCGCCATCATCAGCGCCATGACCCGGATGGAACGGCGGAACCCGGACATCCTGAACGCCAGCCGCAAGCGGCGCATCGCAGCGGGCAGCGGCGTCACGGTCCAGGAGGTCAACCTGCTCCTGAAGCAGTTCGAACAGGCCAGGGGCATGATGAAGCAAATGATGGGCGGCGGCAAAAGGCGCATGAAGATGCCATTTGGTTTACGGTAGCCCTCACCGCGCACGGCGCGATGAAGATATATTCCCCACAGAGTGTAAGGAGGTTATTCCCATGGTCAAGATCCGTCTCAAGAGAATGGGCATGAAGAAAGAGCCCTTCTACCGCATCGTCGTCACCGACAGCCGCAACGCCCGCGACGGCCGCTTCATCGAGGAGCTGGGTTACTACAACCCCATCCCCGATCCCGCAGAGATCAAGGTCAACGTGGAACGTGCAAAGTATTGGCTCAGCGTCGGCGCCCAACCCACCGACACCACCCGAGGCCTGTTAAAGAAGGGCGGCGCGCTGTAAGATGCGCGGCGTATGGTGATGAGCATGGTGGAACTTGTGCGCTTTATAGCCAAATCCCTGGTGGAGCATCCCGACGAGGTGGATGTGCGCGAAGTGGAAAGCGCGGACAGCATCGTGATCGAGTTGCGCGTTGCAGAGGGTGATATGGGCAAGGTCATCGGCAAGCAGGGCCGGATCGCCAAAGCCATCCGCACGGTAGTCAAGGCAGCCACGGCCAAGAATGCCAAGCCCGTATTTGTCGAGATCCTGTGACAGTCGGATGCGGAGCGCTCGGGGCTTCCCGGATGCTCCCTTTCTTTTGGAGGTACCATGGTAAGCGATTATCTGGTGATCGGAGAGGTGCTGAAGCCCCAGGGACTCCGGGGCGAGATCAAGGTGCGTCCCATCACCGCCGACCCCATGCGTTTCTCAAGGCTGAAGGGCGTCTGTCTGGAAAAGGACGGCGTCATGGTCCCGATATCCATGAAGTGCGTCCGCATCGAACCGGACGCCGTCTACCTGCTGGTCGAAGGGGTAAAGGACCGGGACCAGGCGGAAAAGCTGCGGGGACAGCTGATCTATGTGGATCGGGCCAACGCCATCGTTCTGCCCGAGGATACGGAATTCATCTGTGACCTGATCGGCTGCCGCGCCACCGACGACGAGGGCAACGATTACGGGGAGCTCGTCCAGGTCCTGCAGCCCGGCGCCGGAGACGTGTACGTCTTTCAAGGGCCTCTGGGCGAAGTACTGGTCCCCGCTCTGAAGCGGGCCGTCACCCAGGTGAATGTACGGGAAAAACGCATCACCCTGTGTGCCGCCGTCCTGCGGGAGGTGGCGGTGTTTGAAGACCGATGAAACGGGTGATATAACATGTGGGTCAAGGTGCTGACCATCTTCCCCGACATGCTCAGGCCCATGCTCTCCGAGAGCATCCTGGGAAGGGCGATGACGAAGGGATTGCTTCGGGTCGACCTGATCGACATCCGCCCCTTTTCCCGGAACAAGCACAAAAACACCGACGACTACCCCTTCGGCGGCGGCGCCGGCATGGTCATGTTGGCCCAGCCCATCGTGGACGCAGTGGAAGCCCAGGAGGTCGAAGGCTTCACCGGACGGCGCATCTACCTTTCCCCCCGGGGCCGCACCTTTACCCAGCAGGTTGCGGGGGAACTGGCGGGGGAAGAACAGCTGCTCCTGTTGTGCGGCCACTACGAAGGCGTGGACCAGCGGGCGCTGGACATCTGCGGTTTCGAGGAATTGTCCATCGGGGATTATATCTTGACGGGGGGCGAACTGGGGGCGCTGGTGGTGATCGACGCGGTCTCCCGGCTGATCCCCGGGGTGCTGGGCAGCGAGGAATCCAGCGTGGACGAGAGCTTCTCCTCCGGGTTGCTGGAGTACCCCCAGTATACCAGGCCCAGGGTTTACCGTGGCCTGGAGGTGCCCGAGGTGTTGCTGAACGGGCATCACAAACACATCAACGATTGGCGGCGGGATCAGGCCCTGAAGATCACCCGGGCACGAAGGCCCGACCTGCTGGCCAAAGACCAAGGATCACCCACGGACGAATAAGGAGGAAAACAACATGAAACTGAAGGGAACACGCACCGAAGCCAATCTTTGGACCGCCTTTGCCGGCGAGAGCCAGGCGCGCAACAAGTACACCTATTACGCCTCCAAGGCAAGGAAAGAGGGCTACGAGCAAATCGCCGCCCTGTTTCAGGAGACTGCAGACAACGAGAAGGAACACGCCGAGATCTGGTTCAAGCTGGTCCAGGGCATCGGCGCCACCCCCGAAAACCTGGTGGATGCCGCCGAGGGCGAACGCTACGAGTGGACCGAAATGTACGCCACCTTCGCCAAGGAAGCCCGGGAAGAGGGATTGGACGAAATCGCCGAGCTCTTTGA
>JAAYOH010000059.1 GCA_012520375.1 Clostridiales bacterium
GGGCGGTGAGGCCCAACAGATCGGATACAGCGACCCCGATCCGCTTTTCCCCCACATCCAGGCACAGCACCCGGGTCACGCGGTTTCGTGCTCCTGGATGTAGAAGCGCACCAGCTCTTCCAGGATCTCGTCCCGCTCCAGTCTGCGGATGAGGGAGCGGGCGTTGTTGTAGCTGGTGATGTAGGTGGGATCCCCGGAGACCAGATACCCTACGATCTGCATGATGGGATTGTGCCCTTTGGCCTTCAACGCCTGATAGACCGAGAGGATGATCTCTTCGGCCGGCTCATTGGACTCGATCGGCAAACTGAATTTTCCGGTCTCACCGAGTTTGTTGTTCATGTTGCACCATCCCTTCCGGCAGCCGGATATCCTGCCATGGGCCCATTATACACCATTTCGCGGGAAGAATCAATCACTGTTTTGAAACTATGCACGGCCCCTTGACCAAAAATGATTGGAAAAAACCTGATCGTTGCGCACCGCTCCACTGTTTCTGCCCTGGAACAACGTTGCTGCGCGCAAAATGCATCCGTCGGGCGGGAGAACGATCTGCGTCGTTGGCCTCGATGCTGTTGCCGGGTGCCCGGGATTCACCCCTTCACCGCCCCTGCTGCCACGCCGCTGATGATGTACTGCTGGCAGAACAGGTAAAAGAGGATGACCGGGGTGATGGAGAGCATGATCAGGGCCATGACGGCGCCCAGGTCCACGTGGCCGTAACTGCCCTGGAGGTACTGGATGTGGATGGGGATGGTGCGGTACAGGGTCTTGTCCAGCACCAGGTAGGGCAGCAGGTAGTCGTTCCAGATCCACATGATCTCCAGCACGCCCACGCTGATGTAGATGGGCTTGAGCATGGGCAGCACCACGCTGAAGTAGGTGCGCACCGGGTTGCAGCCGTCGATGGCGGCGGCCTCTTCGATCTCCAGGGGGATGCCCTTCACAAAGCCCACGAACATGAACACCGCCAGCCCTGCCCCAAAGCCCATGTAGATGACGGGAATGGTGTGGGGGGTGTTCAGCCGCAGCCGCATGGCGGTCTGGGGCAAGGTGTACATCACCATCTGGAAGGGGACCACCATGGAGAAGATGCACAGGTAGTACACGATGCGGCTGAACAGGTCGTTGACCCGGCTCATGTACCAGGCTGCCATGGAGGTGCACAACAGCAACAGCAGGGTACTGACCACGGTGATCTGCAGGCTGTTCATCGCGCTGTTCAGGAAGGGATAGTTGCCAAAAGTGATGCCTTCTACATAGTTGCGCATCCCGGTGAAGGTCTGGGCGGTGGGCAGCGCAAAGGTGTCGGTGTTGATGAGGGCATTGGGCTTGAAGGAGTTGTACAGCACGATGATCACCGGCATCATGTACAGGATGCATAGGGGGATGAAGACCGCGGTCAGGATCCCATTGGCCAGGCGTTCTCTTTTCATTATTGCTGCACCTCCCTGCTGCGGGTCGCAGAAAGCTGGAACAGGGAGATGCCGGCCACCAGGATGAAGAACATCACGGCCTTGGCCTGCCCCACGCCCTGCCATTTCCAGTTCATGGTGAAGGTGCGGTAGATGTTCAGGGCCAGCATTTCCGTGGTATAGATCTGTTGCCCCGCGTCGAACACCATGGGGGCGCCGTTGGTGAGCACCAGGTTCTGGTCGAAGAGTTTGAAGGAATTGGTGAGGGTCAGGAAGGTGCAGATGGTGATGGAGGGCATCACCGTGGGCAGGGTGATGTGCCGCAGGACGTGCCAGCTGTTGGCGCCGTCGATGCGGGCTGCTTCGATCATGTCCTCGCTGACGGACTGGAGCCCGGCGATGTAGATGATCATCATGTAACCCACCTGCTGCCAGCACAGTACGATGATGAGGCCCCAGAAACCCAGGGTACTGTTTAAGGCCAGGGCGGTGTTGTAGCCACGCAGCACCCCGGCAAAGATGGTATTCCAGATGTAGCCCAGCACGATGCCGCCGATGAGGTTGGGCATGAAAAACACGCTGCGGAACAGGTTGGCGCCCCGGATGCCCCGGGTGAGGGCATAGGCCACGGCGAAGGCGAACAGGTTGATCAGGATGATGGAGACCACGGCCACCTTGGCGGTCTGCCAGAAGGCGCTGACGAAGGAGGCGTCCCCAAAAGCCTTGAGGTAGTTCTGCAAGCCCGCAAAGTTCATGTTGTCCAGGGTCTTGAACTGGAAAAAGGACAGATAGATGCCCTGCAGGAAGGGCCACAAAAAGCCGATGCAAAAGGCGATGAAAGTGGGAAGGAGGAACAGGGGAAACCAGCGCTGCATGGAGCGGCGGATCAGCTGGGAATTCAGCCCGGCATGGACCGGCCTGGTTTTTTTCTTTCGCATGTTCATCTCTCCTATAAAGGGAATGATCAGGGGGAAAGCAGGGGAGCGGCCCAGGAACCGCTCCCCTGACGTTGTGAGACCGGAGGGATGCGCCTTATTGGTTGTTGTACTGCACGGCCCAGCCGTCCACGAAGGCGGACACCACATCGTCCCAGCTGCCGCCGGCGGAGTACTGGGTCATGGCGGCCACGACGCCGGCGCGCCAGGCGTCGACGTTGGGGGTGTAGTTGAAGGCCCAGCTTACCACGTAGTTGCCCTGGGCGATGTAGGCGTTGGCGTCGTTGAAGAACACGTTGTCAGAGGCTTTGGCAGCCTTGAAGGGGATGGGGCCGAACTGCTCCGCCATCATGGTTGTGCCCTCGTCGCTGGTGACGACCCAGTAGAGGAAATCCAGGGTGGCCTGCTGATCGGCCTCGGAGGCCTTGACGTTCACGGCCCAGCAGTTCTCGGTGCCGCAGCACAGGCCGGCCTTGTCTTCCCCTTCCACACCGCAGTAGATGGGGATCATGGCCAGGTTCTCGGCGGGGATGCCGAAGTTGCCGGTGAGGTTGGCATACTCCCAGGTGCCGTTCTGGTAGAAGGCGGCCTTGCCCTCGCCGAATTCTGCGGCGGCTTGGTCGCCGGTGGCGGTGCTCAGCTGGCTGGGTTCGGTGGAAGCGTTGTTGATGTACAGATCCCAGATGTTCTTGAAGGCGTCCAGGTAGGCGCCGGTGATGGTGGCAGGCTGTTCGGTGACGCCGTCATCCCGGAACTCGTAGTACAGGGGCATGTTGGCCAGATGGCCGGAGAAGCGCCAGGAGGAGGAGCCGTCCATGCCGGAGGAGGTGAAGGCGTCGAAGCCCAGCTCATCCCTGCGGGCGTGGATGTCTTCCGCCACCGCCTTGAGGGAGGCGAAATCGGTGATCCCGGAGATGTCGTAGCCCGCCTGGGCCAGCAGATCTTTGTTGACGATGATGCCGAAGGCCTCGTAGCAGTATCCGGCGCACAGGGCTTCGCCGTTCTCGCCGAACAGGTTGAACTCGTCGGTGGTCATCTCGTTGTAAAAATCGGTGCCGGTGAGGTCGAGGCAATATTCGCCCCAGGTGTCCAGGCCGGCTTTGTTGCCGCACTGGAACAGGGTGGGGGCGGCATCGCCCTTGCCCATCTCGGCGGTCAGGGTTTCGGAATAGGTGCCGGAGGCGGCGGTGACCACCTTTACCTCGACACCGGTGTTGGCGGTGTACGTGGCGGCCAGGGCCTGCCAGGCTTCGTCGGCTTCGGGTTTGAAGTTGAGGAAGTACACCTTGCCCTCCTGGGCAGAGGCGACGCAGGCCATGAGGGCCAGCGCCAGGACGAGGACCAGGGCAAACAGTTTCTTCATATCATGATACACTCCTTATTCGATACTCTGTGCGGGGCACAGGACGAGAATATCATATGCGATTTAACCGGGAATGTCAAGACTTTGCGCGGCCTTGTCATTGCGGGCATAAAAAAACCGCCCCTTGAGGGGGGCAGGTCTTTATTCGGCTGCGGCCTTGTTCAGGCGCTTGGCCAAACGGGCCTTTTTCCGATTGGCGGCATTCTTATGGATAACGCCTTTGCTGGCAGCCCTGTCCACGGCGCCCATGGCGGCGCCCAATGCTTTGGCATCGGCAGTGCCGGCCTCCAAGGCGGCGTCATACTTCTTCATGGATGTGCGCAGGGCAGACTTGATCATCCGGTTGCGCAGGGTCTTCTTTTGGATCACCTTGACGCGCTTCATCGCGGATTTAATGTTCGGCAAAACAATTCACCTCCCAGCCATTCAGTCAACAAACCTCATTTTACCATGTTCTGCCCCTGATTACAATAGATTTTGCAGCCATTTCAGGTAAAAATTTGCTTTCGGACATCTTTTCCATCCCGTGGCGTGTAGCTTGACAGGCTTGGTGCCGGGCTGTACAATGAAGGAAAATCCTATGGGATGGGGAGGAAAAGAAAATGCGGGAAGACAGGTTTACCCAAAAGGTCGCCTTTGTGACCGGAGCGGCCACGGGCATGGGGCAGCAGTTCGCCCTGGATCTGGCGGCGGAGGGTGCCAAAGTGGTGATCTCCGACATCGATGGATCGGGGCTGGAGGAGACCGGGGCCCTGCTGAAGCGGGCGGGGGCGGAGTACCTGGCCCTTTGCTGCGACGTGGCGAAATACGAAGAGGTGGAAAGGGCGGTGGCGGAAGCCATCGGGCGTTTCGGCCGGATCGATATCCTGATCAACAATGCGGGCATCCTGAACAGCGCCACCATCGAGGAGACCTCCCTGGAGCTCATCGACGACACCCTGGACGTCAATGTGAAGGGGGTGCTGTACTGCATCAAAGCGGTGACACCTCACATGAAGGCCCAGGGCTACGGGAAGATCGTCAACCTGGCCTCCATCACGGGCAAAAACGGGGACAACAGCACCACCTTTGCCTACGGCGCCTCCAAGGGGGCGGTGA
>JAAYOH010000060.1 GCA_012520375.1 Clostridiales bacterium
GCGGGCACCTCCCCCGTGTTCACCAAGGGACGAAACCTCTTGGGGATCAGGTTTGCGGACCTGCCCCACGAACCCTACGCCCGTACCCGCATCGGAAACGACGTATGGATCGGGCAGAACGCCCTCATCCGAGGGGGCGTTGCCATCGGGGACGGGGCGGTGATCGGGATGGGTGCGGTGGTGACCAAGGACGTGGGCCCCTATGAGGTGTGGGCAGGCAACCCGGCCCGGTTGATCAAAAAGCGCTTCGATGCGGAAACCATCCGCCGCCTCCAGGAACTGGCCTGGTGGGACTGGCCCGAGGAAGAGATCCGCCAAAACGCCCATTTCTTTGGGGACGTACAGGGGCTTCTGGCGCAAAAGAGAGAGGGGCGGTGACGGCGCGTGAAGGTGGTGCACCTGTGCCTGGCCTGCTTTTATCCGGACGGGTACAGCTACCAGGAAAACATGCTGCCCAAATACCACGCCCGGATGGGGCTGGAGACGGCGGTGATCGCCTCCCTGGTCAGCTTCGATGAGAACGGCCAGAATATCTACCTGCCCGAGGCGGGAAGCTACCGGAACGAGTACGGCATCCCCGTCACGCGCCTTGCTTATCGGGGGAATTTGCGCCTGGCCCGGCTGCTGCGCCGCTACCGGGGGACCTATGAGGCCCTGGAAAAGGAGGCGCCGGACATCCTGTTCATCCACGGCCTGCAGTTCCTGGACATCGGGCAGGTGGTGCGCTATCTGAAAGCTCATCCTGGGGTGACCGTGTACGTGGACAACCATGCGGACTTTTCCAACAGCGCCACCAACTTCCTCTCCCGCAATGTGCTGCATCGCTTTTTATGGAAACACTGCGCCCACCAGATCCTGCCGTTTGCCCGGAAGTTTTACGGGGTGCTGCCCGCCCGGGTGGATTTCCTGCGGCAGGTATACGGCCTTCCGATCGAAAAGACGGAGCTGTTGGTGATGGGGGCCGACGACGAGGCGGTGGCGAGGGCCGCTGCCCCCGGCGTACGGGAGAGCGCCAGGGCGCGTTATGGCATAGGCCAAAAGGATTTCCTGGTCATGACAGGGGGCAAGATCAACGCTTTCAAAACCCAGACCCTCAACCTGATGGAGGCCGTCCGGGACGTGGACGACCCCAGGCTCCGGCTGATCGTCTTCGGTTCGGTCACGCCAGAGCTGAAAGGGCAGGTAGAAGCCCTGGCAGACGGGAAAAAAGTGCAGTACATCGGTTGGGTGGAAGCAGGGGACAGCTATGAGCTGTTCGCAGCGGCGGACCTGGCCTGCTTCCCGGGCAGGCATTCGGTGTTCTGGGAGCAGGTGTGCGGCCAGGGAATCCCCTTGATGGTCAAGTGGTGGAAAGGCACTACCCACGTGGACGCAGGGGGAAACGTGATCTTCCTTCGGGAAGACAGCGCCCGGGAGATCAAAGAGGAGCTGCTGCGCCTTTTGCATGAAGAGGGCGCCTACGAGGCCATGCTGCAAGCGGCCCGTGGGCCCGGGATGCGGCGTTTTTCCTATGAAGGGATCGCCCGGCGCAGCATCGAGGAGGATATGCCGTGAAGGGATCCAAAGAACTCAAAAAACTGGTGGTGATATCGGAGCGGTACCCCACGGCAGGGGATCCCGTATTCACCTTTGTGGACAACCTGTTGGTCCAGCTGAAGGGGCTTGGGGTAGACATCCGGGTGATCTCTCCCCAGAGCGCTTCCAGGCGCTTGATCCGGGGGGGCGTGCAGCGCCCCGGAAAGTGGGAGCGGCAAACGGAGAAGGGCAGTTTTACCGTGCACCAGCCCTTCTATGTTTCCACGGGGACCTTGCTGCCGGGGCTGAACCACAGGCTGTACGTCCGGGCTGTAAAGCGGGAGATGCGGGCGATCATAAAGGGCGGTTTTCTGCCCGACGCGGGGTACGCCCATTTCTGGCGTTCCGGGATCGCCGGGGCGGCGGCGCTTCCCGAAGGGTTGAAGGTATTCGTAGCCTGCGGGGAGAGCGAAGTGAAGCCGGAGCTCGAGCAAGGGGCCCGCGCCATGCTGCCAAAGCTCGGGGGCGTGATCAGCGTATCCTCCAAAAATCGGGAGGACTGCATCCGGATGTACGGGGTTTCGCCTGAGCGCATCGCGGTGCTGCCCAACGGGGTGAGTCCCATCTTTTGTCCCCCGGATCCCGGGGAACGGCTCCGTACCCGGGAAGATCTGGGCATCCTGGAGCATGAACTGGCGGTGATCTTTGTGGGCTGGTTCAACGAGCGAAAAGGGGTCAAACGACTGGAAGCGGCCTTGAAGGGGCTGGACGGGGTCAAAGCCCTGTACGTGGGCAGCGGCCCAATGCCCCCCCAGGGGGACAACATCGCCTTCAGCGGGCAGGTGGAGCACGACCAATTGCCCAAGCTGCTGGGGGCTGCGGATGTCTTTGTGCTGCCTACCCTGGCGGAGGGTTGCTGCAATGCCATCGTGGAAGCCATGGCCTGCGGGTTGCCTGTGATCTCCTCCCTGGGTGCTTTCAACGACGATTTGCTCCACGAGGACGACTCCATCCGGGTGGACCCAATGGACGTGCAAGCCATCCGCAGCGCGGTGCTTCGCCTGAAGGAGGATGGTGAACTCCGAGTGGAAATGGGCGCCCGGGCACTGGCCTTTGCCCGGGACCTGGACGTGGGCCGGCGCGCAGCGCGCATCAAGGCCTTTATCCAGGAGCGGATGTAGGGGAGAGGATGCGGCCGATGGCCCAGGCGGCGTGTTCCCGTACCACAGGGTGTTCGTCCTTTGCCAGTTCCAGGAGCTGCTCCAGGCAATCCCTCCGCATAAGATTGCCCGCGATGAGGCAGGCCCTGGCCTGCAGTCTTTTTTTTCGAACGTAGTTTTTGCCCAGCCAGGGGATCAGGGGTATGACGCTTCCGGACAAGAGGGCGGGCAGGTCCAGGGCACGGGAGAGTTCTTCGGGCATGTCCACTTTGCCCGCCTGATGGTTTTTTGGGCAACAATCCTGACAAAGATCGCAGCCCAAAAGGCTGTTGCCCACCAGGGGGCGCAGGCCTTCGGGGACGGGGCGGTTTTCCGGGAGGGCCCGCAGGCATCGGGCAACGTTGACGCCATCTTCCTGCAGGGCGCCAACCGGACAGGCGTCGCGGCAGATCCCGCAACCACGGCAGGAAGTTGGGAGAGATTCTTCGCTGGCGATATTCTGGTGCAAGGGCAGATCGGTGAGGATGATCTGTATGGCGAAGCGGGAGCCAAAGCCTTCCAGGAAGGCAAGTCCGTTCCCGCCGTAAAAACCCTTTCCCGACAGGACCAGGAGCGGCTTTGCGGGGACCGGGGGATGGCAGAGCGCCAAATGGCCCTTCTCTTTCAGGATCTCCTCCACTTCCCGCGCCTTGGCATAGGCGGTCTGGGAGGCGGGGTAGTAGGCGGACAGGGTGACGAGCCCCGGCCGCGCCCGATAGGGCTTGTACCCTTTGATCAGGATCAGGGCGCAGCGCATCCTGGGATAGCGGTGCGGGAGATCATAAAACAGTCCCCTTGCCTGGGGAACGTCCCGGGAGGCTTCCTGCCAGCGGGCGAGGCGCGAAAGGGGCGCCGCAAACAGGGCGTCAAAGCCCGCTTGCAGCGCCAGATCCCGGATATCCAAGTGCGTCATTGCTATGGGGAAGGGCTAAAAAAGGCCTGTGATCGCTTGATACACCACCACCACCACCATGGCGGGGAGCAGATTCCCCACCTTGATGCGCTCTTTGGTCATGCCCAGCAAATTGATGCCGATGCCGATGATCAAAAGGCCGCCTGCCGCACTGATTTCATTGATGATGCCCTCGGACAACACCGGGGCCAGCAGGCCGGACAACATGGCGATGCCCCCCTGGTACAGGGTGAGGGGAAGGGCGGACAGGATGACGCCGGGGCCCATGGAAGAGGCGAAGATGATGGAGGACACCCCGTCCATCATGGACTTGGCCAGCAGGGTGTCCGGCTTGTTGGACAGCCCGGCTTCCAGGGAGCCCACCACCGCCATGGCCCCGATGCAAAAGAGCAGGGTGGCGCTGACGAAGCCCTGGGAGAAGCCGGCGTCATTTTTTGCCAGCTTTTTTTGCGCCCAGTTGCCCAGCTTGTCCAAGCCGTATTCGATCCGGATCAGTTCCCCCAGCACGCCCCCCAGGACCAGGGCGATGATGATGCCCATCATGTCATGGGTCTTGATGGCGCCGGTGATGCCGATGGCCAGGGAGCAAAGGCCCAGGGCGCTGTTGATGATGCTGCGGTACTTTGCCGAGATCCCGCTGCGCAGGAAAGTTCCGATGGAGCCGCCGATGATGACGGCGAACATATTGACCCAGACTCCGATCATGTCCGTTCTCCCGTTCGATGAATGAATTTTGAAGGTTTCAGCGGAATTGGGGGGACACGGAGATGTCCACGGTGCCGGTTCGCGCATCCGCCTCCGCCAGGGTGAAAAGGCTCTTGACGCCCTTGACCCGTTTTTCCACCGGCTTGGCGGTGGCGATCATGACCCCAACGCCGACCACCTCGGCCTGGAACTCGCGCATCATGTCCACCATGCCCTGGATGGTGCCGCCGCCCTTCATGAAATCATCGATGATCAGGGCGCGCTGCCCGGGGGATACAGAGCGCCGGGCCAGGGCCATGGTCTCGATCCGGTCTCCCGCGGCTCCTGCGATGTAGTTGATTTTGACGGCCGGGCCTTCGTAGGTATGGCTGTCCCGCCGGGCGATGACCAGGGGGACGCCCAGCATATAAGCGGTCATGAAGGCGATGGGGATTCCCTTGGTCTCCATGGTCAGCACAAAGTCCGGGCGGGCATCGTAATACAGACGGGCCAGAAGCTTGCCCAGCGTCCCGGCGGTCTCCGGATCGGCGATCACGTCCGAGGTGTACAGAAACCCCCCGGGCAGTAGCCGGCCCGGTTCCCGCAGACGCGCCGCCAGGGCTTCCAGGGCCCCGCGGGACGTGTCGGGATCCATGATGGCCCGGTAGCGCACACCCCCGGCCGCCCCTGCCACCGTGGTCAGTTCGCCCATGCCGAACTTGGCCAAAGCGTCCTGCAGGATGTCGATATCCTCGCTGATGGTGGACTTGGCTGCATTGAACATGCTGCAAAACTCGCCCAGCGTGTGGATGCGGTTGGGGGTTTGGGACAGCACGCTCAGCATGACGCCAAGCCGCTCACTGCGTTTGATGCGCTCCATGGTATGCCTCCAATATCCGAATGTTCGGATCGTTTTTTCAATTATAATTTGCTTTTGTTGGGTTTTCCAGCATTTCCGCGGCTTATTTGGAATCAAACAAATATTTAACAACAAAGAAATCGATCAGGGGGTATAATACCTGTGAAGAAATGCAGGGAGGAATCATGGACATGGCAGCGCACATCAAAGAACACGCGGGGGAAAAGGTGGTCTTTGTGGGGATCGGCGGGTCTTCCATGTCCGGTCTGGCGGGGCTGATGCAGCACATGGGCTATCAGGTCTCGGGCTCTGACCGTACAAGATCCCACAAGACCGACCACTTGACAGAGAGCGGCATCCCGGTCCGCATCGGCCATGCCGCAGAAAACATAGGGGATGCCAGATTATTGGTGTATTCGGCGGCCATCGGGACGGACAATCCCGAGCGGCAGGAAGCGGCGAGGCGGGGCATCCCCCAGATCGAGCGCTCCGTGCTGCTGGGCCAACTGATGGAGGGTTATGGCCAGACGATCGCCGTCAGCGGCACCCACGGCAAAACCACCACCACCGCCATGATTTCCCAGGTGTTCGTGGAATGCGGCATGAAACCCACGGTGCACATTGGCGGCGAGCTGGACGCTTTGAAGGGATCTACCTTGGCGGGAGAAAAGGAATACTTTATCGTCGAGGCCTGCGAGTTTGCGGGCAGTTTCTGGCATTTACACCCCACCATCGCGGTGATTCTCAACATCGATGAGGACCATCTTGACTTCTTCAAGGATATCGACGACATCGAAGCGGCTTTCCACAAATTCGCCGCCCTGACCCCGAAAGAGGGGGGCTGGTGCGTGGGCTGCGGAGATGACGCGCGGGCGCGCCGGGTGCTGGAGCAGTCGGGGCGCAGGACGCGTTCCTATGGCCTCTCCCCCCACAATGAACTTAGGGCGGAGTCCATCAGCTATGACGAACTGGGCAAAGCACACTTTACGGCCACCCTATTCGGACACCCCCTGTGCGAGGTAGACCTAAGCGTACCCGGGGAACACAACGTGCTGGACGCCCTTGCCGCCCTTGCGGTGGCTTCCATCTGCCAACTGCCCATGCAGGAGGTCGCCCGGATTTTGGGGCGGTTCACCGGCGCAAAACGGCGCTTCGAACTCACCAGCGTGACCGACGGCGTGCGGGTCTACCACGACTACGGCCACAACCCGACCGAGTTCAAAAATGTCCTGTCCATTGCCAAATTGCAGCCCCATAAACGGCTCTGGGCGGTGTGGCAGCCCCACACCTACTCCCGCACCAAAAAACTCTTCGACAAGTTTCTGGACGCCTTCCATGACGCGGACAAGGTGGTGGTGACGGACATATGCGCTGCCCGGGAGAAGGATCCCGGCGACATCCGTTCCTCCATGCTCATCGAGCCTTTGCGGCAGCACGGCGCCGACGCCGTCCTGACCCCCACCTTCGACGATGCGGAGGCGTACCTCAGGGCCCATTGGCAGCCCGGCGATCTGGTGATCACCCTGGGCTGCGGGGACATCGACCTGCTGAACGAACAGATCCTGGAACACGGCGACAGCGCGGGGTATCGGGGAAACTGAGTGGACGCCGGGTATTCTGCCGCCCTTCTCTCCCGCCGGGGGAGGAGGGCGGTTCCTGTGCGGCGCCGCGCTCGTCAAGCCGCCGTCAATTTATCCTTCTCAATTGGCGGTTGACACAATATCCCCGTTCCCGCTATCGACAAAAAGGTGCGTTTGTGCTAAGATACGGCATATCGACATCGCTTAGGGAGGCTCATGCATGGTCTTTTCAGACTCGATATTCCTGTTTTTCTTTTTGACCACCGTCCTTTTGGTGTATTTCCTCATTTTGCGGGGGCGGAAAGCCCGCAATCTCTTCCTGATGGTGATGAGCCTGGTGTTTTACGCCTGGGGGGAACCTTGGTTCGTTTTCGTCATGGTGGGCTCCATTGCGGTAAACTGGCTGGCCGGGTTGTTTCTGGACAGGTATAAAGAGGATCCGGCGCGCAAAAAGCGGGTGCTGGTGCTTACGGTGACATTCAACCTGCTGTTGCTGGGGGTCTTCAAATACCTGATGTTCCTGATGAAAAACATCAACTGGGCCCTGGGTCTGCAGCTGCCCGTTCCCCACATCATCCTACCCATCGGTATTTCATTTTTCACCTTCCAGGCCATGAGCTATGTGATCGACGTGTACCGGGGCGACGGGCAGGTCCAGCGCTCCTTCTGGAACGTATGCCTGTACATCTCCCTGTTCCCCCAGTTGATTGCCGGGCCCATCGTGCGCTATCAGACGGTGGCGGAAGAAATCGAGGACCGAAACGAAAATTTTGACGAGTTCTGCGAGGGCGGCAGGCGCTTTGTCGTGGGGCTGATCAAAAAGGTGCTTCTGGCCAACAACCTGGCCCTTCTGGCGGATCACGCCTTTGGGCTGGACCCCGCAGCTCTGTCAGTTGGCTCGGGCTGGCTGGGCGCCGTCGCCTACCTGTGGCAGGTATATTTTGATTTTTCCGGCTATTCGGACATGGCCATCGGCATGGGCCTGATGTTCGGTTTTCACTTTTTGGAAAACTTCAACTTCCCCATGGTAGCCCGCTCCATCACCGAATTCTGGCGGCGATGGCACATTTCCCTGGGCACCTGGTTCCGGGATTACCTGTACATCCCCTTGGGCGGCAGCCGCAGGAAGACCGGCCGGGTCATCCTGAACACCGTGATCGTATGGACCCTCACCGGGTTGTGGCACGGCGCCGAATGGGCCTTTATCATCTGGGGTTTCAGCTTTGCGGTACTGTTGATCCTGGAGAAGTACACCCCCCTGGGCAAGTGGATGGACGCCCATCCCGCAGGGCATCTGTACGCCATGGCAGCGATGACGACGGTGACCGTGTTCATCAACGTGGGCGGGGACCTGGGGCACGCAACAGGCTTCATCGCTTCCATGTACGGGGGCGGCAACGGCTTCTGGGATGATACCGCCACCATGTACGTCCGGGAGTATGGATTTTTCGTGCTGGCCGCCCTGATCACGGCCCTCCCCGTAGGGCCGTTCCTTCAAAAGACGCTGCGCATCCCGGAAAACGCCATGCAATTGCTGCGGGGGATCGGCCTGTTGGCAGGCCTGGCCCTGACCCTGACCTATGTGGTCATGGGGGGCTACAATCCCTTTATCTATTTCAACTTTTAGGAGGAGCACTCCGTGAAAAGGATCGTCAACATCACCGTCACCTGTGCGTTGCTTCTGTCCATGCTGGGCATCGCCGTCTGTACCCTTATGGTGGGGGGGAGGTCCATGGCCTACGCCTTTTTTGTCACCTATACCACCTACCTGGAAGAGGATGCCGGGCTGTTCGGCAATATCTCTGCCCGCATCACCTCCCTGAACAGCGCCATCAACAACAACCTTGCGGGCAAGAGGACATTTGAAAAGATCAATGCGGTCTTCCAAATGAAACTGGGGAAGCAGATGCTGTCCTTCGGGAATACCACCATGGTACGCCTGAAGACGGGCCAGTTGTACGACCTGATGGGGGACACAGACGTGAGCGATGATGTAAAGACCATCGTGAATTTGAAAAACGGCCTGGACCAGCGGGGCGTGCCCCTGGTCTTTGCCTACGCCCATACGCAGTTGTATGAAGAAGACCTTCTCCCCACCGGGGTGGAAGACAGCAACCTGAAAGTGGCCGATGACATCGTGGGGGGACTGAGGGACGCCGGGATCGCGGTGGTGGACAGCCGGCAGGTGTACAGGGACTACGGCCTGACCATGGAGGATGCCGTGCTGCGCACCGACCAGCACTGGTCCATCATGACGGCTTTTTGTACGTACCTGGAGTGCGTCAAGGCCCTTTCCGGGACGGGAGCCATCCGGCTGGATTTGGCGGCGGCAGACCCGGACAACTTTGACATTGAGATCCTGAAAAACGTCCACATGGGAGACGTGGGGAAGCGGGTGGGCGCTTCCGTGGTGGAACCCGACGACCTCCACCTGATCACCCCCCGTTTTGACACGCTGATCACCCGCCGCGTCTCCAAGCCCACGGTGGAGGGGGGCGGTTTTGACGAGAAGACGGGCAGTTTCAGCGAAGCTTGCCTCTTCCTGGACAAGCTGGAAGGGGACGGCCCCGCCAACCGCTACGACGTCTACGGGCTGCACCGGGAGCTGACCTATTTCACCAACCCCGGCGCCCCGGAGGGGCGGCTTCTGATCCTGAAAGATTCCTTCGGGACCCCGGTGTCCACCTTCTTTTCCCTGGCCGCCCGGGAGATCTGCGCGCTGGACCTCCGGAAGGGCAGGCTGACGGCGGATCAGATCATCGAGTCTTTCCAGCCGGACGCGGTGCTGGTGGTGTACTGCCAGGAAATGATGCGGGGCAAGAACTACGCTTTTGTGGATTGAAGGAGAAACGGGCATGAGGGAATGGATCCGGGTACTGATGGATGCGGGCTTCGAAGCCGGACAGCTGCGTGAGGGGCAGCCCATGTGCGAGCTGACCACCATGAAGGTGGGGGGTCCGGTGGATCTGGCTGTCTTCCCCAGGACCCGGGAACAGGTCCTTGTCGCCCTAGAAGCGGCAAAGCAACTGGGCTGTCCCTGCCTTGTCGTGGGGGGCGGCTCCAACCTGATCGTCCGGGACGGGGGGATCAGGGGCATGGCCATTGTGCTGAGCGAGGGCTTCTGCCGGGCGACAATAGACGGATGCACCATTACCGCCGAGGCGGGGGCGAGGCTTTCTGCCGTGGGAAGCATGGCGCTGACAGCAAATCTTTCCGGTTTCGAATTTGCCTGCGGCATCCCCGGGACGGTGGGGGGCGCGGTGGCCATGAACGCAGGGGCCTACGGCGGCCAGATCGCGGATTGCCTGCTGTGGGCCGACCTCTTGCGGGAGGGGAAGGTATACCGGGCCGGCGCCAAAGAATTGGAGCTGGGGTACCGGAGCAGCCGGATCCTGAAAGAGGGCCTCATCGTCCTTTCCGCGTGCTTTGCCCTGAAGCCCGGGGACGGGAAGGCCATCCTTGGCCGCATGAACGAGCTGGCCGCCAGCCGCAGGGACAAGCAGCCCTTGGATCACCCCTCCTCGGGCTCCACCTTCAAGCGTCCCCAGGGGCATTTCGCCGGCGCACTGATCCAGCAGGCGGGCCTGAAGGGGTACGGTATAGGGGGCGCCCAGGTATCGGAAAAGCACGCGGGCTTCGTCATCAACCGGGGCGGGGCCACGGCCCGGGACGTGCTGGAACTGATCGGACAGGTGCAGGAGAAGGTGCTGGCCGTGTCCGGGATACGCCTCGAATGCGAGGTGCGCGTGGTGGGGGAGGACTGATGCATGGCCTTTTCCAGCGATGTGCGACAGGAAATCGCCCGGGTGGCGGTGACAAAGCGATGCTGCGCCAGGGCAGAAGTATGCGCGGCGGTCCTGTGCTCCGGGGGCCTGTCCTTCCGGGGGATGGGCCGCTACGGACTGGTGATCCATGGGGTCAACGACGAGATCGCGGGGCGCTATATTGAGGTCCTGCGCAGGTTTTTTCGTTGCCAGGCCGCCCTGGGCACGATAGAAACCCCGCGGCTGGGGGGCCTCACCCGGTATCAGGTCATGCCCCCGGAGGGGGAGGTGCCGAGGTTGCTACGGGAACTGAAGCTGCTGGACAATACCAGATTGTTTGGCCTGCGGGCGACCCCGGCCCGGGAAGTGCTGAAAGACCCATGCTGCCGCCAGTCGTTCCTCCGGGGCGCATACCTTGCCGGGGGCTCCACGGGCAACCCGAAGAAAGCGTACCACATGGAGCTGGCGGTGCCCGAGCCGGAGCTTGCACGCTGCCTGGTGCAGCTGATGAAGGGCCTTGGCGTGCCGGCCCGGCACACCAGGCGCAAGACCCAGCAGGTGGTATACCTGAAAGACGGGGAACACATGGCCCGTATGCTCGCCATCCTGGGCGCCCACAGATCCCTTCTGGAGTTCGAGAATCTGCGCATCCTCAAAAACATCCGGAATGAAGCCAACCGCCAGGTCAACTGCGACAACGCCAACGTGGACAAGAGCCTGGCGGCGTCCGAACGGCAGATCAGCATGATCCGGGTGATCCAGAAAAAGATGGGGCTGGAAAAACTGCCCGAACCCCTCGCGGAGATGGCGGAGCTGCGGCTGCGCCATCCGGACCTGTCCCTGGGGGAACTGGGGGGGATGGCCAATCCGACCCTCAGCAAGTCCGGGGCGAGCGCCCGGATGCGCAAATTGGAAGCCATCGCGGAGGAACTGGTGAACGGATAGCTTTTTTGGATGCGGGTGGTTGTATGGCCCGGTTTTCTGTGATATAATATTTGCGTGAGTGAGTTCGAACGGAAAGAAGACCCTATTTCACAAGGAGGAGAGACAATTGATCAATATCCCCGAAGTCAAAGTAGGCGTTGTGGCTGTCAGCCGCGACTGTTTCCCCATCGACCTGTCCCGGGAACGCCGCAAAGCCCTGGCCGCTGCGTGCAAGGGCGCAGGCGTACCCATCGTTGAAATCGAGACCATCATCGAAAGCGAACTCGACGCCCTTCAGGCCCTGAAAGAGCTGAAGGCGGCCGATTGCAATGCCCTGGTGGTGTACCTGGGCAACTTCGGCCCCGAAGGCCCTGAAACCTATCTGGCCGAGCGCTTCGGTCAGCCCTGCATGTTCTGCGCCGCCGCCGAAGAAAACATTGCCGTGTTGTCCAGCCGCCGGGGCGACGCGTACTGCGGCCTGCTGAACGCCAGCTACAACATCAAACTGCGGCGCTTCAAGGCCTATATCCCCGAAAATCCGGTGGGAGACGCCGAGCACGTCAAGGACCTGATCGCGGATTTCATCCCCATCGCCCGGGCGATCCTGGGCATCCGGGACCTGAAGATCATCACCTTCGGCCCCCGTCCCTACGATTTCCTGGCCTGCAACGCCCCCATCGGCCCCCTGTTCAAGCTGGGCATCAACGTGCAGGAGAACAGCGAGCTGGATCTCTTTGCCGCCTACAACGCCCACAAGGACGATCCCCGCATCCCGGCCAAGATCGCCGAGATGGAAGCGGAACTGGGCGAGGGCAACAAAATGCCCGGCATCCTGCCCAAGCTGGCCCAGTATGAATTGACCCTGCTGGATTGGGTGGAAGCCAACCGCGGCTCCGCCAAGTACGTGGCCATGGCCAACAAGTGCTGGCCCGCATTCCAGACCCAGTTCGGTTTCGTTCCCTGCTACGTCAACAGCCGCCTCACCGCCATGGGCATCCCCGTGGCCTGCGAGGTGGACATCTACGGCGCCCTGTCCGAGTTCATCGGCACCTGCGTCACCCAGGCCCCCGTCACCCTGCTGGACATCAACAACACGGTGCCCGCGGATATGTACAAAGAATCCATCGAAGGCAAGCTGGGATACACCGACAAGGAGGTCTTCATGGGCTTCCACTGCGGCAACACCCCCATGTGCCGGCTGAAGAAGGGCACCATGAAGTATCAGCTGATCATGCACCGGGGCCTGGAGCCGGGCAAGGAGCCCGACATCACCCGGGGCACCCTGGAAGGGGACATCGTGGACGGCCCCATCACATTCTTCCGCCTGCAGGCCGATGCAGATTCCGTGCTGAAGAGCTACATCGCCGAGGGCGAAGTGCTTCCCGTGGCCACCCAGTCCTTTGGCGGCATCGGCGTGTTCGGCATCCCGGAGATGAGCCGTTTCTACCGCCATGTGCTCATCGAAGACGGTTATCCCCATCACGGGGCAGTGGCTTTCGGCAAGGCGGGCAAGTACCTGTTCGAGGTGTTCAAGTGGCTGGGCGCCACCAAGATCTCTTTCAACCGCCCCAAAGCCATGATGTACCCCACCGAGAACCCCTTCGAAGGCTGAGAGGATTCCATCTTTACCGCCCCGGGCCGGCCCGCCCGGGGCGGTTTTCAAATCAGGGCCTTCGAGTTTGAAATGGAATGGAGGGTGCCGGGATATGGGCCTTGTGGAACTGGGGAAAAACAGGCAAAGCGAGTTGGAAAAGAGCCTTTCGGAACTTCGGGATCCGGACCAAGCCCGGGCCTGTGCCGCGGACTGGCTGGAACGGGTGTGCCTGGATCACGGGGGTTCCGACCCTTGGGAAAGGGCCCGGCTGAAAGCGCTGCTGAAGGCTGCGGCGGCGGGGCTGGACGCCCTGCCGGCGGTGAACCGGGTCGAATGGACGCCCGCGCCCGGAAAAAAGGCCGGGAAGGGCCCCGGGGAACTGGCAAGGTATCTGCCTGCCGCTCTGTGCGCCCTTTCCGCTGCCGGCGCCCTGGTCGCGGAAGAAATGGGGCTGTGCCTGCTGTGTGTGGTCGCCTGTTTCGGCTGCCTGCTGGGCATACGGCGGGACGAGGCGCCCCGCCCCCCGGAACACCTGCAGGGCAGGACGGCGGTGGACGGGGGGAGCCTGGCGCGGCACTGCATCTTTATCCTGGCCGCCATGGAGGACGGGCTGAAGCTGGAAGCGCCCGGCGGGCCCGGGGGCCTGGAACCGCCCCTCCTGGAAGCGGTGCAGATGCTGCTGGAGGCCCGGCTGACGGGGGATCCCGAATACGCCCTGAAGGGCATCCCCACCCTGGTCAGCGCCCTGAACGCCCAGGGGATTGAACTCATGACCTATACCCAGGAAACCCAGGGCGATTTTGACCTGCTTCCCGCCCCCGTGGGGGGCAAGACCATACGGCCGGCCCTGCGGCAGGGAGATGCCCTGCTGATGCGGGGACAGGCAACGGTAAAGGTGTGAACCATGGACAGGATAGAGGATTATTTCGGTTTTGACCTGGGGGACGGCGAAAGCGCCGTGGCCTGGCTTGGGAGCTTTTCACAGGGGCCCGCCCTGATGCTGGAGATCGCGGGCAAAAAGAGCGTCATCAGCGCCCTGGGCCGGTGCAAAGACGGCTGTATCATCGGGGAGCAGGCCTGCTACGCCGAGGTGGACGAACTGTCCGTGCGCTTCAAGAGCCGCTTCCTCAGCGAGCCCGACTGGGCAGCCAGGGCGGTGCGCGGCTACGCGGAGGCGGTGCTGAAGGAGATCCGGAAAACCGGCCGCATGGGGGAGGACAGCGCCTTTTTCGTGGGCTGTCCCTCGGGATGGGACGCCGCCGCCAGGGAAAGATACCGACGTCTGTTTTTGGCAGCGGGCTTTCCCCAGGTGGAGATCGTCAGCGAGTCCCGGGCGGCCTTCCTGTTCGTGCGGGAGTCCGGGAAGCTGCAGTTTCGGGAGGCGGACGTGGCCAGGCCCACCCTGGTCATCGACGCGGGTTCCTCCACCACCGACTTTACCTACATCCGGGACCTGAAAGCCGTGGATCTGTACGATTTCGGGGAGAACAGCCTGGGGGGCGGCCTGATCGACAAGGCGCTCCTGTCCCGATGCGTGGATGCCCATCCCCAAAGGGAGCGCATCATGGCCGTCTTCAAAGCCTGTCCCCCGTACGAAGCCCGGTGCGAGCTCGAGGCGAGGAAGGTGAAGGAGATGTACTTCACCCGGCGCATGCAGGGGGCGGGAGGAGCATACCGGCTGCCCTGCGAATCCTCGGTGAAGCTGTACTACGAGGATCCCCCCGTCAGGCTGGACATCGCCTGTAGCGAGGCCCTGATGGAAGACATCCTGGATGCGCCCATGGCCCTGCTGAAGGGGCAGAGTTATCGGGGCGCATACCGCAAGGCCCTGAAACAGGCAGGGGAGGCCCTGGGCAGCGAAAAACCCGAACTCATCCTCCTGACGGGGGGCGCTTCCCGCATGGACTTCATGGGGAGGATCGCCGGGGAAGTCTTTCCCCAGGCCCGGCTCCTGGTCGGGGCGGAACCGGAATTCTCCATCGCCCGGGGGCTGTGCTATGCCCTGCGCATCGACCGGCGCACCCAGCGCTTCGAGGAGGACGTCCGGGCGCTGATCGCTTCGGACAAGGTGGAGGACATCGTGGACAGGGCGCTGCCGGGCCTCTTCGAGGGGATCGCGCCGGTCCTCGCGGAGGAACTGGTGGAAGAGATCGGCCCCACGGCCTTCAGGCGCTGGAAGCGGGGCGAGATCGCCACCATGGACGACATGAGCCGGGCGATGGGAGAGCACCTGTCCGCCAGCCTCAGGGAAGGCGCCCTGAAAGAGGGGCTGCAGCAGGTCACCCGGAACTGGATCGACGGCATCCGCCCCGAATTGGAGGCGCTGACGGATCCCATCTGCCTGCGCTGCCACCTGCCCGCCGCCAGCCTGCGCATCCGGGCCGACGCGCCGACGCAGGCAGGGAACCTGTCCATCGATGCAGAGGCCCTGGTGAACCTGAACCTGCTCCAGACCCTGGTGGACCTGGTGGTGGCCATGCTGGTGGCCATGCTCTTGGGGGGCAGCGGGACGGCGCTGCTGATGGCCGGGCCCCTGGGGCTCGCCATCAGCTTTGTCATCGGCTTTGTGGCCAGCCGGCTGGGCACCACCTTGCTGCGCAGCAGGGCGGGGAGCTTCAACCTGCCCATGGCCCTGCGCGCCCTGTTTTCCCAGGCCGCCTTCCGGCGGGCCTTGAAGCGGCGCCAGGGGGAATTGGCCCGGGACATCCGGGACAAATTGCAGCCTGCCGGGGCGGGCAGCGGCCCGGCAGCCCGGGAACTTTCCGCGGGGATCTCCCAGGCCATTGAAAGACAGCTCAGCGATATGGCCCAGCGGGCCAGGCTGCTGATCCACTAATACGGCAGGCAGGAAGAAGAGGGGCCGTCACTCTTCCATATAGTCTTTTCCCTCCCGCTCGATCTCCTGCTGCAGGTAAAACGCGTCCCAGTCGATGTTTTCTATGTTGGTGGGGTCCGCTTCGGAGGCCAGGGCGGCGCAGGCCTGGTGCCACTCGTCCAGCCGATTGCTCTTGTGGGTGCGGCTGCCGGGGAAATGGATGCAGTGATGGCCGGGGAAGTTGTTGTCCTTGATCGCCCCCTGCCCGTGGGGCATGCAGTTCATGCTGGCCCCATAGCGCACCCCGTCCACCGTGACCCAGATGGCCCGGCGCTCCCAGCTCCATTCATCCCCCGCCGCCCGTTTGAAGGCGGCGGTATCCTCTTTGGTGAGGGGCTGGACGTCCGCGTGGTTGATGCCGCCCCGGCGCATGGTTTGCCAGGTGATGCCCGTGGCGATGTCGGTGACCTGGGCGATGGCGCCCACCGGAAAGATCTCCTGGATCCCCCCTTCGAACCATTCCAGGCTGACCACGCCCCCCGGGAGGTAGGGACTGGAAGCCCGGGACACGGGAATGAGGTTCCGGGGGAGTGTCCGGGCCGCGCCGGAGAAGAGCCTGGACAGGGTCCTTTGGTCCGCGGTGCCCGTTTGGGGCAATCCCTCCATTTGCTGGTACAGCATGACGGCCTGGCAGACCAGGTTGTCGTAGCAGCCGCTGGGGAAGGCTTCCAGGTACCCCTTGGCGATCAGCCGGTTTTGCAGCCGCGAAACGGGGCTGCCCGCGTCGCCGGGCTCCAGATGGCCGAGGCAGATGGGATGACGGGGCGCGTCCCGGCCGTACAGCAGGGCCTCGAAGTCCTCGTCGATGAGGAAGAGATCCCCCAGCCCCGCCTGTACCCGCAGGCGGATAACGGCCTCGGCGGTCCCGATGTCCAGGACGTCGTCCGGCACGCCGTCGAAATGGCCCAGGTCCTCCAGCCGGGCCTCCATGTCCCGGATGCTGTCCCCGGGCAGGCCCAGCACATAGCACAGTTCTTCGTCCAGGGCCAGGGCGTCCAGGGGGACCAGCCCGCTGCGGCTGACCTGCTTCACCTGGGCATAGTCCCCCGCCAGGGCCAGCAGCAGCACCTCGTCCCCCGTGCGCAGCATCTTGCTCTGCCCGGAAACCCCGGGCAGCTGCACCTCCCGCAGGGCGTACAGGGAGCGGCCCAGCATGCTGACGGATCCCAGGGCTTCCAGCTGGGCGCAGTCCATGGCCAGGGCGTCCTTCCTCAGGTATCCTTCGTTCCGGCCGAAGCGGACCCGGACGGCGTCTTCCAGAATGGCCAGCACGCCGACCGTTGTCCCCTCCGGGATGCTCCCGTAGGCTCCGGCGGCGCTCTCTTCCTTGTACAGGGCGGTATCCCGGACCACCCGGGCCTGGTATTCCGCCGAGGCGGGCAGGCTGCAGGACAAAAGGAGGAGGAGCAGAAAGAGGACAAAGGCGCGCATAATATCCCTCCCGGTGCGATCAACAGTCATGGGAACCATTATACGGGATGATCGCGGCAAAAGTACGGGGTTCCGGATCAATTAACAAAAAATGCAAACAGGCATTGTCAGGCGCCAAAAGATTTGCTATAATGAGGGGGAAAGAACGGCCGCGCCCCGGGCAGGCGCAAGCGGCCGGATCAAAGGAGGAATAGATGTGAAAGTTTTTTGTGTGATCCTTGTCATCATTATGGTAGCGGCGCTGGCCTTCGGCTTCGTGGCAACGGAAAAGATGGGGGGCCTCCAAAAACAGGTGGCGGAGAAGGACGAACAGATCCTGGCGATCACCAAAGACCTGGAGATCGCCGAGGGGCTGAACAAGGGCTTTGAAGAGAGCATGGCCCAGCTGCAGGAGGAAAACGCCGCGTTGCAGGAGGAAAATACCACGTTGCAGGAAGAGAACGCCGAACTCAGCGCCCGAATTGAAGAATTGACGGCCCAGGCAGAGGCGGAGGCCCCGGAGGGAGAGGCCGAAGAATCGGCAGAAGGAGACGTTGAAGAGGCTGCCACAGGGGACGCGGTATCGCCCAAAGCGCCGTCAGGAAGGGCAGCTTGAACGGAGGCCGAAACAAAACAGGTTTTAAGAGTGGATCAAAAGGGGAGTCGCCGTGCCGGGCACGGTGGCTCCCCTTTTTTTGTTTGCGGTCACGATGCCGATCCAGCCGGTGAAATCCGCCAAACGACGGCCTAATACGGGATGGTGTCCGCGATGGCGTAGTAGGAATCCGGGTCCAACGGCCTCATTTTGGCCGTTTGGATCACGTCGGCAAAAGGATCGACGGATGCCTTCGCCGCGTAGGAGGGGTATGTCTCCCGCAGGAATCTTTTGGCTTCCTCTTCCCATTTTTCCCCTTTGCCTGTGAGCAAACCTTCAAGGCCGCAGGCGATCTCCTCGCTTGCGACGGCAATGCCGATCGTCCTGAAAATGGGTTCATTTGCCGGAGCTGCCAGCATCTCTTTCGACGCTTCGAACAGTTCCCTTGCCCGGGAAGGGTTCTGTTTGCCCTTCGCCAGCGATGCCGCCAGGTGCCACAGAATGGCATTCTGGGGGTGCTGGGCCTGTTTCAGCGGGGCAAGTTTCGCCGCAGTCATCGCTTCGCTTAGAATGCGATCCAGCATGATCCCGCCGCGCTCGTCCCCCGAGCGGATGCACCTGTGCATCAGGTAGACATAATGGTAGTACGCGAACACGTCCCGCTTGCCGTAATGCCCCGCCGCTTTCAGCAATGCCGTAGCCTGCTCTTCAAAGGGCCCTTCAACGGGCAGCGACATGGACAGGCACAGTTCCTTCAGCGCTTCATCGTAGTCGCCCTTTTCCGCGTACAGGCCGCATAGATTCTGGTGGCCGCGGGAAATGTCGTGGCTTTTCCAGAAATGGACGCATACTTTGGGGGCGATTTCTCCGGCCTCGCCCTCGATCTCGGCGCGCTCTTTTCCGGGCGCGGTCCGGAGTTTTTTGGCCAGCAGCTGTACATAGCTCCCGATGGCCCGCCCGTATTGTTCGCACACCGTATCGGGGAACACCTCGTGTTCCGTGAGCAATGCGCAGTCCAGCAGGAAATCCCCCCCGTACTCCAGCCGCTTTTCCATATACGTTTCCAGCACGTGAAAGAATTTGGCTGCCCGGTCGAATTGGAACAGGTCCGTATGGTTCACGATCTGGCGGTTCAGGAACATGACGAACAGTTCCTCCCGGAGCGTGATCTCCCGGATCTTCGTCGCGCACAGGATAAACTCGTCCACGGTTTTCTGGACCTCTTTCAATCGGCCCATGTGGGTGTACAGCGTGTTCAGGTACAGAAGCATATTCGCCTTTAAGTTGGCATACGCTTCCGCCTCCATGGGCACGCAGCGCCGGATGATCAGTTGGATCCGCTCGACCCACTCGGGCATATTCTCCCGGTTGATCACAAACGGTTTCAGATAGTCGCTTAAAGACCGGACGCAAAGCATCTGGTCGTATTTTTTTTCCCTTTTCAGGCGGGCAAAAAAGTTCCTTGTCCGCTCTTTCGGGAACTGCCAACTGACGAGGGTTTTCAACTGCCGGCCCCAGTCGTGATTCTGCGCGTCCAGGTCTGCGACGAAGTCCGGGGAAGAGAGGGGGCCGTCAAAGACGTTGTAGCAATACGCGTTTTCACCCGCATAAAACGCTTTGAATCCCGGATGCGCGTCCGAGGCATACCTGCTGTTGCATACGTAATCGCAGATGACGGTAGCCGGATGCGAAACGGTTTTCCCGGCCTTCTTTTCGTCGGATAGGATGTCAAACGATTCCAGCGACCGGTTAAAGGCCTCCAGCTCCAACAAATGGTATCCGCCGTTCAAAAAGACGCAGTTTTTTACCTGGTTGATATACAGTTCCTTCCCCAGCGGCACATAGGGAGCACCGGCAACCGGCGAGACCTTGTGCTTTGCCTCTTCATATTCCCATGTTACGTTTATACGGGACGCGGCATGGGTGTACAGATAGATATATTCCTGGGGGTTGCTCCTTTTCAGGTCGGCATACAAGCGCACCAGGCCGTTGGCAAAAATCGTCATGTAGGTGGTGTTGCTGTCGATCCTGTAAACGCCTCCCGGGTTGTCAAATACAACGATCGCCCCGCCCGCTTCTTTCAGTTTAGCGACATATTGGGAAAGCACCCAGCGCTGTGCTCCCCAACGATCCGGCGTATAGATGTTTTCGCTGCAGTGATCGAATATATAGTGCTTCGACGCTTTCAACCGTTCATGCTCGTCTGTCTGCTGGGGTTGAAGGTTTCTTCTTTTTTCGATGGCGTTCAAATCGTGCAGTGAATCGCCTCGCAAAAGATCCTCTCCTGTGTATATGCCGGACTCGGCTATGCGGGAACGGATGTCATCTCTCCATTCGGCGAGCAAGCGCATATTGTCTTTGCCCCTGCGGGGAAGCAGTACGCCGCCGATCAAGGTGCGCTCGCCCTCTTGTTCAAATTTGCCGCTTTCGTCCAAGTACAAATCCCATTCCATATCTTTCCCCCCGTTTATGCGTTTTATAATGTATTTCACCGTATGTCCATCATCATAACATTACAATTGCATCCCGTCAAGGAGCAGTTGGTCAGGCTTTTTTCTATGCGTTAAGGTGCGCAAACCAATTGCCGCCCCCGGGTTCGTCCGGGGGCGTTTTGTTTTGCCCCTACACAACGGTAAGGGTGTAGTCCTGGGAAAACGGTAGTTGACGCTCTCAACTACTGTTTTAGACCCCTACACAACGGTAAGGGTGTAGTCCAACATCTCTGCCGCGTTGCTGCTCCGAAGCAGGGTTTTAGACCCCTACACAACGGTAATGGTGTAGTCCTGCATCAGCGAAGCGTTCACGCGCTGCGAATAGTTTTAGACCCCTACACAGCGGTAAGGGTGTAGTCCACCTGTACACACCCATTCCCGGTAACCTCATCGTTTTAGACCCCTACACAACGGTAAGGGTGTAGTCCAGGATGCCGTCACCTTCGCACGCGAATTGGTGTTTTAGACCCCTACACAACGGTAAGGGTGTAGTCCAAGGAGGTAAACCCATGAAGAGCAAGGCAAGAGTTTTAGACCCCTACACAACGGTAAGGGTGTAGTCCCAAAAACGACAGCTTCATGTGGGAATGTTCCGTTTTAGACCCCTACACAACGGTAAGGGTGTAGTCCTCATAACCTCTCCTCAAGTATACGGTACAAGTTTTAGACCCCTACACAACGGTAAGGGTGTAGTCCC